>DATCGA010000001.1:0-8061 GCA_036509215.1 Trebonia sp.
CGATCGCCTCGGCCCGGTCGGCCGGCGGCCCGAAGACGCCCGGGCCGGCCAGCTGCATCGCGCCGAACCCGACCCGGCTGACGGTGTGGTCGCCCAGCTGGAACGCGCCGCCGGGGAGAGACGAAGCAGTAGTCATGTCAGACCGATTCCCTTCAAAGGATGCGTAGCTTGGTGAACGGGGAGGGGGCCCGCCGCGGACACCTGCCGGGTACGACATCCACAATGCCCTGCCCGGCCGAGAATAGGCAGTGCCCTCATCATCCTGGGAGTGACGGGACCACGCTAGCGGGATACGTTCCGCTTACAGTGAAGATATGACCGGACCGAACACGCTCGGTGAATACCTACGGGCCCGCCGTGAGCTCGTCGACCCCGCGACCGTCGGCCTGCGGGTGGCCGGCGTCCGGCGGACCCCCGGGCTGCGCCGCGAGGAGGTCGCTACCCTGGCGGGGGTCAGCGCGGACTACTACCTCCGGCTCGAGCAGGGTCGCGACCGTAACCCGTCACCGTCGGTGCTCGAGGCCCTGGCCCGGGTATTCGGCCTCGACCCGACCGCGACCGAGTACCTGCTCAGCCTCGCCGCCGCCCGGCCGGCCAGGCCCGCCGCCAGGCGGCCGCGGCCGGAGACCGTGCCGGCCAGCGTCCGGCAGCTCATCGCCGTCGTCAACCTGCCCGCGTTCGTGGAGAGCCGGATGTTCGACGTGCTCGCCGCCAACCCCCGCGCGACCGCGCTTTCGCCGTCCATGCAGCCGGGGGAGAACCGGCTCCGCTCGATGTTCCTCGACCCGGCCGAGCGCGACCTGTACCCCGACTGGCGCAAGGCCATCGGCGGCATGATCGCCAGCTTCCGCGCCTCGATCGGCCCCGACGCCGACGACCCCCGCATCGCCCAGCTGGTGGGGGAGCTCTCGCTCGCCAGCGAGCCGTTCAGGAGGCTGTGGGCGCGGCACGACGTCAGGAACCTGGCGGGCGGCGCCGTGACCATGAACCACCCGCAGGCCGGCCCGCTCGAGCTCTGGCGGGAGAAGCTCCCGATCGGCGGCTCCGGCGGCCAGCTGCTGGTGCTGTACCACGCCGAGCCGGGCTCGGAGAGCGCCCGGGCGCTCGAGCGGCTGGCCGGGACCGCGACGAGCCTCAGCGGACCGGGGTCTGCCGCCGGGACCGCCTAGCGCGGTTCGCTTGTCGGTGACGTCCGTTTTCGCAGGTCCACATAGCGCTCAGCCAGCCTGCAAGACCGCAGGGTCTGCGGCGCGGTCTCGCAGAGCCAACCATCGGGGTTCGTCTCCGGGCCGCGCTAGGTGCCGGTGAGCCGGGTGCCGTTGGGCGGCTGCCTCGTCAACCCGGTCCTTGAGTGCCCGACGAGGAAGAGCAGGACGGTGAGGAGGGGAGCCTGTCCTTCCCGGCATCTGCTACGACGTGAAACGGCGGCTGAACACGGTGGCCAGGGGCTTCACCGACCGCGCTGACCCGGTCCAGGTCGTCGGGACGGAGGTGCTCGCCCGCTGCCTGCAGCATTATACCGACCACCTGGACGGCGCGCTGTTCACCGGCCGGATGGACGCCGTGATGAGGAAGCTGGCTATGAGGGAAATCAGAGGATCAGAGGATATGCAGAGCAAGATGAGCAGGGATCGAAAGACTAGCCGCATACTCTCACACCTGGCGCGGGCGACCGCGCTCCCGCATGCATCGCCGGAAGCTGCAGGGAACTGGGCCGAAGTGTGGATATAGGCTCGTAACGATTCCTTCAAACCGAGGCAGCTGGCTTCCTTGCGGGACTGAGCTACGCGGGAGGTATACAGGATGTCACGACGGGTGCCCCGTGGCGGACTAGGCCCTGAGTGGCCTAACGAGCCCGATGACGGACAGGCCCACGGGGACCAGGGCGCTCAGCGCAACGGCAACGGCGCTCCCGGCCAGGATCAGCAGCAGCGCCAGTACGGCCAGTACGGAGGACCCGGCCGCAGCAGGCCCGCGGGTTACGGCCAGCAGCAGCCCTACGGCGGCCAGGGCTATGACAACCAGCCCACGCGGACGGTCGACTACCAGGGCCGCGGCGCCACTTACCCGGGAAATGGTGATCCGCGCGGCCGCGATGGCTACGGCGGCTACGACGGCGGTCCCCGCGGCCTCCAGGACGGGCGCGGGCAAGGAAACATGCGCCGGTACGAGGACCCGCAGCGGTTCGACGACCAGGGCTACCGGCTGCCGGGGCGGGGGCCTGGTGGCCCGGCATTGCGTGGGGAGCCGTCACTGGACGCCCCGCCGCCGGGGAAGGTCCGGTTTCGCCGGACTCGCCGGTTCTTCCGCCGTCGTACCGTCCGCATCCTCAGCGCGGTGATCGCGCTCTTCTTCGTCTTTGTCATGTTCTCCGCTGGTCAGGCAGCGTTCAGGAACAATGGCCAGGGTGTGTCGGCGAACCTCGCGGAATGGGCCAGGGACCACTACCTCGGCCCGGTGGTGACGTTCGGCGAGTGGCTGTCGTACAACCCGCCGCCGAAGGGCGGCAAGCCGCCGTTCTCGCTCGCCGTGCCCAGCGGCGAGGCGGTCAGCCCGAGCAAGCCGGTGAAGGGCAACGGTAAGAAGGCTTTCGTGCCCGACATCCCGGCCACGCTGAAGTCCCTCGCGGGCTCGTCGATCGCGGGCGAAGGCCAGTGGCGCGTGGCGGAAAAGGTCAACGGCGAGCCGGCGATCCTGACGACGTTCCTGCGGGACGCCACGTTCACGTCCGAGGTCAACGGCATCGCGTCGATCGACCAGCGGCTGGCCAAGTTCTCGCTGCGACCGGGCACGGAAGACCCGGGACCCGCCAACTGGGGGGTGCCCAACTACATCCCAACCGGTCAGCGCACAGGCCTGCTCGCCACTTTCAACGACGGGTTCAAGCTGGACGCGGCGGGTGGCGGCTTCTACCTCAACGGCATTCACCACGGCTCGCTGGTGAACGGCACCGCGTCGGTCGTCTACTACAAGAGCGGCGAGATCAAGATCGGCGAGTGGGGCAGGGACTTCACAATGAACTCGTCGATCGCCGGCGTCAGGCAGAACCTCAAGCTGCTCGTGGACCACGGCAAGGTGGCGGCCGATGCCAACTCGAACGTGATGAGCAACTGGGGCGCGACGCTCGGCGGCGGTTACTACGTCTGGCGGTCCGGGATCGGCATCACCAAGGACGGCCGGGTCGTCTACGTCTACGGCCCGGCGCTCAACGCGCAGGACCTGGGCGAGCTGCTCCAGCGGGCCGGGGCGGTCGAGGGCATGCAGATGGACATCAACCCGGCCTGGATGAAGTTCGACTACTACCAGGCCAAGGGCAAGCCGGGCGACCCGACGCCGGTGCCGCTGCTGCCGACGCAGCAGCCGAGCCCGTACTCGTACTACACCCCGTCCACCCGCGACTTCACCGCGGTCTACGCGCGGTGACAATCAATAGGACGGCGGCCCCTGGGGAGGACACGGGGCCACAGGCCGCGGTGTCCTCCCCAGGGGTCGCCGCGGCCCTCCGCGTCTCGCCCGCGCGGTGGCTGCGGGCCTCCATCATGGCGACGCGGCCGCGGCAGTGGCCGAAGAACCTGCTGGTGTTCGCCGCGCCGTTGGCGGGGGCATCGCTTGGCCGCGATGACGGCCTCGGCTACGCGCTGCTCGCCATGTTCGCCTTCGGCTGCGCGTCGGCCGCGGTCTACTTCGTCAACGACGTCGCCGACGTCGAGCGAGACCGACGGCACCCGGTGAAGCGGAACCGGCCGATCGCCTCTGGCGCGCTGCCAGAGCACCACGCGGTCGTGCTCGCGGTGCTCGCGGCGCTGTTCGCGGTCGGCGCGGGCGTGGTGATCCGCGAGCCGCTGCTCGTCGCCACGACGTCGGCGTACCTGTGCTCGTCGTTCCTCTACTCGTTCAAGCTCAAGCACGTCCCGTTCGTCGAGATGCTGATCGTGGCGTCCGGCTTCGTGCTCCGGGTGCTTGGCGGGGCGGCCGCGACGCACGTGAAGCCGTCGGTCTGGTTCCTGCTGGTGTGCAGCCTCGGCGCGCTCGGCGTGACGGTGGCCAAGCGCTACACCGAGCTGACCAGCCTGGGCGCGGACGCCGTCAAGCACCGCCCGGCGATGCGCTGGTACCGGCCGGGCATGCTGCGCATCGCGCAGGAGGCCATCGGGGTCGGCATGCTGGCGACGTACCTGATGTGGGCGCTCGGCGAGAACAGCGCCGCCCGGCCGTGGCACCTGGCGTCCGCGCTGCCGCTGGCCGTCGCGGTGGTCCGGTTCGGCGTGCTCAGCGCTCGCCGCACGGTCCGCCCGGTGGAAGACCTGATCACGCGGGACGTGGTCATGCTGTGCTGCGAGGTAGCGTGGCTGGCCCTGTTCTGCGTCGGCCTCTACGCGGAGTAAAGGAATTGGCTGGCGGAAGTTGGCCTACGCTGTCAGCTCTGATCGCCAGGCCCCTAGGGCCGCCGTGGTCACGGCGGCCACTCTGGCCGCGTACCCGCTCCTCACGCCGCCACGATGCGGTAGCCGACGCTACGGACGGTCTCGATGCGGACACCGCCGCCGGCTAGCTTGGACCGCAGCCGGGCCAGATGGACGTTGATCGTGTTGGAGCCGAATGCGTCGGCCTCGTCATCCCAGACGTGCTGGGAGATCATGCGCCGGTCGGCCACGCCAGGCGAGCGCCGCAGCAGGATTTCCAGGATGCCGAGCTCAGTCCCGGTCAGGACAGGCTGCCGGCCGCCGCACCGGACCTCACGCGATGCAGGGTCGAATGACAGCTCACCGACAACCAGCAGCGGCGGCCGGGCACCCGCCGGGCGGCGCTGCAGGGCTCGCAGCCGGGCCAGCAGCTCACCGAAGTCGAACGGCTTGACCAAGTAATCATCCGCTCCCGCGTCCAGGCCGGCGATCCGGTCGGCCGGCGTGTCCCGCGCGGTGAGCATGAGCACCGGCACGGCCGATCCGGCCTGGCGCAACCGGGTCACGAGGTCCGGCCCAGACAGCTTAGGCATCCGCCAGTCGATGACTGCCACCGCGTACTGATAAGACCTCAGGTACGAGGCCGCAGTTTCGCCGTCGGGCACCAGGTCCACGACGTAGCCCTGCTCGCGGAGGCCGCGAACCAGCACCGCGCCGAGCCCATCGTCATCCTCGGCGATCAAGATCCGCACAGTCATCGAACGTAATCGCGCGGGCCGGCGGGAATGGCCGTCACGGGGAGAGCCGGAGTTGGCAGGGGTCAGATCGCACTCATCCTGACAGGGGGCCCCGACCGCACGGCCGCAGCGCTGCCCGGGGAGGCCAGTGAGAACGCCCGATGCCCCCGCACTGGCGGCGGAGAGCAGGTCACTCGCCCGCCGAACATAACTGTCGCGTCCGGCTGGTGGTCCCGCGCCACCCCGGCGGTGCTCCACCCTGCGCCGCGGGCCGCTCTCGCGACAACCCGCCCGGATGCGGGCAGCCCGGCGGGTGAACGGTTGTCCAGCCACTCGATCGACCTCCTGGTAGTAGTTCGGCTAGTTTCGCCCAACAGCTTTACCAGGCCAACGTGAAGAATGCGTGACGAACACTATCGCCCGAATTGGTGGCTGGTGGCCAGCGACGACTCGGCCGGTGGCTTCTCTCAGCAAGGCATGAAGGAGGTTACGGGCCCCGGGGCCGCTGGTAGTTCCTGCGGCTTGCACCGGGCGCCCGGTTGGCGTCAGCCGATGGCGGTGCCGAATAGGTGCCCGATGCCGTAGGTGAAGGCGAGGCCGAGCGCGCCGCCGATGACGACCCGCAGCACAGCGCGAAGGATGTTGCTGCCGCCTAGGCGGGCGCTGAGGGCGCCCGCCAGACCGAGTGCCATTAGGACGGCGGCGAACGTAACCGGGACCCGCGCCGCGGTCGGGGGCAGCAGGATGGCCAGCAGGGGCAGCAGGGCGCCGGAGGTGAACGACAGCGCTGATGCGGCGGCGGCCTGGACGGGGCTGGGGATGTCTTTTGGATCGATGTGCAGTTCGGCGTCGAGGTGGGCGGCCAGGGCGCCGTGGGCGGTGAGCTCGGCGGCGACGGTGCGTGCGGTGGCCGCGGACAGGCCCTTGGCTTCGTAGAGGGCGGTCAGCTCGGTCAGTTCGGCCTCGGGGGTGGCGGCGAGTTCGCGCTTTTCCTGGGCTATCTCTGCGCGCTGGCTGTCGCGCTGGCTGGAGACCGACACGTATTCGCCCAGGGCCATCGACACGGCCCCGGCGACCAGCCCGGCCAGCCCGGCGGTGAAGATGGGACCGCGGGACGATGTGGCGCCCGCTACCCCGATGACGATGCCGGCCACCGATACGATTCCGTCGTTGGCTCCCAGCACGGCGGCGCGCAGCCAGTTCAGCCGCCCGGCGGTGCCGCCAGCGTGCGGCTCCTGGGGGTGCGTTGGCCGCCCCTCGGCAGCCGCGCGGACCTGGGCATCCGAGGGCGTCTCGTCATCGTTACTCATGCCCTCCACTAAACCGCGTGACGGGTCGTTGAGAGGTGATACTTGGGCTGCTCAGAGGGTGCTGCTAGCTTCACTGGGCAGACTGTAGCCGTGACAAGCGGCGGGCAGGTCTACGAGTCTGGTCATTTGACACCCCGTCCGAGAACGCGGACATGGGGTAATCCGCCGCCCGCGGCGCCGGCGCCCCGTCCCGCGATCGTGGACGCGTGCGCGGCACTGGCCGGGCTCGGCTTCGGCGCCGTCCTCGCCGCGGTCATCCTTGGCGAGTCCCGGGGCTCGCTCGCCGCGCCCGGCGGGCTGTTTTCTGCGGCCGGCCGGCTCGCGGGCTTTGCCGGGACCTACCTCATGCTGATCATGGTGGTGCTGATCGCCAGGCTGCCGTGGCTGGAGAGCTCGGTCGGCCAGGATCGATTGGTCCGCTGGCACCGGCAGCTCGCCCCGTGGGCGATCGGCCTCATCACTGCCCACGTGGTATTGATCACGCTCGGCTACGCGCAGGCGTCGAGCACCGGGGCGCTGCGCGAGCTGTGGGTGCTGGTGACGTCCTACCGGGACATGCTGGCCGCGGCGGTCGGCTTCGGCCTGCTGATCATGGCCGGGGTGAGCTCCTACCGGCACGTTCGGCGCCGTCTCAGGTACGAAACATGGTGGGTCATTCACCTGTACCTGTATCTGGGGCTTGCGATGGCGTTCGCGCACCAGATTTTCACCGGCGTCTCTTTCATCGGCCACCCGCTGGTGCGGGCGCTGTGGATCGTGGTCTGGGCGGTCACCGCGGGGTTGGTGCTCGTGTACCGGGTCGCCCAGCCGGCCTGGCGGAGCCTGCGGCATCAGCTCCGGGTGGTCGAGGTCCGCCAGGAGGCGCCCGGGGTCGTCTCGGTGGTCTGCCAGGGGCGGCACCTCGACCGGCTGGCGGTGTCCGGCGGCCAGTTCTTCCACTGGCATTTCCTCACCAAGGGAATGTGGTGGCAGGGGCACCCGTACTCGCTGTCCGCCCTGCCGCGGCCGCCGTACATCCGGGTCACCATCAAGGGGCTCGGCGATCAGAGCCGGGCGGCGGCCAGCCTGCGCCCGGGCACCCGGGTGGCCATCGAAGGCCCCTATGGCACGTTCACCGATCACGCGCGCCTTCGCGAAGGGGTCGCGCTGTTCGCCGCCGGGGTCGGCATTACCCCGGTGCGCGCACTGCTCGAGGACCTGCCGGCCGGGGTGGACACGGTGGTCGTGGTCCGCGCGTCGACCCCTGCGGACCTGGTTCACCGGGACGAGGTGGCCGCCCTGGTCCGGCAGCGTCATGGCCGTCTGCAGGAGATCGTCGGGTCACGGCACAAGGTCCGGCTCAACGCCCGGGTGCTTCGGTCGCTCGTGCCCGATATCGCGTACCGTGACGTGTACATCTGCGGGCCCGGCGGGTTCACCGCCGAGATCGCGGACGCCGCGCAGCAGCTCGGGACGGACGCGGAGCAAATCCACGCAGAGACGTTCGGTTTCTGATGCCTGGAAGGGGCGGACGGCAGATGCGCAGCAGCGAAGGCCTGGCGCGGTGAGGCGGGCACCGATCGTGATCACGGCGACCGTGGTGGGCCTCATCGGGGTGCTTGCGTTCCACAG
>DATCGA010000002.1:0-22296 GCA_036509215.1 Trebonia sp.
GTCCATCAGCAGCAGCACCGGGTCGCAGGCCAGCGCGCGGGCGATGGCGGTGCGCTGCTGCATGCCGCCCGACAGCTGCCAGGGGTACTTGTCCCCGGCACCGGGCAGCCCGACGGCGGCGAGGGCGGCGTCGGCGGCGGCGCGGCGCGCGACCCGGGTGCGGATGGTGCGGCGCAGCGGCATCGCGACGTTATCCCTGACGGTCAGCCAGGGGAACAGCGAGCGGCCGTAGTCCTGCAGGACCACGGCGAGCCCGTCGGGCACGTTGTGGACTCCGATGCCGCGCAGCACGACCCGCCCGCTGGTCGGGGGGATCAGCCCGCCGATGCAGCGCAGCAGCGTGGACTTGCCGCAGCCGGAGGGTCCGACGATGCTGACGAGCTCGCCTTGCGCCACGGTGAAGCTCACCCCGGTGACGGCGGTCACCGCGCCCGGGCCGCGTCCGTAGGTCCTGGTCAGGTCCGTTACCTCGAGCACGTCATTCCCGTTCTCTGTGGGGGGTGTGCCAGGACAGGGCGAGCCGTTCGGCCCCGGCGAGCAGTTCGTTGAGCAGGTAGCCGAGGATGCCGAGCAGGACGATCGTCGACCACAGCAGGGTCATGTCGAAGGAGTTGGTCGCGTTGTTCATCTCGTAGCCGATACCGTCGGTGCTTCCGACCAGCTCGGCGAAGACCATCAGGATGAGCGAGAGCGACAGGCTGAGCCGGAACCCGGCGAAGGCCTTGGGCAGCGAGGCAGGGACGATGAGCCACGCCAGTCGCTGCCACCGGGTCATCCGGAACGCCCGCGCGGTCTCCAGCTGCACCGGGTCCACCGACGCCGCCCCGTCGATCGTGTTCAGCAGGATCGGCCAGGTCGCGCCGAACACGATCGTGGCGACCTCCATCTGGGTGCCGAGCTTGAACAGGACGATGAAGACCGGGGCCATCGTCACCACCGGCAGCGCCCGGGCGAACTGCAGCAGCGGGCTCAGGTAGGCGGTCACGGCCGGGGACCGGCCGAGGCAGATCCCCAGCGGCACGCCGATGGCGGTGGCGATCGCGAGGCCCGCGAAGACCCGCCCCAGGCTGGGCAGGATGTTGCCGGTCGCGTCCGGCGTCAGGAACAGGTGGGCAGCGGGGCCGGAGAACCACAGGTGGTGCATCCGGGCCACGATCGCCGACGGCGGCGGGAAGAACGAGCTGCGCGCGGCCGACGTCCACAGCTGCCACCCGGTGATCCCCGCGACCAGGACGACCCAGCGGCGCGCCCAGGTCAGCCGCTGCCAGCTCATTCGGTCTCCCCCAGGCTGGCGTGGTGCCAGCGCAGCAGCCGCCGCTGCGCAGCGGTGAGCAGCAGGTCAAGGACCAGGCCGAGGATCCCGGCCCACACCGTCGCCGCCAGGATGACAGTCAGGTCGTCCGCGCCGGTGCTCTCCTGCGCGATGTACGCGCCGATGCCGGGGCCGTTGATCGGACCGGTGATGTAGCCGGTGGCGATGTCGAGGATCAGCGCGACCGACGAGGCGAGCCGGATCCCGGTCCCGATGAACGGCGCCGCTGACGGCAGCGACACCATCCACACGGTCTGCAGCCGGGAGAACCCGAACGCCCGGTGTGTCTCCTTGGCCACCGGGTCGACGTCGTCGATTCCCGCGATCGTGTTGTACAGCACCGGCCAGATAGCCCCGTAGACGATCAGCGTCGCCGCCAGCCGCAGCCCCGGGCCGAGCAGCAGGCTGACCAGCAAGATCAGCGCCACCGAGGGGATCGGCCGCAGGAACTCCACGATCGCCCTGGTCGCCTCCCGCACCCAGGGCACGCTGCCGAGCAGCACGCCAAGCGGGACGCCCACCGCCACCGTGATGGCAAGCCCGACCGCCCATGCCTCGACGGTCGCGCCCAGGTCGGCCTGGAACCGGCCGTTGCCCGCCAGCAGCACGGTCCGCCACAGCACCGAGGACGCCAGCGGCAGCGTCGAGCGGCTGATGATTCCCAGCCACCCCGCCGCCTCCACCAGCAGCAAGAACACCACAATGCCGGTCGCGCCACGCGCCCACCGGCCGGCCCAAGACGGACGTCCGCCGCCACCGGCAGCGGCGGGGTCGGCGGCGGGGTCGGCGGCGGCGGTTGGCGTCGCGGAAGCCATCTGGACTAGGGCAGGATCAGCGAGGACACGTCCGACGGCGCGGTGAGCCCACCGCTCTTCATCAGCGTCGCGATGGTCCCCAGCGACGTCACGGTCAGGGAGCTGGGATAGGTGCCGAGCGGCACGGTGGCCGCCGCCGCCGAGGTCATGCTGGTGTACGTGGGCAGCACGGTGCGGACCACGCTCGGGTGCGCGTTGGCGTACGCGTTGCCCTTCTCCAGCGCCTGCTGGAACGCCTTGGCCGCCGCCGGGTGCTGCTGCGCCCAGGTCTGCGTGGTGATGTAGCCCGACATCGGGAAGTTAGCCGCCGGCCCGGTGCAGGTCGAGGTCACCAGCTTGGCCCCCGCCGCCAGCGCCGCCGACAGGAACGGCTCCACCGCGCTGATGGCGTTCACCCGCCCCGCCTTCAGCGCCGCCACCATGTCCGGGAAGGGGATCTCGACGTACTTCACGGCCGCGGTGCTCACGCCGTCCGCGGTGAGGACCGCGTTCGTCGTGAGCGTCTGGATGTTCTGCGTCAGGTTCACCGCGATCGTCTTGCCCGCGAGGTCCGACGCCGTGGTGATGCCCGACGACGGCATCGCCGCCACGCCGTAGTCGTTCGTCGTGCAGTCCACCGCGGGGGCCAGGAACTCCACCGAAAACGTCGCGTGCGCCTGCGCCTCGAGGAACGAGACGTAGTTCCCGCCGCCGATCACCTGGATGCTGCCGTGCAGCAGGTCGGGGATCGCCGCCGTGCTCTGCGCGACCGACTCGACCGTCACGTTCAGCCCGGCCTGCTTGAAGAACCCCTCCTTGATCGCTACCTGCAGCCCCGCCGTGTCGAGCACCGGCAGCGAACCGACCACGATGCTCGTCCCGGCGGCGGTTCCGCTAGCGCCTCCGCCGGCGGAGGCGCTGCTCACGGGGCCGGCCGAGGAACTGCTTGAACTGCTGCAGGCGGCGACGAGAATTGCCGCCACGGCCACGCCTGCGGCGGCGAGAGACGCTCGTCTGGCGCGAGTGAATGTCATAACGCTCCTTGATAGCGAGGGATGGCCGGAATGGCGGTTCTCGCCCGAGGGCGAGGAGCGCTCCTACTGTGTCGTTTCCTTATCTGTAACGGAGGTCGCGGGAAAAGTCCATATTCGCAGAAATTCCGACAATGACGGACTTATGTAAGGTCGCCTAGTTATTTAATTCGATAATGATGATTCAAAATGTTCAATTCATTGGGCGCGGTGAATCACGGCGGGAGCAGGTCCCCGATTCCCGTGAGGTAAAGGCCGGGTGGGCGCGTGCGCCACGCCGCGCCAGGGCGGGTGCAGCCCCTCGGCGGGCTCTTGTTGGACGATGACTGGTCGCGGCGGGCGGCACGACCGATAAGTCCGCCAAGCCCCAGGGCGCCTGGGTGACATCGACTTCGGGGTAGTCCATTCGCCGCTGGTCGTCGAGGAATTTCCTGAAGACGGGGAATTGGTCCGGCGCGGATCTGATCGCGGAGAAATCGGGGTCCTGCGAGACTGTGTCGTAGGGGCGTTCCATCTCGGCGTACTGGTTGTTGACGACGCGCACCAGACTGACGACGACCCGCTCCTCCCACGCCGTCCTCTCCGCCGCCGGCAGTGTCTCCCCGGTCGCCAGCCGCTCCGCCGCCAGCGCCGCGTAGAGGCACGCGGTGTTGTACGCGGCCTGCCACGAGACCGTGCGGCGCGACCGGGGCCGCCAGCGCAACCGGTCATGCGGCTCTCTGGGGGCCGGCGGGTCGGGCGAATGCGCTGGCGGCCACGGGTCCCGTGATTTCTGGTGGCGCGAGCTCACCGGGATCCCGGCGATCAGGTCGTCGGGGCCCGCGACGGCGGACGCTACCCGGATCGCCAGCCTCAGGTGCCGGCGCGTCAGCGGCCGGAAGCGCTTCTCGCCGTCCGGCTCATCCGGCAGTCCCTGCTCGGTGGCCCGGCGCCGGGCGGCGACCAGCAACTCGGCTACGCACACGCCGTCGTGGAAGGACTGGCGCGCCCGCAGTCCCTGGAGGTAAACCCGCAAGATCGCGCGCTCGTGACGGCGCGCGAACGCCGCCCACAGCACGCCCGGGATCGTCAGCTGCCGCCGCAGCCCCCGCAGCTCCTGCTGTGCGGCCTTGAGCAACTCCAGCCGCAGGATGGGCGTGAGCTCGAAGTACGGGCCGCCGCCGGAGACAGGCTTGATCTGGTCGTCCGCGCGCAGGCGCCTTTCCGTCAGGCGGCAGCGGTGCAGGATGCTCAGAATTTCCGCAAGATCGTCACGCGCCGCCTCGCGCTCGGTGAATCTGAATCCCGGGTCCGTGACCATCTCCAGGGAAATGCCGAGCCGGTAGCGTCCGCGATAGAACCGCGGGTACTGCTCCCGGTTGACCGCGTGCAGCCGCAGCGCGGTCAGGTGCTCCTCGGGAGGCTCGCCCTGGACGCTGTAAAGCTGGGCGAGTTCATACCGGACAACTCCGGCGCACCGGCTGCTCAGCGCCTCGTTCTTCAGTCGCGCGATCTGCTCGTAACGCGAGCTCAGCACGTCGGCCGGGGTCTCGATGCGAACGCGCTCCTGCCGCGAGAGCAGCAACGCGGCGAGGTCACCGCCGTCGGGCGCGCCGAAGCACCAGACTGGCGTGGCGGGGTCCATGCTGAAGATCTGCCGGGCCACGTAGCCCGCCACCCCGGTCGCGGCCTCGTCGAGGCTGGCCGCGGCCAGCGTCTTGGTCGACAGGGTGGCGCCGTCGCGGGGATCGCTGAGCTCGACGGTCACGCGCGCGAGGTCGGCCCGCGTCACCGCTTTCTGGCCGGCCGCCTTCGACGCCGACTCAATCCAGACGCGGACCTGGACCTGCCGCGGATTCGGCCACAGCATGCCGAAGAACCTGATGATCGCGCCTGCGAGTCCGCCGCCGCTGAAGCCGCTGGTCTCGGCGATGGTGGCGAGCCCGCCGGACCGGCTGCCGCCGGGCAGGATGGCGGGCGCGCGCACCTCCATCGCGGCCAGTCGGAACCCGACCTCGGCCGCCAGCAGCTCGTGACGCTGGCCGTCGGTCAGCCCATCGGCGGACTTGCCCGCCGGGCCGTCCGGCTTGATGCTCGGCTGACCTTCGGCGAGCTTGGACGCGTCCAGCTGCGGCGCCTGCCAGTGCAGCGCCCAGGCCTCCAGCGTCCGGTAGCCGAGCACCAGCAGGATGATGATGACCACCCACCCGGCTCGGCCGGGCCCGGAAACGGGGTTCCCGAGGCCGAGCGGGTGGAAGAAGGCGTCACCGACCGCGTCGGCGCCCAGCGCAAACGAGCTCTCGAGATCGGACGACGCGGGGCCGCTCTGCGCTAAACCGTAAGCGGTGACCGCCAGCGCGAGGCCGAGCGCGGTGATTGCGGTAAACCACCGGAGCGTCCGCACACTGAAGTGGTAGCCGACGAACCCCAGCAGCGCCGCGACGACGACGAATACCGCCCAATCGACAGACGTGGCCATCCATCCCCCTAGCCAAATATGTCTTAAAACCTATCGTTACCGGCTTGCGGAAAACCACTTCATCGCGAAAGCCGGGACCGACTTAAGCGGCCGGATGATGCCATTAGTCAATCCGGACGAGTGGGTCGCCCTCGAGCCGTCCGGGCGGGACCGAGCGACCGCAGATGGTCAGCGCCAGGTCGGCGGCGGCGCCGCGGAGCACCGGGCCCTCGCCGAACGACCAGTCCAGGTCGCTCGCCTGCAGTCGTCGGTCCGCGAAGTCAACGCCGAAGCGAACGGTGCCATCGGTCTGGGTCAGGTCGTCGAGGATGACCCGGATGGTCTGGTCCGGGGGCAGGCGCCGGGCGTTAAGCGGCACGGTCACGTCGAGCCCGTGGATGACCACGTGGTTGAGCGCCCCGCGGTAGCCGCCGCCGGGCGGGGCCCAGTGCTGCATCACCTCCGAACGCAGGTTCTTGATGTGCTCGCCGGCGGGCAGGTTCGCGTCCCTGGCGGCGATCTCGTTCGACAGCCGGGTGAAGTCGAAACCGCACCGCTGAAGCTCCGCCATGAACTGCTCTTCCGAATAGCGGGCCGCCATCGTCAGGTGCGCGACCACCTCGCGGATCCGCCAGCCCGCGCACAGCGACGGGGTGTCCCACTGGGCGTCGGAGGCGGCGTCGAGCAGATCGGCCAGCCGCACGAACTCGGCCGCGACGGTCGGCTGCAGGGAGGCGTCGTCTATCACTTCTGTCATGGTGATCTCCAGTCTGAACTCGGTCGTCTCATGGGCTTGTACGAAGAGAAGGCGGCAGAATCATCGGCTCGGCGGCATCGACGGCATCGGCTGCGAACATCCGTCAGCTTATGTTGACGTCTGGCAGTGCGTCAGCCTAAGCTGACGTCATGGAATCGGGCAGGCAGACGGCTGCGCCGGGTGACGTCGCCGCGGCGGCGGGGAGCGCCGACCCTGAGGTGGGGTTGCGGGCAGTGGCGGCGCTGCGGGTGCTGACCGAGCGGCTGGAGATCCTGCAGGTCGAAAACGCGCGACGGCTCGGCTGGTCCTGGCAGGACATCGGCCAGCGGCTTGGCGTGACCAAGCAGACCGTGCACCGCAAGCACGGCAAGCGGCCCGGGCACGGCGGAAACGGGGGCGAGGGATGACCAGGCACCTGAGCTGGCCGACCAGGTTCGGTCGGCCGAGCCGGTGGTCATCCGCGGCCGGGCCGGGCGTGAACCGCCGACTGCACCGGATGACGCCGGCCGTGGCGGCGATCTTCCGCGGTGGCTTCGCGCACGCGGTCCGCCTCGGGCACCGCCACCTGGGCTGCGAGCACCTGCTGCTGGCCCTCGTCGAGTCCGATCATGAGGTGGCCGCCGCGCTGCGCGTGCACGGCCTGCCCCCGGAGCGGGTCCTGGAGCAAGTTCTGCGGCTCGCAGGCGACGCCATCTTCGGCGGCCTTGACGAGGATTCCCTGACCGCGATCGGGATCGATCTTGGCACCGTGCGCGAGCGCGCGCTGGCGAGCTTCGGTCCCGACGCACTGAGCCGCGCGAGCGTGCCCGTCGGGGCGGATCGCGCCAGGCGCCCGGCGCCGGGATCGGCGCGATGGGTCCCCGGCGGCCCCGGGCGCACGCTGCCCGGCGTGTGGCACGGCGGCGTGTTCCTGCCGCACTCCCCCGACGTGGGCGAACTCCTTCGGGTGCCGCGATCGGACGGGCTGCTGGAACCCGGCGCGCCCTACGACGTGCCGCACCTGGCGGTCGGGCTGGTCTCGGTGGCCGGCGGGGCGGTGCCGCCGCTGCTAGCCGCCCTCGACGTCCGCCCGGCCGTGCTGCGGGCGGCGGTGGAGCGAACCGGGGAGCCGGGCGGGGCGTAAGGTCGGTGATGGCGTAATCTACGGTGCGGATCGATGCGGAGGACGGGAACTCAGGATGTATAAGCCTAGCCAGGAAGCGCTCGACATGCATGCGGCGGACGTGTCGCTGGCCGGCGAGCGCGGCAAGCTGCTCGACGCCGCCCGGGCGGCGGATGTCGCGCTGCGCGAGGCGGAGGCCCGGCACGCCCCGGTCACCGAACTGCACCAGCTGGCTATGGAACTCGACGGGGCGCTGACCGACGCGATGCGGGCCGCCTTCGCCGCCCAGCGCGCCGAGATCGGCCCGCGCGGCTACGAGGACCGGATCTACTTCCGCCAGGCCAAGGCCAAGCCCGCCGTCCACGCGCTGACCAACGAGGCCGAGCGCCTGCTGACGCTGCGCGAGAACCACCGGCTCAACCACATCCCCGAGGTCCCCCGCGTCCCGACCTTCTAGCCAGCACCAGAGAAGTTGCCGCTACCTGCGGCCGCGCCCCGGGGACGTTCCGTCCGTTCTCGGGGCATTTTCTTGGTAGTACCCTCGGCACTAGAAGTCCGCGGGTGGTCTGAACCAACGCCCCCGCATGGTCGTATCAATATTTGGGAAATCTCTCCTTAACGCGTCGGCAAGTCGCTTGCACTTGCCGTCGCAGCGGGGCAAAGTTGTGGATAAGTGGTCTAGGCCATTTGGTAGGGGAAGCGGGCGCGACTCATTGCGGAGTTCGGTTTGCTGGGCGTACCCAAGGACCAAGTGGATCCAGGCCGTGGACAGCCTAGGAAGGCCAGGAGGCACTGAATGTGCCCGCACATACCAAGGTGCCCGGAATCTACGGCACCCGATCGCGAGGCTGCGCACACCATCGCCAGCCACCCGGAGCAGGGTTGGTCACTACTCTGTAACGGGATCGTTATCTTCGAAGACACCGGAGAACTACTACCGAACGGCGCGCTGATCGCGCCGCACCGCCCCACCGATCATCAGGCGCCAGCCGCCTAACCTGGGCAAATAATAACAAGCGGATAACAATAGGCCGGGCAGTCCGTCCAGCCATTGCGCGACGGCCACGCCAATCGCCTCGGGGTGCTTTGCGAGGGCGTGGGTCTCCCCGCCGATGACGACGACTTGCGTGGTCGCGTCGGGTTCGGGGACGCCGAAGGGATCACGGTCCCCGTTGACAACAAGCACGCTGGTCCCCGCCTGGCGCAGTTCCGCGTCGCGGGACTTCTCCGGCTGGCCCGGCGGGTGGAGCGGGAACGCCAGCGCGATCACGCCGACCGCGCTCACGTCCACTGCCGTCCGGCAGACGACCCGCGCTCCGTTGGACCGTCCGCCCTGGATCAGCGGCACGCCCGGCGTCTCGGCTCGCAGCGCCCCGATGATCTCGATCCAGGCCGCGTCCTGCCGCGCCGCCGATCCGGGAGCGCGGGCGCCCTTCACCCGGTAGGGCTGTGTAACCAGCGCCGTCACCGCGCCCGCGGCCCGCGCGACGTCGCGCACGGCGAGCACGTCTCGCGTGTCGGGCGTGCCGCCCGCCCCGTGCGTGAGCACGGCAAGAAAGGCCGGCTGGCGCTGCTCCGGCCGCTCGAGGGCGACGTGGGCGGGTCCTGCACCGGTCATGATCTCCACCGTCGTACCGTACTGCCACCTCATTCGCGCGGCGTCACCCGGCTAAGCCCAGCGTCGGCCACTACCTGCGGTAACCACAGTGTCGGAACACCAGAGTGTGGGGTGGGCCGCACTGGTCTAAATACCGCTTTTGTGCTGCATTGACCCTGCTTATACCGCCTGCCTACGCTACGGTCGCGCATGAATTGCTCACGCGCCTAAACCACCACGGAGGGTGGGCGGGCAGATGGCCGGCGACAAGCAAGGAAAGCACGAAGGCACCGGAGTGTCACGGCGGGCGGTGCTGAAGACCGGGGCGATCACCGGCGCGGCCGCGAGCGTCGCGGCCGCGGGAAGCATGGCATTGACGGGCACAGCCGAGGCCGCCACGAAGCCGGCCGCCAGCCGAACCTCGCCGTCCGAGGACCTGATCCTATCCAACGGCCGCATTTACACCATGGACGGGAACGGCACCGTCGCCAGCGTGGTCGCGATCCGCGGCGGATTCGTGGCCTACGTGGGCAACAGCGTGTCGGCCGCGAAGCGCCAGTTCGCCGGGGAGCCGCAGGTCATCGACCTGCATGGGCGGACGGCGGTGCCGGGGCTGATCGACTGCCACAACCACTTCGTGCTGATGGGCAACCGGCCCGGGCACCACACGCCGCTGGAGAACGCCGCCTCGATCGCCGATGTGCAGGCCCTCTACGCGATCCGGGCGAAGACGCTGCCGGCCAGCCCGAAGACGCCGGTCAGCGCCGACGACTTCATCACCACGATCGGCGGCTTCAGCCCCAACCAGTTCAAGGAGGTGCGACTGCCCACGCTGGCCGAACTCGACGCCGCGGTGCCGCACCAGCCGGTCTTCATGATGGTCGGGTTCACCGGGCCCGCCGTGACCAACTCTCTCGGCAAGGTCTTCTTCGACAACGTCACCGGGCCCTACCCGGTGACGGTGGGCGCCGACGGGTCGATCGCGGCCTCCCCATTCGAGGGGAACGGGCCGGCCACCGCGGCGCTGCTGGCGTTGCGTCAGACGCTCACCCTCGACGACCGCAAGCGCAGCGTGCGGGACGCGATGGCGTATTCGGCCAGCGTCGGCGTCACCACCCACCTGGATCAGGGCGCCTTCCAAGCGACCGACACGCCCGCCGACGGCGCCGCGCACGACAACAACTACACGATGTACAACTCGTTCCTCTCGGTCTACGAGGAGGGGAACCAGCGCGACGTCGAGGGCGAACAGCAGGGGATCGTCCGGCTGCGGACCAACTACCTGCTGTTCGACACCGAGACGACGATCCCGGTCGCCACCGCGCGGCTGCAGAACGCGTTCCCGTTCTTCGGCAGCGACCTGGTCCGGACCGGCGCGGTCGGCGAGTTCCTGGCCGACATCTCCCTGTACGCGGGCGGCAACCCGGTCTGGATGAACGCGGCCCTGCTGGCGGCCAAGGCCGGCTGGCGGGCCGAGGTCCACTCGCTGACCCCGACCGACTTCCAGACCGAGATCCAGGGCTACGAGGCGGTCAACGAGCAGGTGCCGATCACCGACTTCCGCTGGGTGGTCGCGCACGTCCCGTTCATCACCGCCGACTACGTGGCTCGCCTGAAGGCGCTCGGCGGCGGGGTGAACCTCACGTCGTATGAGTACTTCGAGGCTGTCAGCCCGGCCGGGCCGCCGTACCGGATGCTGCTTGACAGCGGCATCCCGGTCGGGCTGAGCTCGGATGGCATGCAGATCGCGCCGCTCAACCCGTGGATCCACGCCTACTACGCGACCACCGGCATCAACGCGCTCGGGGACCAGGTCAATCCGGGTCAGCAGCTGACCCGGATGGAGGTGCTCGAGCACTTCACGCGCGCGAACCGCTGGTTCCTCGGCGGCGTGGATGAGGATCTGCTCGGCACGCTCGAGGTCGGCAGACTCGGGGATGTGGTGGTGCTGAGCGACGACTACTTCAGGGTCTCCGACGATGACCTCAAGAAGCTGCACTCGGTGCTGACCGTGCTCGGCGGCAAGGTGGTGCACTCCGGCGGGATCGACTACTGGGCCTGACTGGCGGGCACGACGTCGCGCCGCTGCTCGCGCGAGGGCGGCTGGTCAGCGTGGACGCGCATCCGATCTGCGCGGTCTGCGGCGCGGCGGCCGCGCCCGCCCCGGCCGGCCGGTGGGTCCACGTGCCCGCCGGCCGCTCGTATCCTCGTCGGTCGCGCTGGTTCAGACCGGTTCGCTGGCCGGTGCTGCGCACGCTGCCGACCTACGCTGCGTTCACCGAGCGGTACCCGTGGACGGTGCGGCCGGAGCTAACCGGCGGCGCCATCACCGACGAGGCCGACTGGCGGGAGGGCGTGCGCCGGCTTCGCGAGTATCACGCCCTGCTCGCCGCGGCCAGGCGGCGGCGCGCACTCGGGGCCGGCCAGAACCCCTACCTGGATCTGGTCCAGGTGCTGGCCGGCTGTCCCGGGCCGGGCTGGGCGGTGCCCGGCGGGCTCGCCCGGGTACTCGACCTGGCGGCCAGGCGGCGCGAGCTGGCGGCGCTGTTCGCCTGGGCGATCCCGGACGCGGGCGCGCTGGCGCTGCTCGCCCGGTACGCGCCGCTGCTTGAGGGCGGGGCCGGGACCGGCTACTGGGCGGCGCTGCTGCAGGCATCCGGCGTCGACATCGTGGCTTCTGATCAGACCCCGCCGGGGTCAGACCGGAACCGTGCGCACGCATCCGCCAACGAGTACCACGACACGCGGCACCGGCCGTGGACCCAGGTGCGGGCGGCGAGCGCGATCGACGCGGTGCGGACTGGCGCCGGCCGCACCCTGTTTCTGTGCTGGCCGCCCCACGATGACGATGCCGCGAGCTACGGGGCGCTGCGCGCTTACCGCGGCGACGTGCTGGTCTACGTCGGCGGCGGGCCGGACGGCCCGACCGGCACCGTTCGCTTCCACCAGGAGCTCGCGCTGAACTGGCGGCCGGCCGAGCAGGCCCTGCTGCCGAACTGGCCGGGGCTGCGGGACCGGCTCGTCGTCTACCGGCGGAACCCGGGCCGGCGGCCGCTCGTCGCCCGCGACCGGTGCGCCGACTGCCGCCGCTTCATCCGGACCGGGACGGCCGGCCGGTGCGACGGGTGCTTCGCCCGCCGCCCGCCGGCTATGGCGCTGCGCGTCAACGGGCATCGGGTCGAGTACCCGCGCGAGGTGGTGGCGGGCATGCCGACGGGGCTCCGGCTCGCCTTCGAGCAGTCATCGGCCCTGATCCAGCCGCCGCTGACCGATCCGGCGGCCTCGCCGGGTTAGGCCGCCGGATCGGGTACGCCGACGGGAAGGACGCGGCTGAGCACGGCGGGGTCGCCGCTGATGTCCAGCCCGCGGTCAGCCGCCTGAGCGGCGGTGAGCTTGCCGGTGATCAGCGCGAGGATCAGGTGCGGGGTGCCGGCCAGGATGAGATCCGCTGCCTGCGCCGTGCCGAGCCGGGTGGTGATCGACCCGCCGGACACCTCGATGACGGCGGGGCTGCTGCTGGTGCGCAGCTCGATCGCCACCGGCGGGCCCTCGGGATCGCGGTCCTGCAGGAACAGCGAGGCGGGGAAGGCGAACCAGTGCCCGCGGAACTGGTCGGCCTCGACCGGGGTGACCATGAGCTCGATCCCCCACCGGGCAATCGCCTCGATGACCGGCAGCAGCGACGCGCCAGTGTCGGTCAGGTGGAACAGGGCGGTGGCGACGGGCGGCGGGGCTTCCTCCCGCCGGATCAGGCCGGCCGACTCGAGCTCGCGCAGCCGGTCCGCCAGCAGGTTGGTCGCGATGCCCGGCAGCCCGTCCTTCAGGTCCGTGTACCGGATCGCGCCTCGGATCAGGAGTTCGCGGATGATCAGGAGCGTCCACCGGTCGCCGACGACGTCCAGCGCCTTGGCGATCGAACAGTACTGGCCGTAGCTGCGCATGCTCTGACACTAGCCACTACACGATTGATAAACAAGTTTTATCGCTTGACTTTTTCAACTTGATGATTGAGTCTTTCAACTATGCGATCTAAGCCGATGATACTCACGGCGCTGCTGCTCGCGTCGTTCCTCGTCAACCTCGACACCACCCTGGTGAACGTGGCGCTGCCCGACCTGACGCGCGAGCTGCACGCCACCACGACCCAGTTGCAGTGGGTGGTCGACGCCTACAATCTGGTCTTCGCCGCGCTGATACTCACGTTCGGCAGCCTGTCCGACCGGTTCGGCCGCAAGGGCATGCTGCTGGCGGGACTGGCCGTGGTCGGAACGGCCAGCCTGGCCGGCGCCTTCACCACCAGCCCGGCCCAGCTCATCGCGGCCAGGGCGGTGATGGGCCTCGGCGCCGCCATGACCTTCCCGGCGACGCTGTCACTGCTCACCAACGTGTTCACCGAACGGCGGGAGCGGGCCGCCGCGATCGGCCTGTGGGGCGCGATCGCGGGGGTGGCGATCGCGCTGGGGCCGATCGTCGGCGGCTGGCTGCTGCAGGACTTCAGCTGGGGCAGCGTCTTCGTCGCCATGGCCCCGGTCGCGGCGCTCGCGCTGGCCGGCGTGGCCGTCGCCGTGCCCGCCGCCAAGAGCCAGGACTCCGCCCGCCCCGACGTTCCGGGGCTGGTGCTGTCCTCCGCGATGATGGCGCTGCTGGTCTTCACGATCATCGAGGCGCCGACCTACGGGTGGACGGCGGGTCGCAGCCTGGCCGGATTCGCGGTCTCGGCGGTGCTGCTGGGCGTGTTCATCGCGGCCGAGCGGCGCGCCCCGCACCCGATGCTTGACGTGCGGCTCTTCCGCAATCCGCGGTTCAGCGCCGCCAGCGGGGCGGTCACGGTGTCGTTCTTCACCCTGCTCGGCTTCATCTTCCTGATCGCCCAGTACTTCCAGTTCGTGCGCGGCTACAGCGCCCTGTCGGCCGGCGTCCGGGTGCTCCCGGTCGCGATCGCGGTCGCGATCGGGTCGGTCGCGGGCACCCAGCTCGCGGTCCGGGCCGGCACCAAGCTCATCGTCACCATCGGGCTCGTCGCGATGGCGGTGTTCTACGGCTGGGTCGCGGCGACGACGACTGCAACGCTGAGCTACGGCGTCATCGCCGTGCAGATGGTGCTGTACGGGCTCGGCATGGGGCTGACCTCCGCGCCGGCCACCGAGGCGATCATGGGCGTCGTCAGCCGGAGCCGGGCGGGCGTCGGCTCGGCCGTCAACGACGCCACCCGGCTCATCGGCGGGACGCTCGGCGTCGCCGTGCTCGGCAGCATCTACGCCTCCGGCTACGGGTCGCGGCTCACCGCCACCGCCCCGGCCAGGGTGCCCGCCCAGGTCACCGGCCTCGCGCACCAGTCGGTCGGCGCGGCCTACGCGGCGGCCGGCGGCCTCGCGCGAGCCGGCCACCCTGCGCTCGGGCAGGCGCTGCGGCTCGCGTCCACCAACGCGTTCCTGCACGGCCTCACGATCGCCGCCGTGGTGGCCGGCGGGGTCGCGGCGACGGGGGCAATCCTGGTCGCAGTGTTCCTCCCCGCCCAGCCCAGCTTGCCTGCCCCGCCCGCACGTGCCGCTGTCCCTGCTGAGCCCGTGGCCAGAGCCGCCGACCAGTCCGAAACGGATCCGGAGACGGAACCTTCCGAACTCACCCACCGGGGGTCGCTCTCATGACCGGACGAATCACCCGCCAGCGCGACGTCGAATCACTCACGATCGCGGCCCGCTGGCCCGGCGCCGACAAGAACACCATGGTCACGCTGGCCAGCAGGCTGGCGACGGCCAGCGCGGACACCGAGGGGTACCGGCTCTTCTCAGCGCTCTCCGATGCCCAGCCGGACGCGCCGACGCCGCTTGCCCTGGCCGGGTTCTTCCAGGCGCGGCTCGGCGAACACGCAGGCGCAGGCGCTGACGCCGACGGCGCGCTGGCGAAACTGGACCGCGCCGCCGCGGCCGACCTGGGCCTGCCGCAGTACTTCCGCGGGCTGGCGCTGACCACCCTACCGCCGGACCGGGCCCGGGCCGAGCAGGCGATCGCGGACCTGGAGTTCGTGCTGGCCGTACGCGACCAGTTCCCGGCCATGCTGCTGCGCGGCGCGTTCCACGGGCTCTCCCTCGCGCACGCCGTACTCGGCCACGATGAGCAGGCAGCGGACGCCGCGCGCAGGTCCGGGCTCGGTACCGCTCCGGCTGGGACGGGGCTGACGTTCGGCGGTTTCTGGGTTAACGGCGAGGACGGATTCCGCTTCACCTCGCCCCGGATCCTGCGCCCGGAACCCGGCATCCAGATCGCCCAGGGCTACGACTTCTGCGACCTCGCGTTCATCACGACCGACGACGGCGTCATCGCCATCGACGCCGGGACCACCCCGGACCGGGTCAAGGCCGCGCTCAGCGACCTCGACCTTCCCGCCGACGGTCGGGTCAGCCACCTGATCCTCACCCACGCGCACTGGGACCACGTCGGCGGGGCCGACGCGCTGCGCGGTCCCGGCACCCGAGTGATCGCGCAGGCCGGCTTCCCGGCCGGGCTGGACCGCGAGCGGGACAGCCGGCCGCCGTTCCGCTACTTCACCGGGGCGGCCGGGGAACTCCACCTCGCCATCACGCCCGACCAGCTGATCAGCGAGCCGACGGCGCTGACCGTCGGCGGCACCGATCTGGTGCTGTATCCGACGCCAGGCGGCGAGACCAGCGACGCCCTGCTCGTCCATCTCCCCGCGAGCGGCGTGCTATTCGCGGGCGACGTGCTCATGCCCTACCTCGGCCAGCCGTTCACGGACGAGGGGTCACCGGAGGGACTGCTCGAGGCACTCGCGTTCATCGACCGCCTGCGGCCCCGGCTGCTCATCCACGGCCACCCGCCGCTGACCGATCTGCTCACCGCCGCCGCCGTGCCCGGGCTCAGGGCGGCGCTGACCCAACTCCACGGCGAGGTGCTCAACGCAATCCGCCGTGGCCTGACCCTGCCGGAGATTCTCGCGGCGGCCAGCCTCCCGGATGTCCTCCGCGAGCACCCGGCAGCGGTCGTCCCCTATCTGGTGACCCGCGACCACTTCACCGCGCGGCTCTATCACCAGCGCAGCGGCTACTGGCAGCCGGACGGGACCGGGATGGAGCCGTCCACCGCAGCCGAGCACGCCGCCGCGCTCGACCTGCTGGCCGGCGGCCGCGAGGATCGGTTCGCGGACGCCGCTGCCACGCTCATCGCCCAGGGCGACCATGCCCTCGCCCTGGAGATCATCAGGCCGGGCCTGCTCCGCCACCCCGGTAGCGGCCCGCTGGCCGAGCTCCGCCAAACCGCCCTGCACCGCCTGATGGAGCGGTACCAGCAGTCCGACCCGTTCAAGTTCCTCATCTACGCCGAGCTGGCCGGGGCTGAACTCGGCCCGGTCGGCTAGCACCCGCCGATCCGCCCGCCCACTGCTCCTCGCGGCACGCCGCTTCTTGCTGTTATCTCGAGGCCGGTGACTCCAGGTTGGGCGCCGGAGCATGATCACGAGGGGTTTGTAGCGTTATAGGCGTTTTTCCCTTCGCCAGGATAAAACCCTTCGTGATCATGGACCAGGAAGTCGTCTTTCCCCGCCATCCAGGTGGTTCTTGCGGCTGACGTGACTACTGGGGCGGGTGGCCGTTTCGGGAACTGTTCGCCGCCCGGGTGGGTGGCCGCCCGGGGTGAGTGGCCGTCTCAGACGGGTGAGCACCTCAGATGGGTGACGCTTCGGGCCGGCGGGCGCCTCCGGCCGGTGAACGCCGCAGATGACAGATGGGTAAGCGCGCTTCGGGGTCGTGAGCACTTCGGGTGGGGTGGGGTGGGGTGGTGCGATCAGCTAAGACGAGGCGAGGATGGTCTTCAGGAACTGGCCGGTGTAGCTCAGCTCGTTCTTCGCCACCTGCTCGGGCGTGCCGGTCGCGACGATCGTGCCGCCGCCGTTGCCGCCCTCGGGGCCCATGTCGATGATCCAGTCGGCGGTCTTGACGACGTCGAGGTTGTGCTCGATGACCAGCACCGTGTTGCCGTTCTGGACCAGCTTGTCGAGCACGCCCAGCAGCTTGCGGATGTCCTCGAAGTGCAGGCCGGTGGTGGGCTCGTCGAGCACGTAGATGGTGCGCCCGGTGGACCGGCGCTGCAGCTCGGTCGCGAGCTTGACCCGCTGCGCCTCGCCGCCGGACAGGGTCGTGGCGGGCTGGCCGAGCCGGACGTAGCCGAGCCCCACGTCGACCAGCGTCTTCAGGTGCCGGTGGATCGCGGGCACCGCCTCGAAGAACGACGCGGCCTCCTCGATCGGCATGTCGAGCACCTCAGCGATGGACTTGCCCTTGAAGTGGACCTGCAGCGTGTCGGTGTTGTAGCGGGCGCCGTGGCAGACCTCGCAGGGCACGTACACGTCGGGCAGGAACTGCATCTCGATCTTGATGGTGCCGTCGCCCGCGCACGCCTCGCACCGGCCGCCCTTGACGTTGAAGGAGAACCGGCCGGGCTGGTAACCGCGGACCTTCGCCTCCGTGGTGGCGGCGAACAGCTTCCTGACGTGGTCGAAGACGCCGGTGTAGGTGGCCGGGTTGGAGCGCGGGGTGCGCCCGATCGGCCCCTGGTCGACGTGCACGACCTTGTCGAGGTTGTCCATGCCGGTGACGCGGGTGTGCTTGCCCGGCACGGTGCGGGCCGCGTGCAGCTCCTTGGCCAGCGCCCGGTAGAGGATGTCGTTGACCAGGGTGGACTTGCCCGACCCGGACACGCCCGTGATCGCGACGAAGAGGCCGAGGGGGAAGGCCACGTCCACGTTCTTGAGGTTGTGCTCGGTGGCGCCCTTGACGACGAGCTCGCGGCCCTTGGTCGGCTTGCGGCGGGTCTTCGGCACCGCGATCTCACGTCGTCCGGAGAGGTACGCGCCGGTCAGCGACTCCTCGCTGTTGAGGAGCTCGTCGACCGTGCCGGAGACGACGACGTGGCCGCCGTGCTCGCCCGCGCCGGGGCCGATGTCGACCACCCAGTCGGCGGCCTTGATCGTGTCCTCGTCGTGCTCGACCACGATCAGCGTGTTGCCGAGGTCGCGCAGCCGCAGCAGGGTGTCGAGCAGCTTCTGGTTGTCGCGCTGGTGCAGCCCGATCGACGGCTCGTCGAGCACGTAGAGCACGCCGACGAGGCCGGAGCCGATCTGGGTGGCGAGCCTGATCCGCTGCGCCTCTCCCCCGGCCAGCGTCGCCGACGCCCGGTCGAGGCTGAGGTAGTCGAGGCCGACGTCGAGCAGGAAGCCGAGCCGCGCGTTGACTTCCTTGAGGATGAGCCGGGCGATCTGCATGTCCCGCTCGGACAGCTCCAGGTTGAGCAGGGTCTTGGCCAGCTCGCCGATCGGCTCGTGGCTGTAGGCGGCGATCGACTTGTCGTCGATCGTGACCGCGAGCGAGATCGGCTTGAGCCTGGTCCCGTGGCAGGACGGGCACGGCACCTCGCGCATGAACCCGGCGAACTTCTCCCGGCTCGAGTCGGACTCCGCCTCGGCGTGCCGTCGCTCGACGTAGGTGATCGCGCCCTCGAAGTCGGTGTAGTAGGAGCGCTCGCGGCCGTACCGGTTCTTGTAGCGGACGTGGACCTGGGTCTCGTGCCCGAACAGGAGCGCCTTCTTGGCCTTGGCGGGGAGCTTCTCCCAGGGGGTGTCGAGCCGGAACCCGATGGTCTCCGCGAGGGCCTCGATGAGCCGGTCGAAGTAGTCGCTGACGTGCCCGCCCGCCCACGGGGCGATCGCGCCCTCGTTGAGCGACTTGGCCGGGTCGGGGACGATCAGCTCCGGGTCGACCTCCATCTTGGTGCCGAGGCCGGTGCACTGCGGGCAGGCGCCCCACGGGGAGTTGAACGAGAAGCTCCGCGGCTCGAGCTCGTCGAACGAGAGGTCGTCATAGAGGCAGGCCAGGTGCTCGGAGAACATCCGCTCGCGGTGCGGGTCGTTCTCCGGCAGGTCGACGAAGTCGAGGATGACGACGCCGCCCGCGAGGCCGAGCGCGGTCTCGATCGAGTCGGTCAGCCGCCGCCGGGCGGTGTCCTTCACCGCGAGCCGGTCGATAACCACCTCGATCTCGTGCTTCTCCTGCTTCTTCAGCGTCGGCAGGCTGCCAGCCTCGCCGGCAACCTCGTCCAGACGGATGACGGTGCCGTCCACTCGCGCCCGGGAGTACCCCTTGGCCTGCAGTTCCTTGAGCAGCTCGGTGTACTCGCCCTTGCGGCCGCGGACGACCGGCGCGAGCACCTGGAAGCGGATGCCCTCCTCGAGCTCGAGCACCCGGTCGACGATCTGCTGCGGGGTCTGCCGGGCGATCGGCCGCCCGCAGATCGGGCAGTGCGGCTTGCCGACCCGGGCGAACAGCAGCCGCAGGTAGTCGTAGACCTCGGTGACCGTGCCGACGGTGGACCGCGGGTTGCGGCTGGCGGACTTCTGATCGATGGAGACGGCCGGGGAGAGGCCGTCGATGAAGTCCACGTCGGGCTTGTCCATCTGGCCGAGGAACTGCCGGGCGTAGGCCGAGAGCGACTCGACGTACCGGCGCTGGCCCTCGGCGAAGATCGTGTCGAACGCCAGGCTGGACTTGCCCGAGCCGGACAGCCCGGTGAACACGATCATGGCGTCGCGCGGGAGGTCGATCGAGACGTCCTTGAGGTTGTGCTCGCGCGCGCCGCGAACGACAAGCCGGTCAGCCACTGCGTGCTCTTCTCTTCGTCGTCTTCTTCGAGTGTCGTCTTGCTGGCGGGGGTCAGACCAGACCCTGGACAGAGACACCCCGCCGACCGTGATGCTAACGAGGGGGTCTGACATTTCCGGCTGGCGCGGAGCAGCGGTCCGTTCGAAACCCAGAGATTTTTTTCAAGTCCACGCCGCCAAGACTCTCCTATAAGCATGCGAAGCACCGCCGTTATGCCCGCCTGCCTGCGGCGCCCCCCGTTGGGCCGACCGCGTACCCAGCCTACGACACCGCCCCGGGCCGGACGGGGCGGACGGGAAAATATCTTCGAACGATTGGCGTGGGACTATGATCGGCCCGTGAGGCGCAACCCGTCGACGGTCGTGGTGCTGGCCGGGAAGACCACGGAGCCGGTGCTGGCCGCCGTGGAGCGGTCGATGAACGTCGTGCTGGTCCGGCCGGCCGAGGAGGCCGACGGCGCCGACGGGGTCGCGGTCGCCGCCGCCACACTGCGCCGGGCGGCGGGCATCTCGGCGCCGTACGTGCTGGTCGCGGCCGACCCGCTGGCCGCGGTGGCGGGCGAGTGGAGCGCGATGTGGGACCTGTCGCAGGAGACCCGCGGCAGCGAGCGGTTCGAGCTCCGCGCGGCCGAGGCCCTCGCCGCCTGGCGCGCGAACCAGTTCGAGCTGCCGGACTATTACCTAGTGCTCGCCTCGGAGACGGCTCCGGGCGCCGCCGAGGACCACCGCCCCGACTTCTACCTCGGCCCGCTCCGGTCGGTCCGACCGCACCGGGTGGTGGTGGCCGCTGCAACCGAGCCCGCCGAGCAGGCGGCGGCGGCGCGGAGCGAGCTCGGGTCGCTGCGGGCCGGCCGCTGGTGGCCGTCTCTCGAAGAAGTGTTCCGAACGGTCCGTGGCTTCTACCCGGGCGCCCTGGCAGAATCCCCCGAGGCGGGGCGGGCCACCCTGCTGGCTTGATCCCGCACCGCAACGCGCTTGGAGAGAACATGGCGGATGCCGGCCCGGCACGGTTGGCGGCTGCCCTGGCGGGGGCCGGAATCAGCGGGGATCTGGTGGCGGGGTCCCGTCGCCTGACGGGCGGGACGTTCAACGCCGTCCACCTGGTGACCCTGGCCGCTGGCACCAGGCTGGTGGTCAAGATCCCGCCTGGCCCCGATACGCCGCTGCTCCGCTATGAGCAGGGGATTCTGGGCACGGAGGCGCTGTTTTACCAGTTGGCTGGCCAGTGTCGTGAGGTGACGGTGCCTTCGGTGATTGCGGTGGAGGCCACCGGCGCGGCGGGCGGGTATCTAGTGATGACGCAGTGCCCGGGCAGCCCCTGGCCGGAGGTGGCGCCTAAGCCCAGCGGCGCGGAACGCGATCAGCTGCGGGCCGCGCTGGGCGCTCTGGTGGCGCGCGTGCACACGATCACCGGGAGCGGGTTCGGCTACCCGTCCGAGTCGGTGGGTCCGCTGCGGGAGACCTGGCGGGCGGCCTTCCTTGACATGGTGGACGCGGTGCTGGCCGATGCCGGGACGTACCCGGTCACGCTGCCCGCCGGCGGGACGGTTACCTTCGACTTTGCGGCGCGGCGGCGGCTTTCGCTCTACCGGACGTACTTGAACCTGATCATGTGGGTGGAGGCGGTGCCTCGGCAGGCCAGCCGCGAACGCGTCGACTGGCTCCATGGCCGGGTGTTCCAGCCGCTCGCGGCGGCCCTGGATGAGGAGTAGCCCCGATCTACCTCCCGGCGCCCGCACGCACTAGATTCGTGGGATGACTTACACCGGAGACGTGCGTGTTGGCGGGCCATCGGACACGCGGGAGATCGGCGGCGGCCTGACCGTCACCAAGCTTGCCGTTGGCGACATGAACAACAACGCCTACCTGCTCCGCGACGCCAGCGGCCAGGGGCTGCTGATCGACGCCGCAGCCGAGCCGGACCGGCTGATCGAGCTGATCGGAGACACGCCGGTGGCCAAGATCGTGACCACCCACCAGCACGGCGACCACTGGCAGGCGCTCGCCGCGGTGAAGGCAGCGACCGGGGCGGTCACGGTGGCGCACCCGGCCGACGCGCCCGGCATCCCGGTCGAGACCGACGAGCTGGTTACCGATGGCAACACGGTCGCGTTCGGCGACACTTCGCTGTCGGTGATTCACCTGGTCGGGCACACGCCTGGGTCGATCGCGCTGGTGATCGACGCCGACGGGGCGGCGCCGTACATCTTTACCGGAGACTGCCTGTTCCCGGGCGGTGTCGGGAACACGCAGAAGGATGCGGCTCGGTTCACGTCGCTTCTTGACGGCGTGGAGACGAAGGTCTTCGACCGGCTGCCGGACGCGACCTGGGTGTTCCCGGGGCATGGCGGGGACACGACCCTCGGGGCGGAGCGGCCGCACCTGGCTGAGTGGCGCGAGCGCGGCTGGTAGGCGCCACTTCTTGCCGAAGCCGCTGGCGTCGCCGGGTTGGTCAGCTGTCGGTGATGGTGAAGCCGTCGAGGGTGGCGTAGGTGCCGGACAGCTTGGTGACGACGATGGTGTGGTTGCCGGGTGCCAGTCCGGTGGCGGTGTAGACGGCGACGTTGCTGTGCCGATGCCCGTCGCTGGGCAGGGTG
>DATCGA010000003.1:0-8836 GCA_036509215.1 Trebonia sp.
GGGATCCAGTCGCCCACGTAAGTCTCTCGCCGGGCCCGGGCCGAGCCGAGCAGGTTGAGGCAGATGCGGCTGGCGACCGTGGTCAGCCACGCACCCGGTGACTCAATGGACGCCTGCTGCTCCCGGGACATGGCGTACCAGCGGGCGTAGGTCTCCTGGACGGCGTCCTCGGCCTCGGCCAGCGAGCCGAGCAGCCGGTAGGTCAGGTTGATGAGCTGGCGGCGCTCGCTGATGATCGCGCTCAGGCCGGCATCAGGCCGATCGTCTCCTGGCCCGGATCTGGTGGTCATGGCCCCAGCGCCCCCCTCAATCGCTCCCAGCTGTCCCTGACAAAGGTTCGACCAGACACCGCGCCGGAATGTGAGGCAGCGGCCCGTCACCTCACATCCGCGGGCGCTGCCTTGTCGTACGTGCTGAATCCATCAGGACAAGCCGACAACCCAGGAGACACCATGACCACCCCGATGTCAGCCACCGCGTTCGCCGACCCGGCACAAGCGCAAAGCCTGGAGCGGACGGCCGCCGCGCTGACGGCGCACGGCTTCGCGGTGCAGATCCTCGACGACGCCGCCGCCGCCCGCGAGCGCGTCAAGGACCTCATACCCGAGGGCGCGACCGTCCTCACCGGCGCCAGCGAGACCCTCCGGCTGTCGGGCATCGACGCGGACATCAACGCCAGCGGCCGCTACGCGTCGGTCCGAGCGCGCGGGATGGCGCTGGACCGGGCCAAGGACGCCGACGAGATCCGGCGGCTGCTCGCCAGCCCCGACGTCGCCGTGGGCAGCGTCAACGCCGTCACCGAGACCGGCGCCCTGGTGTTCGCCTCGGCCAGCGGCAGCCAGCTGCCCGGCTACGCCGGCGGCGCCGCCCACGCGATCTGGGTCGTCGGCGCGCAGAAGGTCGTCTCCGACCTGAGCACCGCGCTGCGCCGGATCGAGGAGTACGTCCTGCCGCTGGAGAGCGCCCGCGTCCAGGTCGTCTACGGCGGGCCGAGCGCCGTCAACCGGGTGCTGATCCTCAACGCCGAGCCTCATCCCGGGCGCGGCACCGTGCTGCTGCTGCGGGAGGCGATCGGCTACTGAGGCCACGGCGTCAGTAGCGCCAGCGGTGGGCGGCGATCGTTTCCTCCGCTGAGCGGTCGGCCGCCCAGGCCGCGTCGGCCCGGCGGACGGCGATGAACGCGCCGAGCAGCGGCGCGCCCAGAGCGTCGCCGATCCGGTTGCTGGCGAGCAGCGCCCGTTCCTGCCCTTCGGGCGTGACCGCCAGCGGGACGAGGCCGCGCTCCGCCCGCTCGGCGTCGCTCCAGGTGCCGGGGTCTTCCTGGATGGGCGGCGGCAGCTCGGCGTTGTCGTCGATGCCGGCCAGCCCCGCCGCCAGCACGGCCGCCAGCGCCAGGTACGGGTTGCCGGACGCGTCGGACGCCTTGAGCTCGACGTTGGCCCGGTCGGTCCCGATGAACGGGGAGGAGGGCACGTACCGCAGCGATGCCTCGCGGTTCTCCACCCCCCAGAACTGGTACGCCCCGGCGAAGTAGCCGGGGCGGCGGCGCAGCAGCGACGGGACGCTCGGCGCGCTCACGGCGGCGATCGCCGGCAGGTCGCGCAGCAGGCCGCCCAGGAACCGGGCGCCGTCGCCTCCCGGTAGCCCGTCGCCCTGGTCGGCGAGCAGGTTGTCGCCGCCCCGGCTGACCGACACGTGCAGGTGCAGGCCGTTGCCGGCCCCGTCGAGGGTGACCAACGGGGCGAAGCTGACCCGGAGCCCGTGCGCGCGGGCGGCGGCGTGGATGGTCTGCCGGGCCAGCAGCTGCCGGTCGGCGGCGGTGACCGGGTCGGCCGGCCCCAGGCTGACCTCCAGCTGCGACAGCCCGTACTCGGCGTGGAACTGGCCGACCGGGACGCCGTTGGCCGCCAGGTCGCGCAGCACCGCCGCCGCGAACTCGTCGACCTGGAGCAGCGCGACCGGGCCGTAGGCGGGGCCCTGCTGAGCCGGCGCCGGCTCGTCGCCCGCCCGTGACACGTAGAACTCGAGCTCGAAGCCGGCCCGGACCGACAGGCCGGCCGCGGCCGCCCGCGCCAGCTGAGCTTCCAGACGGCTCCGCTGGTCATACGGGTAAGGCTCGCCGTCCGGGCCCAGCTGGCGCCCGGGCGCCCAGGCGAAGCCGGGCTGGCCGGCCAGCGGGATCACCTGCTCCATGACCGGCAGCAGGCGGATGTCGCCGGACGCGTCCGACAGGCCGCTATGGGCGAAGGAAATGCCATCGTGCGAGTCGAAAACGGCGAACAGCGGCGACATGCCCACGCCGCGCTCGGCCGCGTCGGCCAGCCCGGCGATGGGGACCGTGCGCGATCGCGGTATGCCGTTGTTGTCCGCCCAGACGATCGTGATGCCCGCGACGTCCGCTTCAGCCAGACGGTCCTGGATGGGGGCAATGCTCGAGGTCATTCAGTCACCGCGCCTTTCGACGGTTCCCAGTAAAACACCGCCGGGATCCGACTTCCCGGACGACGGCCGTATGCTGACGGCCATGTCCGGAGTCCGCCGTGTGGTCCCAGTGACGCTTGGCCTGATCGACCTGCCCGAGAGAATCCTCGTCCAGGACGGCTCCGACCGGGAGCTCCGGGTGCCCGTTCCCGGAGTGCTGGTGCAGTGCGACGGCGGCTGGCTGCTGCTCGACACCGGGTTCAACACCGCGCTGATCACCGACCCGGCGCTGCACGCCCGGTTCCACGGGGACCCGGCCATGCGGCCGGTCATCCCCGGGCCGGGCGAGCCACTGGACGAGGCCCTGGACGGCGCGGGCATCGACATCGCCGACATCCACGCGGTCGCGGTCAGCCACCTGCACTGGGACCACGCGGGCGGGCTGCGGCATTTCGCCGGCCGGGTGCCGGTGCACGCGCAGCGGGCCGAGTACGACTACGCGAGCCAGCCCGGCCCGGTGCCGGAGGAGCACGGGATGTTCCGGATCGACTGGCGGTTCTCGGCTGGCGACGTTGAGCTCGCACCGGGTGTCACCGCCGTGCTGACCGCAGGCCACACCCCCGGCCACCAGAGCTTCGTCGTCGATCTGGCCGACGGCGGCGGTTTCGTGTTCGCGTTCGACGCCGCCTGCACGATCGACGGCTGCGACCGCGAGGTCCCCGGCGGCCTGATCGACGTGACCCTCGAGGAGGGCGCGGCCCAGATCCGGCGGCTCAAGCGGCTCGCGGCCGAGCGCGGCTACCAGCTCATCCCCGGTCACGACCCGGTCGCCTGGCCTGCCCTCATCGCCACCCTCATCGGGTGAACCCTGACGGATTAGCCGCGAGTCGGGATTGAAGTGCGGCTCCCCGGAGTTGTCGGTAGACATGACAACGACCGATGAACTGCGTTCGAGGCTCGGGCGGGTGGGGATCTGGATGGCGCCCCCGGCGGCGGTCGGGCTGGATCCCGAGACCGCGGCCGAGGCGATCGAGCGGGCCGGGTTCAGCTCCGTGTGGGTCGGCGGGGGCAACGCGCGACCGGACGATTTCGCGGTCCTGCGCGGGCTGCTGAGCGGGAGCGAGCGGCTGGTCGTGGCGCCCGGCATCGCCAACATCTGGGCGTGGGAGCCGGCCGCGATCCGGGCGGAGGCGGAGCGGCTCGAGGCGGACTTCCCCGGCCGGTTCATCCTCGGGCTCGGCGTCAGCCACGCGCCGCTGGTGGCGCAGCTCGGGCAGACCTACGAGCAGCCGCTGCGGAAGATGGAGCGGTTCCTCGACGAGCTCGATCACCCCGCGCACCGCGAGCGCGGGAGCGAACTGCCGCCGATCGTGCTGGCCGCCCTCGGGCCGAAGATGCTCCAGCTCGCCGCCCGGTTCGCGGGCGCGCACCCCTACTTCACGACGCCTGAGCACACCGCCGAAGCCCGGGCCGTCCTCGGCCCCGGGCCGCTGCTGATACCGGAGCAGGCCGTGTCGCTCGATCCGCTGGCGGCCGACGGCGTGCGCGCGTACGCGGCCAGGTACCTCAAGATGCCGAACTACACCCGGATGCTCAAGAACTACGGGTTCACCGATGACGACATCGCCGGCGGCGGCAGCGACCGCCTCGTGAACACGGTCATCCCCTCGGGCGCCGCCGCCGGGCCGACCGTCCGGGCGCACCTCGACGCGGGCGCCGACCACGTCGTGGTCCAGCCGCTGGGCGCGGACGGGGCATTCGATGTCGCCCAGCTCAGTGAGCTGGCCGACGAGGTCGACGATCTGCTGAAGCGCTAGCCGACCGGCGACCAGCGCCGCCTCACCCCTGGGCACTCCTCGGTCCGAATATATTTCGTAAGGTAAACTAAACACTGATGGCAATCGTTCTTAGGACCCTCCGGTGACGCCCGACTCGATGCAGCGCGCCAACGCGCACCCCTACGGCGACCGGCCCGCACCGCAGCAGAAAAGCCGCTGGCGGGCGTGGCTTGACTGGCTCGACTCGACCGACCCAGGCCTGATGCGGCTGCGGATGGCGAGCCAGGTCGTGCTGTCGATCGGCATCGTCGTCGCCGCCGAGTGGGTCTTCGTCCGGGTTACCGGCGCGCTGCAGACGCCGATCCCGGCCCACGCCCCGGCGGCGCTGGCGGCGGAGCTGTGGACGCTGAACCACGCGCTGCTGGTGATCGGGGTCATGCTCGGCGCGATCCTGGCGATGATCAGCGGGTTCGGCATCAGCATGTACGCCAACGCCCGGAGCCAGCTCGTCACCCTGCTCTTCCTGCCGCTGCCGATGCTGGCGATGCTCGCCGTCGGCCTGTCGGTGCACGTCCGGGTGGCGTCGCTGGCGCTGCTGGCGATCACGCTCGCGATCGGCACCTACTGCCGTCGCTGGGGACCGCGCGGGTTCATGGGCGGCATGCTCGCGTTCATGGGCGCCTTCCTCGGCTTCTTCATCCAGGATTACATCAAGATGAGCCAGTTCGGCTGGCTCGCGGCCGAGATCGCGCTCGGCGCGGCGGTCACGATCGTGGTGCACTTCGCGCTCTTCCGCCCCCGTCCGGAAATCGCGGTGCGGCGGATGCAGCGCTCCTACACCGCCCGCGCCCGCGACCTCGCCAGTGACATTGACGAACTGTTCGAAGCCAGGGTCCGTTCGGGAAAATCTAAAGACGGCAACCAACGGGCCGACCGGCAGCTGCAGCGCCAGCTCCTGCGGCTCAACGAGGCCGCCCTGCTCATCGACGCGCAGCTGAGCACCCCGGCCGCGATCCCGGCCGGCTGGAGCGCCGCCACCTTGCACCAGCGGCTGTTCGACGCCGAGGTCGGGCTGGGCAACGTCGCCCGGTTCGCGATGGTGATCGCCGACGGCGAGTACCCGGCGCCGGCCGTCGCGCTGGTCTCCGCCGCCCTCGCGGGCATCCGCGACGCCGACTTCGCCGCGGTCCTCGACGCGGCCGCGGCTATCCGCGAGCTTCTCGAAGACCGTGATGTCGAACGGACCGGGCTGACTCCTGACGGCCGCGTGGTCCTGCACCGGTTCGCGACCTCGGTCGCTGAGTTCGCCGTGGCGCTGCGGGCGTTCCGGCTGTACCCCGAGGGCCAGCCGCCCGACGACGCGCCCGTCGGCGAGTTCACCACGCCGGTGGCGACGTTCGGCGGCTGGCTGCCGGGCTCGGCCTCCGTCGCCGGGGCGGCGTCGCAGGAGCGCGGCGGCACCGGTCTGATCGAGCGGATCAGGCTCGCGCCCTACGCGCGGATCGCGATCCAGATGGGCATCGCGGTGAGCCTGGCGATCGTGGCCGGCGACGCGCTGTCCGGGCGGCGGTTCTACTGGGCGGTGATCGCGGCGTTTATCACCTTCATGGGCGCCAACACCGCGGGCGAGCAGATCCGCAAGAGCGCCTTCAGGATCGCGGGCACGTTCGTGGGCGTGATCGTCGGGGCGGTGCTCGCGCACCTGGTCGGCGACCGGGTACTGCTGCAGCTGGTGGTCGTGCTGGTCTCGCTCTTCCTCGGCCTGTACCTGATGCGCGTCAACTACGCGTTCATGGTGGTCGGGATCACGGTCATGGTGTCGCAGCTGTACGTGGAGCTCGACGAGTTCTCCAACGCGCTGCTGGTGCTCCGGCTGGAGGAGACCGCGATCGGGGCGGGCGTCGCCATCGCCACCGTCCTGCTGGTGCTGCCGCTGCACGTCGGGCGGGTGGCCAAGGTGGCGGCCCGCCAGCAAATCGAGGCGCTCGGCGACCTCGTCGACCGGTGCCTCGCCCGGCTGGCCGACCCGGCCAGCGCGACCGGCTCCGACCTGGAGCTGCGGGCCTCGGCCCGCCGGGTCGACCTCGCCCACCAGGCGATGACGGCGACGGTCCGGCCGATGCGGACGCCGCTGCTCGGTCAGCTCGGGTCGCGGGTGGCCGGGTTCAGCGCGACGACCGACGCGGCCCGGCACTACGCCCGCAACCTGCTGCTCGACGCGTCCACCCGGTGCCCGACGCTGGACGCCCCGGCCGCCTCGGAACTCGCGGCGGCCACCCGTCAGCTCGACGCGTCGATCGCCGCGGTCACCTCGGCCCTGGCCGAGGACGGGACCGCGGCGGGGGCGGCCTACGTCCGCTCGGCCTCGCTGTTCGCGCGGGTCGCGGACCGGCTGCCGGACGACGCGCCGCTCAGCCGACCTCAGCTCGCGCTGCGCGACCTCGAGCTGCTCGACGGCGCGCTGGCCGAGGCGGCGCGCTGGGCGGGCGTGTCGGTCACCGAGTCCGCCGACGAGGCCCGGCTGTCGTAGCTGAGCGCGTGCCCCTTGACCAGCCAGCAGACGCCGAAGGTGATGATCGCGAGCGCCTCGAAGTCGAAGATCAGCAGCGTGGCGTTCTGGACGGACAGCGGGAGCAGGATCGCCACCCCTGAGGCGATCACGAAGCCGAGCATGACGCAGGCGCTGACCCGGTAGAACAGAGCCGCCCGGGGCGACGGCGGCGGGGCCCCGGGACCGTCGCTGACGGCCTCGGCGAAGCGCCACATCGTCGCGCTGAGCGCCACGAACGCGATCGCCGCGAAGAACACGTGGATGTTGCCGATGACCTCCTGGCTGGTGGTCAGGTGCGCGACCTGGGGCGACCCGGGGAGGAAGGCGACGCCGAGCACGCCCATGCCCGCGGCGTTGGTGATCCAGCGGTCGACCCGGACGCTCACGTCGTACAGCAGCAGGAACACGCCGAGCACGCACAGCGCGCCAACCAGGATGTTGCGCATCGGCGTGTAGTAGAAGTCGCTCAGGGAGTTGGGCAGCGGGCCGGAGCAGAACGCCGCATCGCCGACGATGACCACGATCGGCAGCAGGAGTCCGATCCAGCCGATGGCCCTGCGCAGCAGCAGGTAGGTGGCGACCACGCCGCCCGCTTTGGTGGTATTCATCATGACGTTCCCCGCCCAGCCCTGATGTTTGGCCTTATGTGTTGTTAGAGGCGCGGACCGCGTGTCAGATACGTCGGGTTCCTGGGGTTACGACGCCCGCATCGTCACGGCGACGCCGCGCCTACGCCGGGACCTTATCTCGTAGCCGAGCGCGATGATGGTGACTAGCACGAGTCCGGCCAGCGGGAGCGCGAACGAGGCTGCGTCCGGTCGCAGCGGCACCGGGACCTGCGACCGGGTGAACACCGAGAGGTTGAGGGCCGGGTCCACGACCTGCGGCAGGGCGATCGCGCAGGCGATCGCGGCGACGGCCGCGGCGATGACCGCCGGGAGCACCTCAACCGCCGCGAGCAGGCCGCGCCGCCGTTCCGGCAGGCCCATGGTGGCCAGCCGGGCCAAGATCACCTCCCGGTCCGGCGCGCCCAGCGCCAGCTGGAGCAGCAGCACCGCCAGCGCCAGCGCGATCGCGTACCCGATGGCCAGGGCGAACAGCAGGAACGTGCCCTGCTGCAGGGGCGCCCCGGCCAGCTGCTGCAGCGCCGCCGACCGGGTGCTGATGAGCAGGGCGGCGTTGGCCGCGGTTGGCTTCGCCGCCGCGCGGAGCCTCGTCAGGTCGATGGCGGGGCCGTCGAACAGCATCAGGTTGACCGGGTGAGCGGCGCCGATCGCGGACTGGGGCAGCACGAAGAACGCCCCGCCGCCCGGCAGCGCCGGGGTGGACTGGAGCTCGCCTGCGATCCGGATATGCAGCCCGGGCAGGCCCTGCTGGGCGTCGATGAGGTCGGCCCCGGCAGGGGTGAGGTCGGCGACCGCCAGCGGTGACGCCAGCACCGGGGTGACGCCGTTCTTGCCGGCCGTCTCGCTCAGCAGGGCGGGATTGACCGAGGGGAAAACCGTCGACGACGCGACCAGGGCGGCGTAGCTGGCGGGGTCGACGACGAGGCCGGTGACCACCGCCCCGCCGCCGACCGACAACGGCACCACCAGGACTGACGCCTCGTGGGTGACGCCCGGGAGCCTGGCCATCGACGCCGCCGCGGACGGGCTGATCAGCGAGGCGGCGGCGTTCTGGGCCCAGGGGGCCGCCACCGTCGCGTCGGCGCCGGTCGCCTGCCACGACGCCGCCACCTCGCTGCGGGCCACGGCCTCCTTGACCATGCCGGTGAACGACGCGATGGTGACCGCGAGGACGAGCGTGAGAGCCGGGAGCGCGAACGTCGTGGTGGCGGCCGAAGCCCGGGTGAGGCCGACGAACCCGACGACGCCGCGGCGGCGGGCCGACGCCCTTGCCAGCCCGCGCACCAGCACCTGGTACAGGCGCAGGATCACGATCACGGCCAGCACCGCGACCAGCACCGGGGCCGCGCTCGCGTACAGGTCGACCGTGCCCGACTGCGTTCTGGCGATCACGATCCCGCCGATCGCGGCGGCGGCCGTGGTGACCTCGACGAGCACCCGGGTCACCCACGGGCGGCGGT
>DATCGA010000004.1:0-2861 GCA_036509215.1 Trebonia sp.
GGTGTCGAGCTCGGTGAAGGTGAACGTGCCCGCCTGCGGCTCGATCGTGCCCCACGGCATGTCCAGCTCGGCCGTGGTCAGGCCGTTGGCCGCCAGAGAGGCGAAGAACGACTCCGACCAGGCGGTGCCGTTGTTGTCGAAGTCGAGCTGGGTGGACCAGATCGGCGTGGTCGGCGACGAGCTGGCCTGGGCAGCCGTGGCGTGGAAGCCGCCGAGGAGCGCGAGCAGCACTGCCAGCACGACGAACGGCACCAGCCGCCGCGTTCGAAGCCCTTGGCGTCGCAACGCCGACGCGTGTCTGTTCAGGCTCATGTCGCGTTCCTCCTCGGGGGCGGGGCAGCTGACGTGACTGTAACTCGCGCGACATTGCTCTGCAATATCTCGATTTATATCTCGCAAGTATTTGCTTCTAGCAGTAATTACTGCATGTACGGCCGCAGGTTCGCACCAGGCGCCGAGGCTAGGCGCCGCCGGTCGAGCTTTCCTGACGCGGTGCTCGGCAGCCGGTCCGCGGCGTAGAGCCGGCGCGGCACCAGGTGCGCGGGCACCTGGCCGCGCAGGTACCGGCGCACCGCGTGCGGATCGACATCGGGGCCGTCGGGGACGAACCAGCAGACCAGCCACGGGTCATCGCCCGGACCCGATGGCACGAAGGCCACCGCCGCGTCGCGCACCTGCGGACAGCGCCGTACGGCCGCGGCTACCTCACCCAGCTCCACCCGATGCCCGCGCACGCTCACCTGGTCATCCCGGCGTCCGACGAAGACCAGGCCGGTCCCGTCCGGCTCGCGGCGGACGAAGTCGCCGGTGCGGTACACCCGCTCCGCCGAACCGGGGCCCGCCGGGTGGTCCACGAATGACGCGGCCGTCTGGCGGTCGTCATGAAGATACCCGCGCGCGATCCCCGCGCCGCCGAGGTACAGCTCCCCTTCCGCGCCGTGCTCGCACGGTCTCCCGGCCTCATCAAGAACAAGAGCCTGCACACCCGGGATGGGCTTGCCGATGGGCACGTCGCCCCGGCACGGTGCGGAAACCTCATGCCAGGTGGCGGTGACGGTCGCCTCGGTCGGGCCGTACAGGTTGAAAATCCGGTGCGCTCCCGGCACCGCCGACCGCCATGCGTCCACGTCGCGACCGTGCAGCGGCTCGCCGCCGAGGATGAGAACCCGGAGGTCGGGCAGGGCCACCGAGGTTCGCGTGGCCGCCTGCCGGGCCAGCTCCCGCCAGTAGGTGGGCGCCAGGTCGCAGTGCGAGATGCGCTGCTCGCGCAGCCAGTCGAGGAACCGTCCCGGGCTGTACGTCACCCGATCGGGCACGGGGCAGATCGTCGCGCCGCATACGAGGGCGGTGAAGACCTCCTGCACGGACGCGTCGAAAACGGGCGGGTAGCTCTGCAGGACCCGGCTCCCGGGCGAGATCGCGAACTCGGCGCCTGCCCAGCGCACCAAGTTGGCGACGCCCCGATGAGCCACCATCACCCCCTTGGGCGCACCGGTGGACCCCGACGTGTAGACGACGTAAGCGAGGTCGTCCGGGCCGGGGGCGCTTCCTGGCGAGATGATCGGGCGACCGGGCAGCTTCCCGACGTCGATCACCCGGAGGCGGCGGTCCGGCAGCAGCGTGCCGTACCGGTCGCTGGTCACGAGCGCAGCGATCCGGGAGCTGGCGGCGAGCCGGCTGATCCGCCCGGGCGGATCAGCGGGCCACAGCGGCAGGTAGGCCGAGCCGGCCTTCAACACCCCGATCATGGCCGCGTACAGCCAGGGCTCGCGGTCGAACAGCACGCCCACGAACGCACCGGAGCCGGCTTCGGCCCCCGTCAGGGCACTGGCGATCCGGTCGGACTCGCGGTCGAGCCTGCGGTAGGTCCAGCTGTCGCCGGGCCACTCCACGCAGATCCGCCCGGCGCTTTCCCTGGCCTGCTCTCGGAACAGGTCAACAACGGTGGAACCGGGATGTGTCCCGTTCATCGCGGGCAGGCGCCGACCGCGGCCGGCCACGCGCGCGGGTCAAGCCCGTGCTGGCAGAGAAACGCGTAGGCCAGGCGCTCAAGCCCGAAGCCAACGCAGCCGGTACGGGCGGCGGAGCCGTCGTCATAGCGGATATCGAAGCGATTGGTGAAGAAATCGTCGGCGTAGTTGAACGAGCCGACCGCGACCGTGCGCCGGTCGTCGAGCGGCATCCTCAGCTCGTACTTCGTTTCCGCGAGGACCTGCAGCGCGATCTTAGTGCCCCGGCCCGGCTGGGCGAAGAACGGATCGTTCCCGACCGTGCAGCACGCGGCGAGGCCAAGATCTTCGAGCAGCGCTCGAACGTCGTCCATCATCCGTCGCCTGCTCGAGCGGACGAAGTCCCGGCTGCCCAGAAACACCGTCTCGCGAAGCGTGAAGTCCCACAGCCGTTCAAGCCCGCGGGCGTACCGAGACTCGAACCGGAACGCCTTCCCCCGGCTCGTCACGACGGCGTTGCTGCCAGCGGCAAGCCGGCGCCCGGCGTACTGATGGTAGGTGTGGAAGCACATCGTGGGAGGCAGGCAGTGACCGGCGTCGCGGGCGAAGCGCAGGGCCACGTCCTCGACGGCGGCGCCGCCCCGCCGCGCGGCGCCGAACCGCTCGTATTCGCCGGCGTTGCCGCGTAGCCGGCTCACGAACATGATGAGGTGCGGGAATGAGTCGAGGTAGCCGCAGCTCTCGATCACGCTGGTCGGGAGCAGCGTGGGGTACCGGTATTCCACCGCCCCGTATGAACAGGCAAGATCGCGCAGGCGCGCGTCCAGGAATTCCAGGGCGGTGAGCATCGGGCCGCCGATCGCGACCTGCCCTTGCGCCGACCGGAAGGCAGAACCGGAGGCAACCAGATCG
>DATCGA010000005.1:0-3687 GCA_036509215.1 Trebonia sp.
CCTGGAGCCGGGGGCCGGGCACCTCACGATGACCGTCACCGCGATCGACCGCATCATCGACGACCTGCTCGACCTCGCGGGCCGGCCCCGAGGCTAGAGCAATTGTCGTAAATACCGGCATTTTAAATGCCGATTAATAAATTCCAGGTTCGCTATCCTCTGTCATGCGTAAGCTATGGTCAGTCGTATGCATGAAGAAGCTGTTGACCTGCGATGATCCATCAAATCGGTAACGCACTCGAATAACGCAAAACCGTCTCTGCGCAGTTTTTGATCTCGTCGTTCACAGCGTCATATCGCCGAATCATCCCTGCTCATGAGGAGTCATTGCGATGCATTCCGCAACGGCGCGGTTCCCCGCTCTCGCCGCCGCCGCGGCGGCGGCGCTGCTACTGGCGGTCGGCGCCGCCGGCAGCGCCGCCGCCAGCCCCGCCCGGCCCGGTGTCGAATCGGGCGCCGCGCCGGCCATCGCGAGCCGGCCGGCTCCGGCCGACGCCGGGACGGTGAAGGTGCAGATCTCGATCGGCGACTTCAACGGCACCTTCCGCGCCATGGCGAAGCTCAAGCTGGTCACCAAGGCAGGCCGCGGCCTGGTCGGGGTGATCCTCCCCGACACGCTCAGCTCCGATCGCTTCGGCAGGTTCGACGCGCCCTATCTCAAGCGGGCGTTCGCCACCGCCGGCCTGCCGGCCTCGCAGCTCAAGGTGGCGAGCGCGCACGGCGCCGACGCGACCCAGTTGGCCGAGGCCCAGGCTGACATCACCCTCGGCGCGAAAGCGCTCATCCCCGACCCGCTCGACTCGGGCGTGGGCGGTGCCATCGAGTCCATCGCCGCTGCGCACGGCGTCCCGGTCATCGACTACGACCAGTTCACGCTCGGCGGCAGTCGCCGCTACTACGTCAGCTTCAACGTCGTGGCCGTCGGCCGGACCCTAGGGCGCGGCCTGGTGTCCTGCGTCAGCGCCTGGGGCGTGAAGAAGCCGCAGGTCATCATCATGAACGGAGGCTCCGCCGGCAGTACCGCGACGCGATTGGCGGCCGGGTACGACCAAGTCCTCTCGCCGTATTTCAAGTCGGGCAAGTGGGCGCTCGTCAGCGAGCCCGCCGGGACCTGGGACCCGCCGACCGCCGCCGCCGAGTTCAGGCAGCAGTACGCCAAGCACCCCGGCCTTAACTCCGCACTGATCCCGGACGATGAGAACGCCGCCCCGATCATCTCGTTTCTGCAAGGGCAGCGGATCAAGGCACGGACCTTCCCGATCACCGGGCAGGACGCCACCCTGACCGGGCTCCGCAACATACTGGGCGGCTACCAGTGCGGCACCGCCTACAAGCCCGACTACCTAGAGGCGCAGGGGGCGGCGGCGCTCGCGCTCTTCCTCCGAGCCGGCCTGAAGCCGCCTGCATCGCTGCTGAACGCCCAGTTCAAAGACCCGTCAGGGAAGAAAGCCAGCGTCCCGTCGATGCTGTTCGGCCCGGTCTGGGTGACGACCAAGAACCTGAAGTCCACCGTCGTGGCCGACAAGTACGTGTCGGTTTCGCAGTTGTGCAAAGGCTATGCAACGGCCTGCAAGGCCGCCGGGATCACCGGGTAGGTCTGCCGGCGGTCGGTTGCAGGCGGTCGGTTGCAGGCAGCGAAAATCGCAGCGCGGCATTTCCGCCCGAGGCTAGACGCGGGCGACGCCGCCGTAGGACCAGGCCCGGTCCGCGATGTGGGCGGGGACGTCACGGTCGGGGCGCCAGCGGGAAACGAGCACAAGGCCGGGGTCGACCAGGTCCCGGCCGTTGAACATGCGCAGAATGTCGTCCTTGCCGCGCGGAACCCAGGTCGCCCCACGCCTGGCGGCCTCGGCCGAGGCCTGGTGCGTTCGCTCCGGTGCGAACTCGTCGGTGGAGTGCGACAGGACGAGGTAGCTGCCGGGCGCGAGCGCGGCCAGGTACCGCGCGGCGATGGCGACCGCGTCGTCGCAGCCCTCGATGCAGTGCAAGACGGCCACGAACATCAGCGCCACCGGCTTGGCGAAGTCGAGCAGTCGCCCGGCGTCGGCCAGCACCGCGTCGACGTCGCGCAGGTCGGCCCGGACGACCGCGACGGTCTCGTCGTCGGCCAGCAGCGCCTCGGCCCGCATGAACACCACCGGGTCGTTGTCGACGTAGACGACGCGCGCACCGGGGTGGCCGAGCTGGGCGATCTCGTGCGTGTTGGGGCTGATCGGCAGCCCGGTGCCGATGTCAAGGAACTGGCGGATGTCGGCGTCCCTGGCAAAGCCGACGGCGCGGATCAGGAAATCGCGGTTGCCGCGGGAGGAGTCCCGCATCTCCGGCACGAGCTGCAGCCCGCGCTCGGCCATCTCCCGGTCGGCGGCGAAGTTGTCCCGGCCGCCGAGCATGTAGTCGTACACCCGGGCGGGGTGCGGGATATCCGTGCGGAGGCCGAGCGCCTGCCAGCTCTGGAGGTGATCCTCAGGCTCAGCCATGTCGGTCCTCTCTGCTGCGATCGGCCTGCTCTGCCCGGCGTCCGGGGTCGCACCCGGGCGACGCCCGCGTGCCCCCGACCCGCGCATCCGCCTCGGTCATCGACATGTCCTCACAAACAGTGATTCGACGGCAACAATGGTAGACCCTCGGGACGCTCGCGCAAGCTCTCCCAGGGGTGCCGATACCATCAGGATCGTGTCGTCCGTTCCGTCGCCTGAGTCGCCGCCGGCTGAGCCCGCCCCGCCGGTCCAGCCCCATGCGGATATCCCCGTCGGCGCGCAGTCGCCCGACGCGGCGCTGCCCGGCGCAGGCGTGCCCGACGCGTTCGGGCGCCTGTGGACCCCGCACCGGCTCGCGTACATCCAGGGCGGCGGCAAGCCGACCGGCCCCGGCGACCACGAGGACTGCCCGTTCTGCATCGCGCCGACGCTGACGGACGAGGAGGGCCTGATCGTCGCCCGCGGCGAGCTGGTCTACGCGGTCATGAACCTGTATCCGTACAACAGCGGCCACGTGCTCATCTGCCCGTACCGGCACCTGGCCGACTACACCGAGCTGACCGCCGCCGAGACGGCCGAGTTCAGCGACTACACCAAGCGGACGATCGCCGCCCTGCGGTCCGTGTCCGGGCCGCACGGGTTCAACCTGGGGATGAACCTCGGCACCGTGGCCGGCGCCGGGATCGCCGCCCACTTGCACCAGCACGTGGTGCCCCGGTGGGGCGGCGACACCAACTTCATGCCGGTCATCGGCCGCACTCGGGTGCTTCCGCAGCTCGTGGCCGACGCCCGCAAGCTGATCGCGGACGCCTGGCCGAGCTAGCGGACGCTAGAAGGAAACCGGCTGCCAGCTCGCGCCGCCGTTGCTGGTAAGCAGCAGCCAGCCCGGACGGCTCGCGGCGTTGTCATCGGACATCGCCGGCCCGTAGACAACCACCCCGTCGGCGGGAGTGGTGAAGCCAAGGTCGTTGAAGCCCAGGCCGCCGTCGCCCTCGTCATAGGCGGTGGTCCACTGCGCGCCGCCGTCGCCGCCAGCGTTGGCTGACGGCTCTGCGCCGGGCAACGCCCTAGCGTTGCCCGGCGCAGAGCCCGGTTGCTTGCCCGCTAGCCGTGGGCTAGCTGGCTAGCCGCTCATGCGGGCGAGATTTCGATGCCGTTGACCTGGGCGTTGTCCTTGACGGTGACGAACTGGATGGTGATGGCGCCGGCG
>DATCGA010000006.1:0-29966 GCA_036509215.1 Trebonia sp.
GATCAGCGCCGGGTACATGCCCTTGCCGCCGAACCAGACCTGGAGCAGCTCGCCGTCGGCGCACCGGTAGAGGAAGTTGGGGAACGTCGAGCCCTTCTCCCAGTACGACTCGATCTCCGGCGCGGCCCGCTCGGAGCGGCCGATCATGCAGCCGAGGGTGGCCAGCAGGCCGTCGTAGAGCGAGGTCTCGGCCCAGCCGCCTGCGCCGGTGCGGGCGCGGCGGCCGAGCAGGGCGAGGACCTCGACCGTGAGCAGCGACGCCGCCCCGATGCCGGAGGCGCGGGTGTCGATGAAGGTTGGGCCAGGTCTGTTCCCTGGGAGCTGGGTGAGGAAGCCGGCCCGGGCCTCGACCAGCAGGGCGTAGTCGTCGACGACGCCCTTGCCGGTGGTGCTGGGGCGGCAGCGGGCGTAGACCACGGTTGGGTTGGCTGCTGTTACGTCGGTGTAGCCGAGTCCTCGGGCCTCGACTAGATGTTCCGGGCCGTAGGCGAGGACGACGTCCGCGGCTGCTAGCTGGGCGAAGGCCTGCTCGGGGTCGTCGGTGCGGATGCGGTGCTTGTCGCGGTGCCAGGGGCGGGTCCAGGGGACGTCTTCGTCGATTGGCGCTTCGGTGGCGCCTTCGATGCGGGTGACGGAGGCGCCGAGATCGGACAGGAGGCGGCCGGGGAGGGCGCCGGCCAGGCCGAGGCCGAGGGTGGTGACGGCGACGGCTAGCTCGACGACTTTCAGGCCGTGGCAGGGAGACGTTGTCGTCACTACGGCACGCTGCCGGGGATCGTCAGCCTCGGCAGCACCTCGGTCGCGGCCAGCGTGATGACCTCGAGGGTGTCGCGGGGGGCGGCCGGGGAGATGATGAAGTGCCTGACGCCGGCGTCCACGTAGGCCTGCAGTCTGATGGCGACCTCCTCGGGCGTGCCGGACGGGGCGATCCGGTCGAGCAGTGACCTGGGCTTGTCGCCGTAGGCCTGGCCGAGGAACGCGCTTACGTCGTCGCGGGCCCGGTCGCCGTCCTGGCGGACGGAGCAGTAGAGGTACATCATCCACTCGAAGCCGGCTGGTAGGGTTCGGCCGGTTTTCCGGGCCTCGTCGTTGATCGTCTGCGTTGACCTCGCGTAGGCGTCCGGGGAGGCTAGGTAGGGCATCCAGCCGTCGCCGAGGCGGGCGGCGCGGCGCATGGCGGCCTCCTTGCGGCCGGCCACGATCAGCGGGGGGCCGCCTTTCTGCATCGCGTGATCGTCGTGGCCGGGGGGCTGGACGGGTTTGAGTGCCACGTCGTGGAAGTTGAAGAATTTGCCGTGGTGGGTTGCCGGGTTGCCGTCGCTCTGCCAGAGCGCCTTCAGGATCTCGATGGACTCGTCGGTGCGGGGGCCGCGTTCGGTGATCGGGACGCCGACGGCGTCGAACTCGGCCCGGAACTCCCCGCCGACGCCGACCCCGACCGTGAGCCGGCCGCCGGACCTGGAGTCGAGGTCGGCCAGCTGCTTGGCGATGATCACCGGGTGGTACAACGGCAGGAGCAGGACCGACGCGCCGACCCGGACCCGCTCGGTCCAGGCCGTCATCAGGGCCAGCCTGGTGATCGCCTCCCCGGTCGCGGTGGGCGGGAGCAGGTGGCCGCCCTGCCACACGGACTCGATCGGCAGCCGCTCGACGGCCGCCAGCCAGTCCCGGTCCGGCTCTGGGAGCGCCGCCGCGCCGAAGGTAATGTGATCATTTGCCACCGCTCGAACATAGCAAAGGCTCACTTTTTACGATAGGTCTATTGTTAGTGAACGCTCACATAGAGAGGGAGGACGTTGGACGCGACCGTGGGGATACCGCCCGCCGTGACCGAGGAGACGGCTGCGTTCTGGGCCGCCGCGGGCGAGGGCCGGCTGATTGCGGAGCGGTGCGCGTCCTGCCGGGCGGAGTCGTTTCCGCCGCGCGGCATCTGCCGTTTGTGCCGTGGCCGGGTGACGGAGAGCGTCTCGATCGTCGGGCCGGGCTCGGTGTACTCGTACACGGTCAACTACCAGCGGTGGCTGCCGTCGCTTGACGTGCCGTACGCCCTTGTGCTGGTGGAGTTCGCGGATCATCCGGGGGTGCGGGTGGTGGGACGGCTGCGGGGGTGCCCGGTTTCTGACGTGGACATCGGGATGACGGTGGAGGTGGGGTTCGAGCCGGGGCCGGGCGGGTTCGCGATCCCGAGCTTTACGGCGGTGCTGCCGTGAGCGGCACTGAGTTGTTTGAGCGGCGGGTGGTGATTTCCGGGGTCGGGCAGTCGGCGATAGGGCGGGTCGTGGACCGGTCGGGGTTCCAGCTCACGCTGGACGCGATCCTGGCCGCCGTGGCCGACGCCGGGCTGAGCCTGGACGACATCGACGGGCTGGCGATGTTCCCCGGCGGCGGCGCGGCCAACCTGCCCGGCTACGCCAACGGCAACCTCTACGAGGTGCAGGACGCGCTGCGGATCACCACGACCTGGCGGCAGGGGATCGTCGAGGGTATGTCGCTGCCGTTCTACGGGGCGGCGATGGCGGTGGCGACCGGTCAGGCGCGGCACGCGGTGGTGTGGCGGACGGTGAAGGAGGGCAGCGCGGCCCGGGCCGCGGGCGGGCGGGCGGCCTACGGATCTTTGAAGGCCGCCGCGGAGGGGCCGCTGGCGTGGCTGCTGCCGGTGGGGATGCTGTCGCCGGTGTGCCAGGTAGCGCCGTACGCGACCCGGTACATGCACGAGTACGGGGTGAGCCGGTCGCAGCTGGCCTGGATTCCGGTGACCCAGCGGGCGCACGCGGCACTGAACCCGGACGCGGTGTACACCAAGCCGCTGACGGTCTCGGACTACCTGGACGCGCGGATGATCTCCTCGCCGATCTGCCTCTACGACTGCGACGTGCCCGCCGACGGCGCCACCGCGATCGTCGTCTCCGCGGTCGAGACCGCGCCCGACCTGCGCTCGCCGGTGCGGATCGAGGCGATGGCGGGGGTCGTCGACGGGCGGCCGTCGTGGGAGCAGTGGGAGGACATGGGGCGGGTGGGCTTTGCGACGGCGGCGGCGATGTGGGCGCGGACGTCGCTTCGGCCTGCTGACGTCGATGTGGCCGAGCTGTACGACGGGTTCACGATCGAGTGCGTGTGGTGGCTGGAGGCGATGGGGTTCTGCGGAGTTGGCGAGGCGGGGGCGTTCGTGGAGGGCGGCACGCGGATCGGTTTGGGTGGCTCGCTGCCGCTTAACACGTGGGGCGGGCAGTTGTCCGGGGGGCGGCTGCACGCTGGGTTCGGGCACACGGCCGAGGCGGTGCGGCAGCTGCGCGGGGAGGCGGGCGACCGGCAGGTCGCGGGCGCGTCGGTCGCGGCGGTGACCAACGTCGGCGGGTACGAGGCCGGGGCGGCGCTGCTTACCCGGTTTTGAGGTCATGGAAAGTCAAATTCAACTGTGGAGGAACGGACCGTGGCGACTCGTCCAGGCAGGCTCGACGGCAAGGTAGCGATCGTGACCGGGGCGGGCTCGACCCCCGGACCCGGGATCGGCACCGGCAAGGCGACGGCGGTGGTGATGGCGCGGGAGGGGGCTTCGGTGCTGCTGGTCGACCTGTATCCGGAGCGGGCCGAGGAGACGCTGGCGATGATCAGCGCCGAGGGCGGGAAGGCCGTCGTTTGCGGGGCCGACGTGACTGTGGCGGCCTCGTGCGCGGATATGGTCTCGGCGGCGGTGGACGCCTTTGGGGGCGTCGACATCCTGGTCAACAACGTCGGGCGGGCGGCGCTGGGGACAGTGGTGTCGACGACCGAAGAGGAATGGGATCTTGCGTTCGCCATCAATCTGCGCAGCGCGTTCCTGTCGTCTAAGTACGCGGTGCCGGCGATGGAGGCGCGCGGGGGCGGGTCGATCGTCAACGTGGCGTCGATCTCGGCCCTGCGCGGGGACGGGACCGTGGCCTACTCGGCCGCCAAGGGCGGGCTGATCGCGATGACGGTGGACATGGCGTACTCGCACGGGCGGGCCGGCATCCGGGTGAACGCGATCGCGCCGGGGCACATCACGACGCCGATGGTTATGTCGGTGTCGGCGCCGGGGGCGCGGGCTGAGTTCATGAACTCGATGCGGTCGGAGGCGGGTCTGCTGGGGACGCCGGGAGACGGGTGGGATGTGGGGTGGGCGGCGTCGTTCCTTGCCAGCGATGAGGCGCGGTGGATTACCGGGGTGACCCTGCCGGTGGAGTCGGGCGTGCTCAGCGTGACGCCGCTGATGATGGCGCCGTACCTGCGGGCGGTGCCGGAGCCTGAGGTGTTATCGGTCGCCCGGGCGGCGTTGCGCGTGGGCTTCGGCGCGTCTAGAGTAAGTGAGTAAATACTCTATAAGGCTGAGGAGCCCACGCGAAATGGCCGACCAAGACGTTGCCGGCACCCCCCTCTGCGAGCGGTACGCGGTCGCCGACGTCGACTCGCACATCATCGAGCCGGCCGACCTGTGGACCTCCCGGATCTCGACTTCGAAGTGGGGCGACCTGGTGCCGCAGGTTCGGTTCCACGAGCGGCGGCAGGAAGACATCTGGTACATCGGCGACAAGAAGCTCTACGGGGCCGGGGCGTTCGCGCAGGCGAGCTGGCCGGAGTTCCCGCCCTCGCACCCGAAGCGGCTGTCGGAGGCGCTCCCGGCCGCCGTGGACGCTAAGGAGCGGCTGGCCTACAACGACCGGGTCGGCGTCTACTACCAGCTCATGTACCCGAACATCCTCGGCTTCCACAGCCATGTCTTCCTCAACAAGATGCCGCATGAGCTGGCGACGTTGTGCGTGCGGGCGTACAACGACTGGATCACCGAGTTCTGCTCAGCCGACCCCAAGCGGCTGATCCCGATGACGATGCTTCCGTTCTGGGACATCGACGAGTCGGTGGCCGAGATGAAGCGGGCCTACGAGATGGGCCACAAGGGCGTGCTGTTCGCAGCCCGCTACGACAAGGCGGGCTACCCGCGGCTGATCGACGACTACTGGGAGCCGGTGCTCGGGCAGGCCCAGGAGATGGGGCTGTCGCTCAACTTCCACGTCGGCTTCCTGGCAGGAGACGACGAGCTCAAGGGCGCGGTCGACCAGTCGCAGAAGCTCGATTTCACCAAGGAGAGCGCGCTCGTCCTGCTCGGCAACGCCCAGAACATCACCGAGGTCGTGGTCAGCGGCGTCTGCGACCGGTACCCGGACCTGAAGTTCGTCTCGGTCGAGAACGGGGCCGGCTGGCTGCCGTTCCTGGGCGAGGCAATGGACTGGCAGTGGCTCAACGTCGGCGCGCACAAGGACTACCCGCAGCGACTGCTGCCGAGCGAGTACATGAAGCGGCAGATCTACGGGATGTACTGGTTCGAGCAGCAGTCGGTCCGCGCGGTGATCGACCTGATGGCCGACAACCTCATGTTCGAGACCGACTTCCCGCACGCGACCAGCCTCTCCCCCGGCCCGGCGTCGGAGTCGCCGAGCCCGCGTGAGGTGATGGAGCGGTCGCTGGCCGGGATCTCGGACGAGATCGTCGGGAAGGTGCTGCAGCACACGGCGACCAAGCTGTACAACCTCGAGCCCCCGGTTCGGAGCTGAGCACGGGTTCTCCGCCGGCTTCGGCCGGCTGGGGGCCGCTGGCGGGGGTGCGGGTTGTGGAGGTGGCCTCGCACGTCTTCGTGCCGCTGGCCGGGTCGGTGCTGGCCGAGTGGGGCGCGGAGGTGATCAAGGTCGAGGAGCCGGTGTCCGGCGACCCGTACCGGAGCCTGTCGACGTACGGGCTGCACAACGTGTACCGGGGCGTGGACCCGTTCTTCCAGTCGGCCAATCGCGGCAAGCGGTCGGTCGCGGTCGATCTGAAGCACCCGCGGGGGCGGGCGGTGCTCTCCCGGCTGGTGGCGTCGGCCGACGTGTTCATGACCAACGTCCGGCTCGACGCCCGCTGTGCACTGGCGATCGACGTGCTGGATGTGCGGCGCGACAACCCGTCGGTCATCTACGTGCGGGGCACCGCGTTCGGGCCGCGCGGGCCCGACGCCGCCCGCGGCGGGTACGACTCGGGCGCGTACTGGGCCAGGACCGGCATGCAGCACCTGTTCACCGCGCCCGGCGCCGAGTGGCCGGCCCGGCTGCGGCCGGCCTTCGGCGACGCGGCGGGCAGCCTGGCGGTGGCCGGCGCGGTCGGGACCGCGCTGTACCGGCGGGCTGTTTCTGGCACGTCATCAGTGATCGACGTGGCGCTGCTCGCCTCGGGGATGTGGCAGATTCAACCCGACGTGGTGAACGCCGGGCTCGGCGAGGAGCCGCACGGGGCGGTGGCGCCGGACCGGCATGAGTTCTGGAACCCGTTGTGGCAGACCTACCGGACCTTGGACGGTCGGTTCGTGGCGTTCATGATGCTGGCGCCGGACCCGCACTGGCCTGACCTGTGCCGGCGGCTCGGGGCTGCCGAGTTGGCGTCCGATCCCCGGTTCGCGGACTCTTCGTCGCGGCAAGCCCATTCGCGGGCGTGCGTGGAGATCTTGGATGCTGTCTTCGCGTCTCATGACTTCTTGTACTGGCGGCGGGCGCTGGCGGGGTTCGCGGGCGAGTGGGCGCCGGTCCAGACCCCCTCGGAAGTGCACGATGATCCGCAGGTGCGCGCCAACGGCTACATTGCCCCGGTCGACATGGGCAACGGCGTGTCGCTGCCGCTGGTCACCTCGCCGGTCCAGTTCGACTCGCAGCCCGGGCGGCCGAGCCGGGCGCCCGAGCACGGCGAGCACACCGAGGCGGTGCTGCTCGAACTGGGCCTGACGTGGGACGAGATCGGCGCGCTGAAGGACCAGCGAGCCATCATCTGACTCGGGAGGCGCGCCCCGGTTCGACCCGGCGCCCGCTTATGCTGCCTGGTCGTGACTGCGGACATGATCCTTGAGGCGTTTGGCGCGGAGTCGGAGCGGCTCTCCTCGGTGCTGGCGGGTGTCGATGACGCCGCCTTCGGCCGCGCCAGCGGGTGCCCGCCGTGGAGCGTGGCCGAGCTGGCATTTCACGTGCGGATGACGATCGGGCGGCTGCCGGGGATGCTGGACGGGCCCGAGCCCGAGCCCGAGTCGGCTCGGGGGGGCGCCGGCCTGGTCCTGGTATCCGCGGTCGACTACTACCGGGCTGCTCAGCGTCATAGAGGCATTCCGTGGACGTGGAACCATCCTCACCCGTGAGGATCTCGAACTGGCATGCCTAGGAAGCTTGGGTGACCCTGGTCCTTAATTTCGAGTCAAGTCCTGAGTTTTCAGGCCGGGATGGTGGGTTGACGGCTGGCCTGGGTCAGGCGGCGAGGCCGGCTTGCCGGGCGAGGTCGTCGATGGCGGCGGTATAGGCGCGGCTGGCTGCTGTGAGGCTTCGGTCCCTGCCGGGCGGCGCGGCGAGGTCCGCCAGGCCGGTGCGCAGGAACTTGTCGTGCAGCCGGGTGAGGAACAGCGCGTGCGTCATGCCGGTGCCGGTGACCTGGTAGCGGAAGGTGCCGGGGATGCGCTCGATGAGGCCGTGCATCCGCAGGCGGCGCAGGTCGTAGGTCATCTTCCCCGGGGTTACGGTCTCGGCGGGCACGCCGAGGAGCTGGGCCGTGATCGGCCGCAGGTCGCGGTTGGCGAAGCCGCGGGGAAGGAGCCGCAAGACGCACAGGGCGGCGAGCAGGGCGTGGGCGCGGGGGTCGCCGAGGCGGATGGCCGCGACGCGGGTGCCGGCCTCGGCAGTGAGCGGATGGCAGGCCTGGGCGATGGCTTCCTGGCCGTCGGCGGGGTCGTGGCTGATTGTCTGGACGTCGAGGAGACGCCGGGCGGCGGCGAAGCCGGCTGCCCGCAGCGCGGGCAGGTTGTGCAGCCGTTTGCCGATGCGGAAGTCGCGGGTGTCGTTGATGGCGGTCTCGGTGCGCAGCGCCTTCCCTTCCTTGTGGTACTGCTTGATCTTCGAGTGCCTGCAGTCGACGTGCAGCGTCGGGACCACCCCGTCGGTGAGGACCCGGGTCCGGAACTGCCCCGGCGTGGCGCGGGGCCCCTTGCGCATGATCCGCCGGCCGAAGATCAGCCCGGCCTTGTCCGGCCGCCCGATGTCCAGGTTGTCGCGGATGACCTGCTCGAAGAAGATCCGCCCGGTCACCGGCTTGCCCGGCACCTGGGTCAGGGAGAACTCCGCCTGCAGCACCGAGGCCTCGTACCGGTACCCGGCCGCGGCGTCCTCGGCGGTGAACGGGCACGGCAGGAGCCCGGTCCGCTTCGCGGCCAGGTCCCAGATGACAGTCTCGTCGAAGCCGTCGCAGATCTCCCGGGCCGCGGCCGCGTCGTCGACGGCGGCGAACCCGTTGTCCAGCGGCGTGAACCCGATCCCGGCCCGGGCCGCCATCGCCTTGGCGTACTCGCTGCCGTTGCGGCACAGCTTCGCGTTATACGGGAAGTAGCCGCAGTACTTCAGGAAGAACGGCCCCGCGCAGGCGTCGCGGCAGTAGAAGTGCCACTGCGCGGCCACCCGGCTCTCCCGCACGATCCACGGGCAGGGCTTCCCCTCCGCGTCCCGCCGCCGGGTCGTGGCCCGCACGCTCGCCTTCTCCTGCGCCCGGCCGATGAACACCACGCCCTCGGTGCGGCCCTCCGCCAGGAACTGCGCGAGACGCTCGCGCATCACCTCGTCCTTGCGCTGGCCGGGCCTGAAATCCACCAGCGGGATGCCGTTACGGCCGGCGAATGACCTGACCTCCGCATAGAACGCCCCGGTGCGCTCCGCCAGGACAGCGGTGGACGCCACCGGCTTGCCCAGGTGCTCCCTGATGAACCCCACGACGCCCAGGTCGCGCTGCAGCTTCGGCACGTACAGGTTGCAGTAGACGCGGTCGATGCACTCCAGCTCGAGCACCACATGGCGGGCCAGCGCATCGGCGGCGGAACGGGGTAGCGTCATCAGTGGCTCCGGTCGGACAGGCCCGCAAGGGCCAGCTACCGCCACAGGCGGTCATATACGGGACACATGGTGTCACCGTCACGTACCGGCCGGAGCCCTTTCCGCCCACCTCACCCGCAGCCACGCCTCGACGGGCTGGGGCGAAGCCCCGTTAGTACTCAACAGCAAACTGTTACATTGTGCGGCGCGGCTGCGTGACCTGAGGGCACGTGCCGGTCACGATTGCGGCATGCTGGCTGTCATGGAGGACGCGCGGGTGCGGGGCAGGAGCGCGGCGGGGTCAGCCGGCAGCCTGGACTGCGGCGGCCGGTCCGAGGACCAAGACAAGGGTCACCGGGGGCCAGGGTCACCTCGAGGGCGGGGAAGGCGGAAGCACCGGCGCCGGGCTGGGTGACCGCGAGGATCCTGATGTCGTGGTGTGCGGCGCGGATCTGCCCGACCGTGCCGTCCAGGGAGGCCTGGGCGGACCCCGACCTCCTCCAGCCGCCACCCAGGGCGGCGCGGACCATGTCCAGAAAGCTGACGATCGCCGGGTGCCGAGCGAGCACGGCCATTCGGCTGCCGCTGCGGTCATGGGGCGATATCACCTAGTCAGCGCCGGCCCTGCGCAGGTTGCCCGCCGACTCCGAACTGGAGGTACGGGCGATTGTCAGCCCTGGTGCATCGCGCGGGCGGTCAGCGTGATGTAAACGTTGACCGCGTCGGAGCCGACCGCAGCCTGGCGAACACGCCCGCCGGTCTCACCCGGCATCGCCTCCCGCGCAGGCCGGCTCTGGCATGGACGTGCCCTTCTACTTTTTGCCGGGGACTTGGGGGTGCCCTTGGCGGTGCGGCACACCTCGGTGCAGCACTTGGTGATGTTGCAGCAGCCGAGGCCGAAGTCGTCCCGGGCGATCTCCCGGCGGTCGGCGGTGTCGGCCGGGTGCATCTCCAGCTCGGCGACCCGCATCAGGAACCGCGGGCCGGCGAACGCGTCCTCGTTCTCCTGGCGGTCGCGGATGACGTGGCAGATGTCCTGGCACAGGTAGCACTCGATGCACTTGCGGAACTCCTGCGACCGCTCCACGTCGGCCTGCCGCATCCGGAACTCACCAGACCCCACGGACGGGTCGGGTGTGAAGGACGGGATCTGCCGGGCCTTGGCGTAGTTGAACGACACGCCGGTACCAGGTCCCCGATCACCGGGAGGGTCCGCATCGGCGTGATTGTCAGCACTTCCTCCGGCGCGAACGCCGACATCCGGGTCATGCACGCTGGCCGGGGGCTTCCGTTGATCTCCATCGAACACGACCTTGCCGATCTTGCAGTTCCACCGGATGGCCAGGTCACCGCCTGGGTGGCCTGGAGCCGGTGCAGCACGTAGAGGACGACATCGCCCTCGCTGACCTCGAACATGGAAGCCGGCGAGCGCACCAGGCCCGCGTCGCCGCGCCAGGCCCGGAGAGATGCCTGTGCTCATCAGTGGTTCTCCTCCGGCAGCCCGGGTAGCTCGTCTTCGGTCATGTACTTGCTCAGCTCGGCCCGGTCGAACAGGGCCAGCAGGTCGGGCCGGATCGCCGGGATGGGCTGCTGGCGCAGGGTCACCCGGTCTCCGTCCAGTGAGCAGATGAGGTTGATCTTGCGCCATTCCGGTGACATCTGCGGGTAGTCCTCGCGGGTATGGCCGCCACGTGACTCCTGGCGCTCGAGCGCGGCGAGCGCCACGCACTCGGCGATCAGCAGGATGTTGCGCAGGTCCAGGGCCAGGTGCCAGCCGGGGTTGTAGGCGGTGCAGCCCTCCGCGCTGACGTCGGCGGCGCGCTCGCGCAGCTTGCCCAGGTCGGAGAGCGCGCCCTCGATCTCGCTTTCCCTTCGGATGATGCCGACCAGGTCGCTCATGGTCTGCTGAATCTCGGCGTGGACCGTGTAAGGGTTCTCGCCGACGGATCGGGCCAGCGGGGTGAGGGCCTCCGTCCGGGCCGCTGCCAGGTCCTCGCCGTAGATGGTCGGCCGGATGCCGCCGGGGCCGTCCAGGTAGTCGGCAGCGCCCGCGCCTGCCCGTCGCCCGAAGACCAGCAGGTCGGACAGCGAGTTGCCGCCGAGCCGGTTGGAGCCGTGCATGCCTCCGGACACCTCGCCCGCTGCGAACAGCCCGGGCGGCTGCGCCGCGCCAGTGTCGGGGTCCACCTCGATCCCGCCCATCATGTAGTGCTGGGCGGGGCCGACCTCCATCGGCTCCCGGGTGATGTCCACGCCGGCCAGCTCCAGGAACTGGTGGTGCATCGAGGGCAGCTTGCGCAGGATCTCCCCGGCGGGCAGCCGGGAGGCGATGTCGAGGAAGACGCCTCCGCGCGGCGAGCCCCGCCCGGCCTTGACCTCGGCGTTGATGGACCTGGCCACCTCGTCGCGGGGCAGCAGCTCGGGCGGGCGCCGGTTATTGGCCTGGTCGGTGTACCAGCGGTCGGCCTCGTCCTCGGTCTCCGCGTACATGGAGCGGAACACGTCCGGCACGTAGTTGAACATGAACCGCTGGCCCTCGGAGTTCCGCAGCACCCCGCCGTCGCCGCGGACCGACTCGGTGACCAGCAGGCCGGCCACCGACGGCGGCCAGACCATGTGGGTGGGGTGGAACTGCACGAACTCCATGTTCAGCAGCGTCGCGCCGGCCAGCAGGGCAAGTGCGTGCCCGTCCCCGGTGTACTCCCAGGAGTTCGATGTGACCTTGAACGCCCTGCCGATCCCGCCGGTCGCCAGTATCACGGCCGGCGCCTCGAAGAGCACGAACCGGCCGGTGTCCCGGTAGTACCCGAAGGCGCCGGCTATCCGGCTGTCGCCGGTGATCAGCCGGGTGATGGTGGTCTCGGCGAAGACCTTGATCATCGCCTCGGGGTCGCCGTGCGCGATGGCGTCCTCCTGCTGCAGCGCGACGATCTTCTGCTGGAGGGTGCGGATCATCTCCAGGCCGGTCCGGTCGCCGACGTGCGCAAGCCGCGGATAGGTGTGCCCGCCGAAGTTCCGCTGGCTTATCTTGCCGTCGGGGGTCCGGTCGAACAGCGCGCCCCACGCCTCCAGTTCCCAGACCCGGTCCGGGGCCTCCCTGGCGTGCAGCTCGGCCATCCGCGGGTTGTTGAGGAACTTGCCGCCGCGCATGGTGTCGCGGAAGTGCACCTGCCAGTTGTCGTTCGGGTTGACGTTGCCCATCGCGGCGGCGCAGCCGCCCTCGGCCATCACGGTGTGCGCCTTGCCGAACAGCGACTTGGAGATGATCGCGGTCTTCTTGCCGCGCAGCCGTGCCTCGATCGCCGCGCGCAGGCCGGAGCCGCCCGCGCCGATCACCACCACGTCGTAGGAGTAGCGATCCATGTCAGTCATAACCACAGCCTGTTCCTAATTGAAGAACCTGAGATCTGAGATGGCCCGCTGGCCATGAGAAGGGCGTACAGGCGGCCAGCACCAGCGTGCCGAGCGTGATCCAGGTGAGCTGCACGTGCCGGGGGCTCAGCCAGGAGATCTTCGTCCACGCCCGGTAGCGGGCCGGGTGCCTGCACAAGTTCCGCAGGCGGCCGCCGGCGATGTGCCGGCAGGAGCGGCACGAGAGCGTGCAGCCCCGCAGCGGCACCACGTTCGCGAGGATGACCAGCGCGCCGAGGCCGAGGCCAAGGCTCCCGTCCGGCCCGCGGAACGCCTGCGCCGCTTCGTAGGTGCTGGTCACCGAGATCGCGGTGACCAGAAGAGGTAGCGGTGCAGGTTCTGCATGATCAGCGGAACCTGGTCTCGCCGGTGTACGCCGCATGCGGCTCGCGAACTGGGCAGGTGCCGGGGCGCGCCAGAACGCCCGGTAGTAGACCCGCCGGTAGTGGCCGGCGAGGACCTGCACCGTCGCGTAGGTAACCCAGAGCGTGAGCAGGGCCGCGGTGACCTGCGGCGCCTTCCACCAGGGTGCGGTGCGGAGCGCGCGCCCGGCGATCTGCGCCCGGGTCCTGGCCGGGGCCCTGCGGTGCCTGGGTCATCTGTCAGCGTCCTCGCTGCCTCATCGGTTACGCGCGCCGGCCATGATCCGGCCGCCAGCGTGACCGCCGGCGCAATCTGCTATTGACGAACTTGTAAACTACGTAATTAAGAATTTATGCAATTCTGCTGCGGCCTGCCATGCCCGGAGCAGATCAGGCGTGTGATTCTCGCTACACCGCAGGGCCGCGGCGGGAGGCGTGCTGATCGCCGGCGCTGCAGTGCTGCTGTCCGTTACCCCGACCGGGGCGTCATCCCGGCTGGCGACCGTAGAAAGGGCACCGCATGACTGACCCGCATACGTCCATGTCGCTCGCAGCGATACTCATCATGATCGTGGTTGTTCTCGTCACGGTGGCGGTGATGCTGGCCGCGGTCTTCCTGGCGGCGCGTGAGCCTGGCCCCGGCCTCCGGCCGGGTAGCGGAGGTCCCGCCGCCGCCCCCTGGCCGGAGGCCGTAGGGGGCGGCGGGGAGATGCCCGCCGGGGCTCGCGTGATCCTGTCAGACGGGCAGCCGGCGGCAGTCGGCGGCACGGGCGAGCCGGCGGCCGACTACGCCGGCCGGGCCGGCTAGGTCCCGCAGCGGTGCCCGGTAGGCGGTGATGCCGCGGCTGCGGCCTGGCGTTTCAGGGGGCCCGTCCCCGGATTGTTGCTAACATTGTTAATTGCTGAGCCTGGCACCGCGTCCGAGGCCGGGCTTAGCCGGGCCGTGCGAAGCGCCGGGCTAGGGAGGCTGCTGGGTGAGTACGCCGCTGTACCAGCTGAAGGCGGAGTTCTTCAAGACGCTGGGCCATCCGGCCCGGATCCGGGTGCTGGAGCTGCTCAGCGAGCGGGACTACGTGGTGGCCGAGATGCTCCCGGAGGTGGGTCTTGAGCCTGCGCACCTGTCGCAGCAGCTCGCGGTGCTGCGCCGCGCCGGCCTGGTCACGTCTCGCAAGGAAGGCTCCAGCGTGTGTTACTCGCTGGCCAACTCGCACGTGGTCGAGCTGCTGGCGGTGGCGCGGCTGATCCTCACCGAGGTGCTGTCCGGGCAGGCCGAGCTGCTCGACGACCTGCGGGCCTCCCCGCGCTGACCCGATAAGGCCGGCAGGCCCCTGAGGTCAGGGCCGGCCGCCTGTGCCCGGCGGCAGGAGCCGCAGCAGCTCCTGCACCAGATGGATGCGGGAGCCTAGCTTCAGCCCGGCCAGCCACGGCGCGGCCGCATCGTTCGCCCGCGGGTCCCCGGCGCCGGCGCCGGGGCCGAGAACCTGCTCTAGGACGCGGCCCACGGTCAGCACCGCGGCGAGGTCGACGGTCTCCGCCAGCCGCGCGGCTTCGGCGGCGGGAACGCGCGGCCCGCCGAGCTGGGCCAGCAGGCTGATGGTACGCGGTTCGGGGCTGCCGTGGCGGCTGTGGTACTGCAGGCCGCGGGCGAGGTCCAGTACCCAGGGCGCGATCACGGGCAGCAGCCGCCGGTCCGCGGACAGCTCGCGCACGACTGCCGGGCCCAGGACAGCGTCCAGTGCGTCGTTGCAGATCCCGGCGATCGCCTCGCCGGTGAGGTCGTCGACTGGCCCGAGCGCAGCGGTCAGCGACTGGTCGAGCAGCTCGCCGGGGCGAAACGGCTCAGCCATCCGTGCCTGGTCAGCGTTGCCCGGCAATGCCACTTCCTTCTTGACTTCGGCCCCGGGCGGCCCGCTCGGTCACCCTCGTGTCCTCGGCGCTTTCTGGGCGCCTGATGCCTGCCGGTGCAGGCTTGCATCTGCTGACATGATAACTTTCTCAATCGTGCAACTCCTCCCCTTGCTGCGGTCGCTTTTCTCGCGTCCGGTGACTGAGCGCCTTCCCCGCCCGCCGGGCCTGCCGGGCGGGGCGCGTTTCCCTGGCTCGATGCAGCTGCGTCACGTGGACGCGGGGTCGTGCAACGGCTGCGAGCTGGAGATCGCCTCGGCTTTCGGCCCGGTGTATGACGCGGAGCGTTTCGGTGCCCGCCTGGTCGCCTCGCCCCGGCACGCCGACGGGGTCCTGGTCACCGGGGTCGTGACGCGGAACATGGCGGTCCCGCTGGAGAAGACCCTGGACGCTGTACCGGAACCGCGGGTGGTGGTTGCCTGCGGTGACTGCGCGCTGGGCGGCGGGCCGTTCGCCGGCGGGTACGGCGTTGCGGACAGCGCCGGCCCGCTCGCCGCCCCTGACGTGGCCATTCCCGGCTGCCCGCCCGGCCCGGTGGCTATCACCCAGGCGCTGCGCACGCTGACCGGCCGGTGAGCGCCGCCCTCTTCCTCGGCGCCCTGGGGCTGGGAGCCGCCGGTTCCCTGGCCGGGGCGGCGCTGCCCCCCCGGGCCCGGGGGGGCGTGGCGGCGCTGCTCACCGCGGGCGCCTGCACCGCGGCGTTCGCCGCGGCGGCCAGGGTGCTGGCCTCCGGGGTCACCGTCACGGCCAGCTCTGCGCAGATCCTGCCGCTGACGGGGGCAACGCTGTCCCTGGACCCGCTGGGCGCGGTCTTCGTCATCACGGCCGCCGTGGTCGGCGCGGCGGCCAGCTGCTACGCCGTCGGCTACGCGGCCCGCGGCGGCGGGAGCCGGGCCGCGACCGGGCTGCTGCCGCTGTTCGTCACGAGCCTGCTGCTGGTGCCGGCGGCGGCGAGCTTCACGACGTTCATGGCCGCCTGGGAGCTGATGGCGCTGTCGTCGCTGCTGCTGCTGCTCACCGGCCACCGGCGGCGCGAGGCCCGGGACGCGGCCCAGTGGTACGCGGTGATGACCCACGCCGGGGCCGCCGCGATCCTGCTCGCGCTCGTCCTGCTCGGCGCGCACGCCGGCGGCCAGTCCTTCGCCGCCATCCAGGCCCACGCGGGCGGGATCCCGCCCGCGGTCCGGTCCCTCGCGTTCGTCCTCGCCCTGGCCGGCTTCGGGTCGAAGGCGGGGGCGGTGCCACTGCACGTCTGGCTGCCGCGTGCCCACCCTGAGGCGCCCGGCCCGGTGTCCGCGCTCATGTCGGGCGCCATGGTGAACCTCGGTGTCTACGGCATCGTGCGGACCGGCGACGGGCTCCTCGGCGGTGGCGAGCTGTGGTGGTGGCTGGCCGTGGCCGGCCTCGGAGTCGCCTCGGCGCTGTTCGGCGGCATCCACGCGGCGGCGAGCGCGGACCTCAAGCGCCTGCTCGCCTACTCCACGGTCGACAACATGGGGCTGGTGCTGACCGGCGTCGGCGCCGCGGGCGCCCTCGCCGTCACGGGGCACCGCGTGCCCGCCGCGCTCGCCATGATCGCGGCGCTGTTCCAGCTGGTGAACCACTCGGCGTTCAAGGGATGCCTGTTCCTGGCCGCGGGATCGGTCCAGCGCGCGGCCGGCACCCGCGACCTGGACAGTCTCGGCGGGCTGCTGCGCCGGCTCCCGGTGACCACGACGCTGTTCGGGATCGGCGCGCTGTCGATCTGCGCCCTGCCGCCGTTCAGTGGCTTCGCGAGCGAGTGGCTGCTGCTGCAGGGCTTCCTGCGCGGCTTTACCGCGCACGGCGCGGCGACGGCGACCGCGCTGCTGGCCGGCGTGGCGGCGCTCGCGCTCACCGGGGGCCTGACCGCCGCCGCGTTCGTGAAGGCCTTCGGCATCGGCTTCCTCGGCCAGCCCCGCACGCCCTCGGCCGCGGCGGCGGGCGAGGTCGGCCCGGCGATGCTGGCCGGCACGGCGATGCTGGCCGTGCCGTGCCTGGTTCTGGGCGTGGTCCCCGGTGCCGTCGTGCCGCTGCTGGCCAGGGCGGCGGGCACCGCGCTGGGCCGCCCCGTGGCTGGAGGCGCCGTCCCGGATCCACTGCGCGCGGGCGCGAGCCTGGCGATCGCCGGCAGCACCGACGTGATCCAGCCGGCGCTGCTGGCGGCGGTGCTGCTGGCCGGGCTTGTCCTCGCCTGGGGGCTTGTCCGCCTCCGTGCCCGCGCCGGGGCAGAACGCGGGCACCGGGCACGGCGCGCCGAGGCCTGGGGCTGCGGCCGGGAGCTGCAGACCGCGCGGATGCAGTACACGGCGACGTCGTTCGCCGAGCCGCTGCAGCGCGTCTTCGACGACGTGCTGCGCCCCGACCGCGACCTCGATGTCTCCCACCTCGCCGAATCACGCTACTTCGAGCAGGCGGTCACCTACCGCAGCCGGATCGACGACGCCGTCGAGCGCGGCGCTTACCGGCCGCTGATCGCCGGGGTCCGGCGCTGGGGCGAGGTGGCGCGGCGCGCCCAAAACGGGAGCGTGCACCGCTACCTCGCCTACGGGTTCGCCGCCCTTGTCATCCTGCTGGTTGTGCTCGCGTGAGCGCCTCGCTCCTGGCCTCGGCCGGCGTGTCGGCCATCCAGCTCGGCGCCGCGGTTGCCGGCGGGCCGCTCCTTTACGGGCTCATGGCGAAAGTGCGGGCCAGGGCTGAGGGGCGTGCCGGCGCCCCCGTCCGCCAGCCCCTGCTGGACCTGTGGAAACTCTTGGGGAAGGAGCGCATCCACGCCGGGTACTCCAGCGTGGTCCTGCCGCTCGCCCCGCTGGTCCTCATCGCCTCCACGGCAGCCGCCGTAGTCATCGCGCCGCTCGTCTCGACCGGGCCCGCGCTGGGCCGCACGTCGGATGCGTTCGTCATGGTCTTCCTGCTCCTGCTCGGCTCGGTGGCGGTCGCGCTCGCCGGGCTCGACGCGGGCACCGCGTTCGGGGGGATGGGGGCGAGCCGGGCGATGACGATCGGGGCGCTCGCCGAGCCCGCCCTGCTCGTCGCGCTGCTTGCCCTTTCCATCCAGGCCGGGACCTCGAACCTGCCGGGGATCGTCTCGGCGACCCTCGCCCACCCGGGATGGGTGGCGACCCCGGAGCGGGTGCTCGCCCTGGCTGCCCTGGTCATCGTGGTGCTCGCCGAGGCTGGCCGGATCCCGGTCGACAACCCGTCCACTCACCTTGAGCTGACGATGATCCACGAGGCGATGATCCTGGAGTACGCGGGGCCTGAGCTCGCGCTCGTCACGCTCGGCGGGATGATGCGCCTGGGCCTGCTGCTGTCCCTGCTGTCGAACCTGTTCTTCCCGTGGGGCATCGCCGCGATGGGAAGCATCCCGCGCCTCGTGCTCGGCCTCACCGTGCTCGCGGCCAAGACGGGCGCGATCGCGGGGGTGATCGCCGTCGCGGAGGTCTCGGCGGCGAAGCTGCGCCTGTTCCGCGTCCCCGAGATCCTGTCGGCCGCGTTCGTCCTGTCCGTTCTCGCCGTCGTCACGGGGCTGGTCCTGCCGTGACCGGATCCGCCTACACCGGGCCGCTCGGCCTGGCCGCCGGGGTCGTGCTCGCGTGCGCCGTGGCCACGCTGTGGCGCCGTGACCTGCGCGCGGTCGTCTCCGTCCTGGCCCTGCAGGGGATAGCGCTGGGTGCGGTGGCCGCAGTGCTCGCCGTCCATTTCCGCGACATCGGCCTGGGCGTCACCGCCGCCCTGGTGCTTGCCGCCAAGGGCCTGATCATCCCGGCCCTGCTCAGGCGGATCGTGCGCCGCGACCCGGGGAGCCGGGAAACCGCGCCGCTGCTCAACGTGCCGGCGTCCCTGCTCGCCGCCGCCGTGCTCATCGTTCTCGCCTACCTGGCCAGCGGCAAGATCACCGCGCTGGCCCCCGGCACCGCCGCCAGCCTCGCGCCGCTCGGCCTGGCCACCGTCCTGATCGGCTTCTTCATGCTGGCGACCAGGCGCAAGGCGGTCTCCGCGATCACCGGGCTGCTGCTGGTCGACAACGGGGTTGCGCTTGTCACGTTCCTGCTCACAGCCGGCTTGCCGCTGCTGGTGGAGCTCGGGGCGTTCCTGGATGTCCTGCTCGTCGTCGTGGTCCTGTGGGTCCTCGCGACCACGATGCGCGCCCGGCTTGGCCCCTTCGACCTCGACCAGCTCCGGGAGCTGCACGACTGATGCTGATCTACGCCATCCTTGCCGTGCCGCTCGCCGCCGGGACCGTCGCCGCCGCCGTGCCGTGGCGGCCCTGGGCCGGGTGGGTCGCAGTGGCCGCCAACGGAGCCGTCCTGGTCCTGGGCGCCATCCTCGCCGCCGGCGTCACCCGTGGTCACCCGGCCGTGGCCGGCGGCGGGGTCCTGCGGGCCGATGCGCTCAGCGCGTTCATGGTCGTCGTCATCGGCGTGATCGCCGTCCTCGCCTCGTCGCAGTCAGTCCGCTACCTGAACGCCGAGATCGCGCGGGGCGCCTGCACCGCCCGCCACGCCGCGCTGTACACGGCACTGGTCCAGGCGTTCGTGACCTGCATGCTCCTCGCGGTCCTCGCGGCCAGCCTCGGCGTGATGTGGGTGGCGGTGGAAGCCACCACGATCGCCACCACCTTCCTGGTCGGCCACCGCAGGACCGACGGGGCGCTGGAGGCGTCCTGGAAGTACGTTGTGCTCTGCTCGGCGGGCATCGCGCTCGCGTTCCTGGGAACCGCGCTGTTCTACTTCGCGGCCCTGCACGCCAGCGGCCACCCGGCCGGGTCGCTGGACTGGACCGCGCTGATGGCCGCCTCGCATCGCCTCGACCCGGGCGTGGTGCGCCTGGCGATGGGGCTCATCGTCCTCGGGTACGGGACGAAGGTAGGGCTCGCCCCGATGCACAGCTGGCTGCCGGACGCCCACAGCCAGGCCCCCGCCCCCGTTTCCGCGCTGATGTCGGGGGTCCTGCTCACCGTCGCGTTCTACGCGCTGCTGCGCTTCAAGGCGATCGCGGACGGCACTCTCGGGCCCGGGTACCCGCGGGCCCTTCTCGTCGTGGCGGGCCTGGCGTCCCTGGTAGTCGCGGCGTCGCTGCTGATCGCCCAGCGGGACTACAAGCGGATGCTCGCCTACCACAGCATCGAGCACATGGGCCTGATCGCGCTCGGCGCCGCGGCCGGGAGCCAGCTGGCGATCGCCGCGGTCCTGCTGCACATCCTCGGCCACGGGCTCGCCAAGGGCGTGCTGTTCCTGGCCTCCGGCGAGATCCTGCTCGCCGAGGGCACCAGCGAGATCTCGAAGGTGCCCGCCCTGCTGTCCCGCCGGCCGGTGCTCGGCGGGATATTCGGCTTCGGCCTGGTGGCCCTGCTGGGCCTGCCGCCGTTCAGCCTGTTCGCCAGCGAGCTGAACATGCTGCGCGCCGAGGTCGCCGCCGGCCTCGGCTGGGCGGCGGCGATCGCCCTGGTGTGCATGGCGGTCATCTTCGCCGCGGTGATGGCCCACGGCCGTCACCTCCTCCTCGGCGAGGCACCGGCCCAGGGCAGCCGCGCGGCCATCCCGCGGGCCGTCGCCGTCCCGCTCGTCGCCGGCCTGCTCGCCTGCGCCTTCCTCGGCGTGTCCGCCTGGCCCCTTCAGCCGCTCCTGCACGCGGCGGCGCAGGTCGTCGCCTCATGAACCCGGCCTCCGGAACCGAAGCCGCGCGCCAGGTCATCCCGGTCACGGCCGGGGAGCTGGCCGCCGAGGCGGCGCGGCTGCTCGCCGCCGGCTACCGGCTCGCCGCGATCGCCGCCCACGACGATGACCGCGCGCTCCGGGTCGTCTACGTGTTCTGCGCCGGGCCGCCGGACCGGCGCGTCGAGCTGGAAGTGCGGCTCGATCCCGCATGCCCCGTCGTTCCCTCCCTCGCCCATCTCTCGTTCCCGGCCAGCCGGTTCGAGCGCGAGATCCACGACCTGTTCGGCATCGTCCCGGAAGGGCACCCCTTCCTGCGGCCCCTGGTCCTGCACCAGCACTGGCCGGAAGGGTGGCACCCCATGCGCCACCAGGCCGGGCCGATGCCGCCGATGCGCACCGATGCCGGGCCGTTCCCGTTCGTGAAGGTCGACGGACCCGGGGTGTACGAGATCCCGGTCGGCCCCGTGCATGCCGGGCTCATCGAGCCAGGGCACTTCCGGTTCTCGGTCGTCGGGGAGACGATCCTGAAGATGAAGGCCCGGCTGTGGTTCGTGCACCGCGGCATCGAGCGCCTCTTCGAGGGCCAGGACCCGCAGGCCGCGGTGCGGCTAGCCGAGTGCGTCTCCGGTGACAGCGCGGTAGCGCACAACCTCGCCTTCTGCCTCGCGGTTGAGGACGCCTGCCAGATCCCGGTCCCGGAGGGCGGGGCCCGGCTCCGGGCGATGCTGCTCGAACTCGAGCGCCTCTACAACCATGTCGCCGACATCGGCGCGCTGTGCAACGACGTCGGCTTCGGCCTCGCCCAGGCACGGGCCCTGACCCTCCGCGAGAAGCTGCTGCGCCTCAACGCCGAGATCACCGGCCACCGCCTGCTCCGCGACGCGATCCGGCCCGGCCACACCGCCGTCCGGCGGCTCCCCGCTGCTGCCGAACTCGCCGAGATCAGGCAGCGCTTCGACGACGTTGTCTCGCTTGCCACCTCCAACACCGTCGTCATGGACCGTTTCAGGGGCACAGCCGTGCTCTCCGGCGCGGACGCGGCCGGGATCGGCGCACTCGGCGTCGCCGCCCGCGCCTCCGGGCTCACCCTCGACGCGCGGATCGCGCACCCCTTCGTCGGCCTCGGCAGCGGATTCCGCCCTGCCGGGCAGCCTGGGGGAGATGTCCTGGCCCGGTTCACCGTCCGGGTCGAGGAGGCACGCGCATCTCTCGCCCTCGTCGGTGAGCTCGCCGGGCAGGCCAGCGCGCTCAGCGCCGCGGCGCCGCAGGTGCCGCACCGCGCCGGTACCGGGCTGGGGATCGTTGAAGGCTGGCGCGGAAGCACCGTGCACCGCGTCGAGGTCAGTCCCTCCGGCAAGCTGACCCGCTGCAAGATCGTCGATCCCTCGTTCCTCAACTGGCCCGCGCTGTCCGTCGCCCTCGCCGACACGATCGTCCCGGACTTCCCCCTCGCCAACAAGAGCTTCAACCTCTCCTACGCCGGGAATGACCTGTAGCCCCTTCCGTCCCGGCCTGGCGCCAGGACAGCCTCGGCAGGGGACACCCAGGGCAGCCATCACCCGGCGCGGCCCTGGTGCCATGCGGCAGCGGCACCCGGCCGAGTCGGCACGCCGGAGGCCCTGGTCACCGTCACGATCGCCCTCGCCACGAAGGAGCCGGGCGCTCCCGAGCTGAGGGTGCTGCGGCAGGCGCTGTTCGCCTGAGCGTTCAACCCCGCCACCCGCGACATCACCCCGCCGCCCAAGATCGCCGCCGCCCTCGGGTGGGCGGAACACGCCTCGCTCCCGGTCACCGACCTGGAAGAGACCGCGACCGTGCGGCTGGCGCTGGCCGCCTGCGCCAGGACCCTGGCCGGGAAGCCGGCGGCAGGGTCGACCCAGCGGCGCAAGCGGTCGGTGTTCTACAACGCCCTCGGCACGCCGTCGAACTCGGGCTCCTCGGCTCGAACCCGGTCGACCGGATCCAGTGGACCGCCCCCGCCGTCGCCCAGAGCGTGGACCGGCGGGTCGTCGTCAGCCCCGCCCAGGCCGAAACGCTCCTGAACGCCGCCGGGCGGCTGGGGCTGCGGGGAGAGCGCCTGGAGACGTTCTTCGCCTGCCTTTACTACGCGGCGCTGCGCCCGTGGAGGCGGTTATGCTCCGCGAGGCGGACCTGCACCTGCCGAAGACCGGGTGGGGGCGAGGTCGCCCGCCGCGCGGGGCACGGCGTCGCGGTCCTGCATGAGGCTGCGGCCGACATGCTATGGGTGCAGATCCAGCCCTCGAACTACCGGCGCCTGGTGGAAGAGCGTGGCTGGAGCCACCGCGCGTTCGAACGCTGGCACGCCGCGGCCATGATCGCCGCCTTGCTGGAACCCTCTGGAGCCCGATAGCCGGATCCGGCCCATCCATGCGACAAGCGCGCTGGTGAGGTGCGCGTCGGTCCGCTCCCGCCCGGTGACCGGGTTGGCCTGCCACTTGCAGAACGCCTGCAGGCTGAACCCGAGGACCCCGCAGGTCAACCGCACCGGGATGCCCTCGGCGGCCAGCTCCTGGACCAGCGGGTAGGTCATTTCGGGAGAGCGTCCTTGGTGAAGTAGGCCGCCCGGCACAGGATCTCGTTCTCCATCTCGAGCCCGCGGCTGGTCCGGCGCAGCTGCACGATCTCGGACTGCTCGCTTGAGGTCAGGCCGTCTTTGACACCGTCATCGACGTCGGCCTGGCGCATCCAGCGACGCACCGTCTCGGGCGCGACGCCGAAGTCGGCCGCGACCTCGTTGACAGACAGGTCACCAGGACGAGCGACGGTGACGACGTCACGCTTGAACTCCGGAGGGAACTTCCTCGGCACGAAGACATCCTTCGGAGGGACCGCCTCCCTCACAAGAGATGTCAGCCAGAGCTGCGGCAAGCCCGAGGCCGGCGGCGGCTTGGCCGGCGTTCGCCATGTCGTCCTTAGTTAGCGAGCTAGCTTGACAGAAGTTAGCGAACCAACTTGACAGGTCATAGTCGACATGATTAGTTAGCCAGGTAACTAACCGAAGCGATCTGGAGGCCTCTCTCCCATGGCAGCTATACAGGCAACATCAGCTCCACCGTCTTTTCTCGTGACGCGTCGCGGCAAGCTCACCCTTGTCCTGCTGTGCGCGGTCGGGTTCATCGATCTTCTCGATGCGTCCATCGTGAATATCGCGCTACCGGAGATCCGGGCTCATCTGGGCTTCTCGGTCCAGAGCCTGCAGTGGGTCGCGAGCGCGTACCTGCTCACCTACGGCGGGTTCTTGCTGCTCGGCGGCCGCTCGGCTGATCTGCTCGGCCGGCGGCGCCTGCTTGTCGCGGGGACGTCGCTGTTCGGGATCTCGTCGCTCGTGTGCGGTCTGGCCGGAAGCGAAGGAGTGCTGATCGGGGGTCGGCTGGTTCAGGGTGTCGGCGCGGCGATGATGACGCCCGCGGCGCTTTCCATCCTGACGACGTCGTTTCACACCCGCGGCGATCGGGTCAAAGCGCTTGGCGCCTGGGGTGGTGTCGGCGCCCTGTCGGGCGCCGCCGGAGTGATCTTCGGTGGCGTGCTCACGACCGAGGCGAGCTGGCGGTGGGTTTTCTTCGTCAACCTCCCGGTCGTAGCGGTCATCCTTGCCGCGTCGTTCCGGCTCATCGATGGCGAACGGCCTAAGGCGCCGCCGCTGCGGGACTTCGACACGGTCGGCGCTGGCCTCATCACGGGCGGCATGCTTCTCCTGGTCTACGTCCTGGTGAACGCCCCCAGCGTCGGCTGGGGCACTGCCCGGACTCTCGGGGAGCTCGCAGGCGCCCTTGCGCTTGTCGTCCTGTTCGTGTTCAACGAGCAGCGCCATAGCAACCCGCTCGTGCCTCTGTCGCTGTTCAAGATCAAGGGCCTCGGGGCGGCCGATGTCACCCAGATTCTTGCGATGGCCGGCTTCTACACGATGTTCTTCCTCGTCACGCTCTATATGGAGGAAGTGCTCCACTACTCGGCGATCCGCGCTGGCCTGTGCTACCTGCCGGTTACGGTGGGCGCCGCCGTCGGAGCGGGCGCGGCGACGAAAGCGATCCCGAAGATCGGCACCCGGCCGCTTATCGCCGGAGGCGCGCTGCTGGGCGCCGCGGGAGTGTTCTGGCTTTCCCGGCTACCGGTGCACGGCTTCACCTACCTGCCAGACCTCCTTCCGGGAATCGTACTCATGGGGGCCGGCGTCGGCCTCGTGCTGGTGGGCGTTCAGAATGCCGCCAACGGGGGCGTGCCCGCCGACAAGGCCGGACTCGCCGCGTCGCTGATCACCGCTTCCTTCCAGCTCGGGGGCGCGCTGGGGCTCGCCGTCTTCGTCTCGCTCGCCACGGGCCGCACCAACCACCTACTCGCGACGCACGCCCAACCGCCCGAGGCGCTCACGCTTGGCTTCCAGCGAGGACTGCTCGGCGCCAGCATCGCACTCGTGATCGCTGCGGCGATCGCATTGCGGTCGACCAACGTGCGGGTCGTCGACATGGCCCCAGGCGCGGACGACAACCAGCCCTTGCCCGTCCCCGTGGCTAGCGGACCGGCACCACAAGCACCTCATCTCTCAGCAGGCTGAGCAGAACTCCCCGGGTTACCGGGCCGCGCCGCGGAGGGCACGGCTGTTCCGGCGCATCGCAGAAGCGCGCTGCCCGGGACCCTCGTCCCGGCAAGCCAGCCGACGGAACGCGCCGTCGGCTGGCTGCACCTTGAAACCAGGAGCGATCCAAACCGCTGGCGCATACGGTGCCGCCGCAGTGCTAGGCTAGTTAGCTGACTAACCCTCCAGCGTCTTGAAAATGGGCCGCGGGTCAGCCGGGCGGTTCCACCGGGCACCGCCCGGCACGGGAAAGGACGAGCAATGAGTGCCTCTGTGACAGGCGAGAGGCCCGGGAAACGAGACCGCCTGGTAGCCGGCGCGCGCGAAACGATTTACCGCCAAGGAGTCGAGGCCACGACCATCGCGGATATCGCGGAGGCCTCCGACGTGCCGGTCGGCAACGTCTACTACTACTTCAAGTCCAAAGACGAACTCGTCGCCGCTGCAATCGACTCCTACGCCCAAGACAGCCGTGAGCGGCTGTCGTGGCTCGAGCAGCAGCACCGTACCCCTAGGGCTCGCCTGAAGACGCTTGTCCGGCTGCTCGTGTCGCACCCCGATCAGGTGGCGCTGTACGGCTGCCCGAGAGGGAGCTTGTGCTCGGAACTCGACAAGCAAGATAACGACCTCGCTCAAGCCTGCAGAGAGCTCATGCACACGCCGGTCGCCTGGATCGAGCAGCAGTTCAAGGCGATGGGCAGGCGCGACGCTCGCGACTTGGCGTTCGCCCTGCTGGCGTCATACGAGGGGATCGCGCTCCTCGCGAACACGTTTCGTGATCCCGAGCTGATGGTCCGCGAGGGGCGCCGCCTCGAGCGTTGGATTGACTCGCTCGCTCGCGACTCCAAGGTCGCGCCCACTGGCTAGAGCGGCCGGAAGGAGGCGGGTCTGGCTTTGGTCACGACGCACCCGGCATCAGCTCCAAGGGCTAGACGGTGGCGATCGGTGCGTCCGGATGAGACGGGGACCGGCGCGCAGCCGGACCCAAGCGGCCCAGTGTCATCCACGCAGTAATACGAAAGGCAGAGAAACGACTTCATTCGCGGTCAGGTTTACCGCGAGCAGTCCGTCAAGGAAGTGCAGCGGCCGGACCGCTCCACTCGAGTAACCAAAGGAGAAGTTCATGCACGTGCTTGCCGTCGGAACGCTCACCACCCAGGATTTCCAGCAGCACCTCCCCGAAGAGGGCGAGGTCGTAGCCAGATGGTTTCAGGAGGGCGCCCTGAAGGACGTCTACCTCAAGGCCGACCGCTCAGGCCCCATCCTGGTACTCAACGACACCGACACGGCCGGCGCCCAGAAGCGGATGGCCGACCTCCCATTCGTCGTCCACGGCGTGGCCACCTTCGAGTACATCGAAATCCTCGACCGCCCCGACGTCCCACCGACCCGCAACTAAACCCGTTCCCGCCCGAAGCCCGTCCGTGCCCGATAGTCGATCCTCATCAGGACAGCTGTAGCAGGCACAGCACGGACGGCTCCGGACGGGCCGCTTCCCCTGACGCCCTACGCACCGCAGTGAGTGCCTCAAGAACTCCTCGCCCCGCCTACCGTCTGAAATGCGAAAGGACCTGCAATGAGCGTTCCCAGTTCCGCGATTGAGACTCCGAAGGCCGGCATCTACCAAATCGATCCAGAAGGTTCCAGCATTGCCGTCACCACAAAGCACATGTTCGGATTGGGGACTGTCACCGGCAAGTTCTCGCTCGTGTCCGGACAGATCGTCATCACCGAGCCGGTGAGTTCCTCACACGTAGAGGCAGCGGCTTCCGCGCACAGTTTCGACACGGCGAGCCCCATGCGGGATGGGCAGGTCAAGTCCGCGAAGTTCCTCGACGCCGAGGCCCACCCCGAGATCCGGTTCACCTCGACCGAGCTCGTGCTTGACGGAGACCGCTGGCTCCTTCGCGGGAAAATCACCGCTCGCGGAACGGCGGCACCTGTCGAATTGACGGTCGTCGAGTCATCCGCCGATACCACCGGACTGACGCTTCGCGCCACCGGCAAGGTCGATCGCTACGCCCACGGGATCACCAAGATGAAGGGTATGGCCGGCCGCTACCTGACCCTCGAGATCAACGCCCGCGCCGCCGCTGCCTGACCGTGCTGAATACTCAGCCCCAGCCCCGATAAGGACGGTGGACCAGTAAGTAACTGCCAGGCAGCACATCCTCCTCCGCGACAGCCATCGCCGACACTATGAAGGACGGTCTCCTTCCCTCGACCTGCGAAGCTGTCAGCATCGCGCGCAGCGGTCCGCGTGCCGCAACACGCGGGACTCGCCGATCCGGGTAGACAAACCTCGCGGCGTCCGAAGCGTCGGAACCTCAGGCCAGCCCAACACGGGAACGCACGCGGACGAACCGTCGGAGGACTGGTCCGGATCCCCCGGGGGGCACGTACAACTATGGAGCGGCCGGCCCGGTCCGTAGAGCCGGGTTCGACCGTTTCTGCGCTGATCGCGCCGGGGATGCGATCGCCACAGTCGCCGACGAGGGTGAAGCGAGGAGCAGGGCCGGCCGAGGCTCACCGCCAAGGGGAGCGGGCCCGCGCGCGGATCGTGGATGCGGCTGCGCGGCTGATCGCGGCTGATCTGCGAGCGGGGCGTGGCGGGTACCACTCTCGGTGACGTCAAGGCGGCGGGTGTGAGCGGGTCGCAGATGTATCACTGCTTTCCCGGCAGGGACGAGCTCGTGCAGGCGGTCATCAGCTACCAGGCCGGCGTCATCGCCGGCAACCAGCGGCAGGCGGACCTCGGCCGCGCCGGGGGCTGCGGCGTGGCGCGACACGGTGGTCGCCCAGGTCAGGAGCGGGGAGGGCAGGGCGGCCGCGAACGCAGTCGAAGTGTCGGCCGGCGTCTCGATGGACGACGCGATGGCACTGCTGCACAGGGCCGTGCGGGCGGCCATGGCCGGCTCCAGGTACCTAGCAGGTCACTGCCAGGTACCTGCCGGGCCTGCGGCGACCTGTTGTGAGTGTGGTCACCCGGCGCTTCACGCAGAGACCAGAGGAGATGGGATGTCGAATAGATTCCGGATTGCGGTAGTAGGCGGCTCGGTGGCGGGCTGCGCCGTAGCCGTGGAACTGTCGAGAGCGGGCCACGAGGTGAAGGTCTTCGAACGGTCCGCCACGGCACTGGCCAGCCAGGGAGCAGGAATTATCGCGCCAGCCGAGGTATTCCAGGGCATGGTGGCGAGGCGTCTCCTGCCCGAGGACTATGCACGCTGCCCGGTGACGGTCGCCCGGTATGCCTGCCGCGATCATGATCAGCGTGCGGGACGGTGGCTAGGGGAGGCCGGGGGCTGCGCCCACAGCTCCGCGAGCGAGCGCGGCTGATGTAGTCGCCGACTCCAGACGAGTGGACGTCTGGCCGGCGGCGGCCAGAAACCCTGAAGGGTGCCAAGCGGGTGGTTTCATGCCACCGTCCGCACGTGTTAGCTCTGGCTCTCGAAGAGGGCGATGGTCGTTTCCAGCGACGGCGGGTCGCCGTCGCCGGAAATCTGGGTTCCGTCCTGCCATTCGTCGGGGACGTAGCCGCCGGCGTAGGTCTGGTGCAGGCGCATGCCGCGCCGGGCGATGTGCTGGTCCACCGCGGCCCGCAGTTGTCCCGCGCGCTCGGTCTGGCCGTCGGCGGCGAGCGCCTGCACGCCGTTGTGCAGCACCATGAGGATGTTGCTGAGGTCGCCTTCGCAGCGGAACCGCCGCAGGGCATCGCGGAGGACGGGCAGGGCCGGGTCGCCCGACGCCAGCAGGCTCTGCGCCAGCATGACCTCGCTCACCGCCGCGGTCCAGTCCACGCCGCAGGCCAGCGAGTCACGGATGGCCAGGTGGAGCGACTGCCGGCCGTCGGCGGTGCGGCCGAGCATGAGCAGCGCCGCTCCGCGTGCCATTTCCGCGTTCGCGGCCAGCCAGCCGAGGCCGAGTTCGGTGCCGATCCGGTACGCGTCGGCCGCCGCCGCCAGCGCGGTCCCGGGTTCACCGTGGGGCACTTGCAGCAGCGCCTGGTAGAAGCGCGTCTCGGCGTACAGGGCCCGGTCCTCGCGGCCGGTGGCGGCGCTGAGCTCGCGGGCCACGGCGGCCATCGTATCCCGGGCGTGGCCGCTGTCTCCCGTCACGTACTCGATGCTGGCGTAGGCAACGCGGGCGCGGGCGATGTCGCGGGCGGGTGCGTGCGGGGCCGCGGCCAGGCAGCGTTCAAGGAGCCGGCTGCCCTCAAGCAGGCCGCGGCGGGTCCAGAACCACATGAGCAGGCCGGCTGTCCGCAGGGCCGCTTCGGGGCTGGCGGTCAGGTTGTGGACGATCGCCGCGCCGATGTTGGGCAGTTCGCGGGTGAGCGTCCGGATGGCGTGCGGGGACCGCTCGCCCCGCAGTTCCTGCGCCGCCTGCGCGGCCAGCCGGTGGATGAAGGCCGCGTGGGCGGTGCCGCTCGCTTCTGGTGCCGGGTCGTGGGCGCGGCAGTAGGCCCGGATGATCTCGAGCAGCCGGTACCGGGCGGGCGCGGTGGTGGTGTCCGCGACCACCATGGAGCGGCTGACGAGCGAGGAGAGCGTCTCAAGCCCGGCTTCCTGCGACAGCACCGCTTCCAGCGGGAAGCCGCCCTCGAACGGCCACAGCCGCAGCAGCATCGACCGGTCGGCCTCCGGCAGCAGGTCGACGCTCCACCCGATGGCGGCCTCGAGCGTCGTGTGCGGGGTGAGCGAGCCAGCGGGGATTTTCCCGAGCACCGCGAGCCGGTCGCCGAGGTGGGCGGCGAGCTCATGGAGGCCAAGGACCGGGGCCCGCGCCGCGGCCAGCTCCAGGGCCAGCGGAATTCCGTCAAGCGCGGCGGCGACGTGCGCCGCCGCGCCGAGTTCCCGCTCGTGCGGCTCCCAGGCTGGCCTGGCCGTGCGGATCCGGTCGATGAGCAGCGCCACGGCCGGCGCGGGCGGCAGCGGGCCAAGGGGCAGCAGCCGTTCGCCGTCGATGCCGAGCGGGACCCGGCTGGTGGCCAGTACGCGCAGGCCGGGGGCCTGATCGAGCAGGCCGAGCACGAACGGCGCGACGTGGTCGACGAGGTGCTCGCAGTTGTCGAGCAGCAACAGCCCGCGGCGGCAGCGCAGCGCCCTGGCCAGCGAGTCCGGCGTGGCGGCGGCGGTCT
>DATCGA010000007.1:0-3882 GCA_036509215.1 Trebonia sp.
GCGCCCGCCGCAGCGCGCGCCGGCGGCGCGGCTGGCGGTGCGGCCAGGCCGCCGCCAGGCCCGGGCCCGCGGTGGCGATGACCAGCGCCGCCAGGCCCGGCCACCAGGCGGCCGGGCCGGGCGGGGCGGCGTTCGGTATCAGCAGGACCGCGAGCGCCCAGGCGAGCGCGGCGGCGGGCAGGCAGGGCACCGCGGCGCCCAGGAACCCGAGCCAGAACAGCTGCCGCAGCGACGCTCCGCGCGCTCGCAGCAGGGTGAATTCGGCCGACCGACGGGCGGCGATCATCCGCGCCGCCAGCAGCAGCATCACCGCGCTGGCGACCGCCAGGCCCACGTAGATCATCAGCAGCACGAGGTTCACCGCGTTCGATTCCTGGACCAGGACTACCAGCGGCTGCAGCAGGCCGGAGGACACCTGGAGCTCGTCCGACATCGGCGCTACGTATCCGGTCAGCGGTGGATTCCGGTTGGTGATGCCGTTGAGCTGGTTGAACACGGCCGGGGGCTCGCCGCGCAGGTTGGCCGTGTCGACCGGGAACTGCCACCGCATGTCGAGCCCGGCCTGCCCGAAGATCTGCTGCATCGCACCGGCCTCGCCGGGATCGGCGATGACCGAGCCGACCCAGAAGACACCGGACGCGGTGTAGCTCAGGGTGGGTCCCGGCAGCAGCGGATCGGTTTGCCAGAACGCGGAACCGGGATCGGTGGCCTTGACGATCCCGGTCACGTCGAGCCTGATCTGGTTGAACGAGCCGAGGCTGACGCTCGAGGGGACGCTGATATTCAGCTCCCAGCCTGGTCCAATCCCGAACGTGGCGGCCATCTGCTCGGTGATCACGACCTGGATCTCCTGGCCGGCCTCGGAGGCGGGCAGGGCGGCGGTCGGCATGCTGCCGGCTACCAGCCGCAGATGGCCGGCCAGCGGGTAGCGGTAGGCGACTTCCAGTTTGACCGGGATCCCCTTGAGCGCCTGCAGCATGGTCGACATGGCGTACGGCTCGCTGGTCAGGGCCGCCCAGTCGGCCGATTTCGGAGCCAGGGTGAGCGGGCCGCCGTTGAAGTCGCGGCGCAGCTGGCTGGTGACGTCGGCCAGGTTGTTCTGCAGAAGCTCCAGACCCGAGCCGCTCTCAGCGTCGCCGAAGACGGTGTTGAGCGCGTCCCAGTTGGTCGTGGCGACGACGGTCTGCCCGATCGGGGGCACGCTGTCGACCGTCTGCCGCAGCGCTCGCGTCCCGGTCGCCTCCGCCTGCCGCGGGCCGGCCGTGGCGGCCAGCACGCTGCCTCCGGCCAGCAGCCCGAGCGTGATGCTGGCGGCGGCCCCGATGCCGGTTAGCCGGCCAAAGACAGTCATGCCGCCTCCGCCGCGCGCAGGTCCGCCGCCGGGTCGGGCCGACGGGTGGCCGCTAGCGCCGCGATCACCACCGGCACTATCGCCACCACCAGCGCGAGCGCGATCGCCTGCGGCAGGTCATAGAGGGTCAGCGCAGGCGGCGTCGGCTGCTCCGAGGTCGGGCTGAGCGTGACCGCGGGCACCAGCAGCCGGGCGACGAGCGTGCCGAGCAGCACCCCGAGAGCGGCCGAGGGCAGGCTGAGCAGCAGCTTTTCCAGGCAGAGCTGCAGGGCGGCGCTGCGTCGGGTCACACCCAGGGCGGCCAGCAGCGCCGCCCCGGCCCGGCGCTCGCGCACGTCGGCCGCGATCGACACCCAGAACCCCATGATCGCGAGCAGCGCCGCCGCGGCCGCCATCGCCAGCAGCGCCAACTGCGGCGCGGCCGACAGCGGGTCACCGGTGTTGGCCGTGGTCAGCCCGGCGGCGCTGGTGATCTCGGTGCCGGCCGGAACGGCGGCGGTCAGGGCCGGGGGGACCCGTCCGCCCGCCGTCGCCAGCCACCACTGGGTGACCGGCAGCGGGGTGAGGGACTGCTGAGCCAGGTACGACTGCACGCTGCCGAGATCGGTGATGAGCGCTCCGCCCGAGGCGGTGACGGTCGGGAACGAGGCCACCTCGGCCACGATGCGCATCGGCACCGTCGCCCCGTCCACCGACTCCGGCACGATCGAGCCGATCTGCTGGCTGTTCGCGGTCATGAAGGCGCTCGTCGCGATGGCCGAGATCGACAGCACCCGGGCCGCGTGCGGCAGCAGCATGAGCTGCGCGGCGACGTGCTGGACCGAGCTGAGCCCGCCGGCGCCGACCGAGACGGCGGGCGCGTGGCCCACGCCGAAGGTGAACGTGGCCGTCTGCCCGGTGACGCGTGTCGTCCCGTCGGAGGGCTGGACGACCTCATCGGGCGGGAAGTTTATCGGGTCGGGCAATGTCGCCTGCTGTTTCCAGCCCGCCAGCGAGACGCCGCTCACCGTGAGGGCGAGGGTCGGGACGCTGCGCAGCGGCATCCCGAACGCGAGCGTCATCGCGGCCACCCGCAGCGGATAGAGCGGCTGGTCGCCGCCGAGGGACACCGCGATCACGTGCGGGTGCCCGTCCGCGGCCAGCGTCCCGTCTTCAACCTGGAAGGCGGTGCCCGTCCGGTCGATCATGGTCAGCGTCATGACGATCGGCCCGAGCTGTGCGGCCAGGCCGCTGGCGGCCTCTCCTGTTTGCCCTGCGGCCGGCGTCCCTGCGGCGGGCGTCCCTGCGGCCGGGCCGAGCGTGATGGTGAGCTGGACGGTGCTGGAGCGAGCACCGGGCTGGGGGGCCGGCAGCGTCGCCCCCGTCGGCGGGCTGGTCGGAGTGATGGCGCCGAATAGGCTAGCAGGCGGCAGCGGCGTCTCGTCGCCGCGCAGCCGGACGACGCCGGGCGCCTGGGCCGAGTCGACCGCGACGAGCTCGCCCGGAGTCCCGTTCTGGTCGACCGCGACCGCCATCGAGCGGTTGACGCCGCGCGCGTCGGCCACGGCGCCCGTCCCGCCGGGGTTGAGCGGCGCGGGCAGGTCGACCTGGACGTCGGCCCCGGCGGTGAAGCTGGCCTGGTCCGCCGCCGACCGGGTCCAGCTCTGGTGCTGCGCGAGCGCCAGCGTCCCGGCCGCGACCGCCATCACCAGCAGCAGGGCCGCGCTCCCCTGGCGAACCGGCATCCGGCTGAACTGCCACGAGGCCAGCGCCGCGAGCAGCCCGCGGCCGCGGGCGGCGAGCCAGTCCGCGACCACGGCCGCCAGCGGAAGCAGGCGCAGCACGACGATGCTTCCGGCCGCGAGCGCCAGCGCGGGCGCCAGCGCCAGCACCGGATCGATCCCGCCGCTCCCGCTCGCGCCCACGGCGGAGAACTGGCGAAGCTGCCAGCAGGCCAGCACCGCCAGCACGATCAGGGCGATGTCGAGGCCGGCCCGGCTCACCCCGGCCACCAGCGCCTGCCTGCCGCCATGCGCCCGCGCGACGGCGGTAAGCCCCGGCCCGAGCAGCGGGGCGACCGCGATGGCGGCGACCACGATCGCCGCCGCGAGCGCGTCGGTCCAGACGCCCGGCCGGCCCGACAGCCGGATGCCCGCCGTCCCTAGCGCGCCCGTGCGGACCAGCGCGTCGGCCAGCCGGATGCCCGCCAGCGCGCCCGCGACCGACATCAGCGCCGACGACGGGACCACCTCGGCCGCGGTGAGCTTGGTGAGCTGCCACCGGGTCGCCCCCCGGGCGATGAGCAGCGCGGTCTCCCCCTCCCGCTGGGCGGCCAGCAGCCGCCCGACCGCGGCCAGCGCGACGATGGCGAGCACCAGGATCTGCAGGGCGCTGATCACCAGCAGCGACCTGGCGACGGTGAGGTTGCTGCCCGCGGCGGTGAGCACGGTCGGCAGGCTGGTGGTCAGCTGCGCGCCGTTCAGGAAGGCCGCGTTCGGCAGCGACGCGACCAGGGCGGCGACGTTGGCCGAGGTCGAGCCGAGGCTCCCGTC
>DATCGA010000008.1:0-4413 GCA_036509215.1 Trebonia sp.
GGCTGCGCTTCGCTCGTCGCCCTTGGTGGCCAGGAAGAACCGGCCCGGTTCGCGCTGCAGCCACGGCCGGATGCGCACCTCCGCCTCGCCATAGGACGAGGCCACGTCCAGATGGTTCACCCCGTGGGCGAGCAGGACGTCCAGGGTCTCGTCGGCGACCCGCTGGGAGACCTGCGCGAGAGCCGCCCCTCCGAAGATCACCCGGCTGCTCTGGTGGCCGGTGCGGCCGAACTCTGCCTGTTCGATGGGCACGGGACCTCCCGGAGTGGCGAAAGCTGAGTCTGAGAGTACAGCGGATCGCGGCGGCAGGTCGGCGCAAGCGCGCCGAAGCGTATAGTCCGAATCATATGGTCAGCTGCGGTATGACGGGCGATCGGCCAGGAATGGGATTGGCCGCCTGGCGATGGGTAAACCGGCAGTGGGCAAATGGTGCGCCATGCGTCCGACGTGCGAGGTGACCTGGAGGGCTGACTATTACCGGGCCCGGATTCCCTACGAATCCTGCGCGCTTGCCAAGCACTGGACCAGAGCAGCCCGACGCCGGAGCAGATCACCGCGGCGCGGGCCCGGTGACATGAGAAGGGAACGGCGTGCCTGACGAGCTTGACGCGCTGGCCGGCCAGCTGACCGAGCGTCTGGCCGGATTGGGCAGCGCCCTGATCGCGTTCTCCGGCGGGGTGGACTCCTCTCTGGTCGCTACGCTGGCCGCCCGGGCGCTCGGGGAACATGCCCTCGCCGTCACCGCCGTCTCGCCGGCCCTTGCGTCCGGGGAGCTGGACGACGCCCGGTCGGTGGCCCGGGCCGTAGGCGTCCGGCACGAGTTGGTCAGCACGGCCGAGCTGGAGCGCGACGACTACCGGCGCAACGACCGCTTCCGCTGCTACTACTGCAAATCCGAGTGGTACGAGCGGCTGGCCGCGTTGGCCCGGCGCCGCGGATTCGCCGCCGTGCTGTCCGGCGCCAATGCGGACGACACGGGTGACTGGCGGCCCGGGCTGCGCGCGGCGGCCGAACACGGTGTCCGGCATCCCCTGCTGGAGGCGTCCGTAGGGAAGGACCAGGTGCGGGCGCTGGCGCAGCACTTGGGGGTTCCGAGTGCGGACAAGCCCGCGTCGCCCTGCCTGGCATCGCGGCTGCCTTACGGCACCCCGGTCAGCGCCGATGTGCTGTCGCAGGTAGACCGGGCCGAGCTGAGCCTGAAGCAGCGCGGCTACCGCGAACTGCGGGTGCGGCATTTCGGTGCTCTCGGCCGGGTGCAGCTCGGCGTGGCGGACCTGCCGCGGGCGGCGGACCCGGACGAGCATGCGGCGGTGCTGGCCTGCGTCCGGGCGGCTGGATATCAGCGTGCCGAGATCGACGAGCGGCCGTTGCGGTCCGGTTCGCTGAACCTTGACATCACTCCGGTCAGCCGTGCCGGCTGAGGGTCCCGGTATGCCTGGGGCACCCGGCATGCCGAACAAAGCAGTCGGCATGCCGAATGGAGCGCCGAGGATGCCGAACGGGGAGGCGCCCGGAACGGAAGCCGGGGCGGCGGGCCTCCCCTTGGGCGAGTTCGCCCTGCTGGACATAGATCGTCGGCGGCGGACCGGCGTCCCGGAAGTGGTTTTCGGCGAAGGCAAGACGTCCGAGCAGATCTTCGCGCTTCTGGCCGAGTTGCGGGCCCGCGATCCGGAGGCACCGGCCCTGGCGACGCGCTGCCCCGCCGACGTCCTGGACGGGGCGGCCACCCGTTTCCCTGGCGATGCCGTACACGCCGATCAAGTGGCCGGAACGGTCGCTGTCGGGGCCCTGCCGCCCGCGCGCGGCAACGTGCTGGTCGTGACGGCCGGCACCACGGACCTGAAAGTGGCCCCAGGAATGTGCGGCGACGCTGGCCGTGCTGGGCGTCCGCGCGGATGTCCTCGCCGACGTGGGCGTGGCCGTGCTCGGAACAGGCGCATCAGGGCCGGGCTGGCGAGCGCGGCAATGCTGACTGCGAGTGTGACACCGCACGGCCGTCAGCGCCGGCCGGCGGGTGGATGCGTTGCTCGGCCGCTTGGGCGGACCCCGCGTGACGGTGGCCGCGGTCATGCCGAGTCCGCATCGGTGTCGGTGCACATGGGCGCTGCCTCGAAGAAGCCGGTCAGCTCACGGGCGTGGCGGGTGAGGTCGGCGTCCGGACGGTCGCGCAGCAGCAATGGAACCGCTTCGACCGCGCGGTGCACAACAGTCGCCGCGATCCCCGAATCGACGTCAGGAATCTGACCGACGCGGTGCGCCGCGTCGGTCACCTGTTCCAAGCGTGAGCAGTCCCCTCGCCGAGCGGTGTCCGCTTTCCCGGCGGCCGAGCTGCCTGTCGCTATCGGGGCTGCCGGTTTGCGGCCGCGCGATGTGGAGGCGCCGATCGTGCGCGACCGCAGCATGCTCGTGAGCAATGCGAGCGCGCCGGCGCCGCCGGCGAGGGCGAATGCTGCTGCTGGCCCGGCGCGATCGGCGACTATTCCAGCGCCAGCCGCTCCCACCGCACCGCCCACCGCCATCGCTGTGGCGAGCCAGGCGAATGCCTCGGTGATGGTGCCGTCCGGGGCGGCGTTGTCGACCATCGCGTACAGGGTGGCCTCGGTCGGCGCGATCGCCGCACCAGCGACGAGCAGCACGGCCCCGAGCGCAAGGACGCTCCCGTCCGCCGGGATCAGGGCCAGGTGTCCGGCGGTCAGCGCGCCCAGCAGGAGCGCAAGCCCAGCGGCAGTGCGTGCTCCGCCGCCGAGCCGAGCGACGAGCAGGCCGCCGATGAACGACCCGGCGCCCCAAACGGCAAACAGCGGGGCGCCGCCCATGGTGCTGTGAAGCGCCTTGGCGGCCGCGATGACGGCGACCTCGTCGGCGCCGAGCAGCATGCCGACCGCGATCAGTACGATCACCAGCGTCCGCATCGCCGGCGTGCGAAGCGATCCTCCCCGGGATGTCCGATCGGCCGGGGCCGGCTGCCATCTGCGTGACGCCGGTTGCGCGGCGAACGCGGCGGTTGCAGCCAGCAGGACGAGGCCTGCGGCCGCGAGCGCCGCGCCGCTGGACCAAAGCGCGCCGACGCAGAGCGCGAGCGGCGGCCCGAAGATGTACGTCAGCTCGACGAGCGACGCCTCGAGTGCGTAGGCGCTGCGGATGGCGCTCGGATTGGACAGAAGGGCCGGAAGTTGGGTTCGCAGGCAGGCGCCGACCGGCGGTTCGGCCAGCCCGATGCCGGCTGCGAGTGCGACAAGGACGGCGAGTGGAGCGCGCGTCGGCAGCAAGGCGATCGTGACCAGCAGCGCAGAGGCAATGCTGGCGCTGGCCAGCAGCACCGACGTCTGCCCGCGGCGATCAACGAGGTGCCCGAGCAGCGGCCCGCCGACGCCGAGCGTGATCGCGTAGGCGCCGGTAACCACGCCGGCCTGAGCGAACGAGCCGGTCACTGCTGCGCGTGAACCAGCAGTCCGATACTGAGCATCGCCAGCGGCAACCTCGCGACGATCGAGGCCGCGAACAGGCGTTGTGCGCCGGGTGAGGAGGCGATCGAGTCCATGAGCCGATGCTAAGGTCTCACTGGTGCAGAAAGAGGATCCACAATGATGGTCATAAACGAGACCAGTCAGCCGATAGAGCTACTCGTTGCGGTGGACCGCGATCGTTCCCGGACCCTGGGAGCGCAGATCGAGGACCAGCTCCGGCGCGCGATCCGAGACGGCGCCCTGAGGCCAGGGGCGGCCCTGCCATCGACCCGTGATCTGGCGCGCCAGATCACCGTTTCGCGGCGAGTCGTGGTGGACGCCTATGCGCAACTCGCTGCCGAGGGCTATCTCAGCCTGCGCCAGGGAGCCCGCCCGCGTGTCTCAGCGGCAGCTGTGCTCGCGAGTGAGCCGGAGGCCGTCGCGTCGCGTCCCGCGCCGCGTGCCCGGTTCGACTTTCGTCCTAGCGTGCCGGACGTCTCGGCGTTCCCGCGGGCAGCATGGCTCCGCTCGTTGCGGCAGGCGCTCGCGACGATCACCAACGCCGATCTCGGCTACGGTGACCCCCGCGGGGTCGAGGCGCTGCGCTGCGCCCTGGCGGACTACCTCGGCCGGGTGCGTGGCGTCGTGGCAGATCCCGAGCACATCATCATCACCAGCGGCTACACGCAAGGCCTGGGGCTGGTGTGCCACGCCCTCGCGGCGGCCGGCGCGAAGCGGATGGCGTTGGAGGACCCGAGCAATCCCGAAGACCGGCTGATCGTCTCGCGCGCCGGCCTTGCACCGATTGCGATCGGGGTCGATGAAGCCGGGACTCAGGTCGACGATCTCGACCGCGCCGACGCGGACGCGGTCGCGTTGACGCCAGCCCACCAGCATCCGACCGGCGTCGTGCTCAGCGGCGGGCGGCGCACGGCCCTGCTGGCGTGGCTGCGCGCGCGCGACGCGA
>DATCGA010000009.1:0-11572 GCA_036509215.1 Trebonia sp.
GCCGATACCGTCATGTACTCGGCCGGCCGGCAGGGCGCGAGCGAGGACCTCAAGCTGGACGAGGCCGGGCTGAGCAGCGACAAGCGCGGCCGGATCGTGGTCGACGGGGTCTTCAGGACCGCGGTGCCGCACATTTACGCGGTCGGCGACGTGATCGGCTTTCCCGCGCTGGCGGCGACGTCGATGGAACAGGGCCGGCTCGCGGCGCACCACGCCTGCGGGGATCCGCTGCACGCGATGGCCGAACTGCAGCCGATCGGCATCTACAGCATCCCCGAGATCAGCTTCGTCGGCCGCACCGAGGACCAGCTCACCGACGCCTGCGTGCCGTTCGAGGTCGGCGTGTCGCGCTACCGCGAGCTCGCCAGGGGCGCGATCGTGGGCGACTCCTACGGCGTGCTCAAGCTGCTGGTCTCGCCCGGCGACGGCAAGCTGCTCGGCGTGCACGTGTTCGGCACCGGCGCGACCGAGCTGATTCACATCGGCCAGGCCGTGATGGGCTGCGGCGGCACCGTCGACTACTTGGTCAACGCGGTCTTCAACTACCCGACGCTGTCCGAGGCGTACAAGGTGGCCGCGCTCGACGCGACCAACAAGATGCGCGCCGTCACCCGCCTGTCGGGCTGAAAGATCAGATCCAAATCGGTCTTATCTAACGGACCGTGGCTCCGCCCTCACCGCAAGCACACCCCTGGTTCGATGGTTAGCGAAGTCACCCGATTCCCCCTAACGGCTGGAATATCTCCTGTGGCACACTGGTTAGCGAAGACAAGCGTGCTCCGGGGTCGGTGAAACTCCGAACCGGCGGTGATAGTCCGCGAACCGGCCGCACCAGCGGCTGGCCGAACCGGTGAAACTCCGGTACCGACGGTTAAAGTCCGGATGGGAGGCAGCACGCGCGCGGTCGGCTGATGCCGACCGTGCCCAAGGCGGCGCGGTACGCGCCGCGTACGCGGGCACGGCCGCCTCGGCGGGCTACCGCGTCCCCCGGAGCCAGTGACCGGAGGAGGGCGCGGGTGTTCACCGGCATCGTGGAGGACCTCGGCGAGGTCGAGAGCGTCGACCAGCAGGGCGATTTCGCCAGAATCTATATCCGCAGCGAGGTCGTCACCAGCGACGCCCGCATCGGCGACTCCATCTGCGTCAGCGGCGTCTGCCTGACCGTAACTGCTCTGTTTTACTCCGGGGGGGACGACCCCCCCCACACCCCCCCCGCGTACGGGGGAGCTACCCGCCCCCCCATGCCCCCCGGGCCCCCCGGCGGGGGGCAACTGCCCCCGGTGCCTCCGGTCGGTTTCACAGCCGACGTCATGGGCGAGACTCTCCGCCACTCCAGCCTCAAGTCCCTAACCCCCGGCACCCGTGTCAACCTGGAGCGCTCGGTCCGCCTCGAGGACCGCCTCGGCGGCCACCTCGTGCAGGGTCACACCGATGGCACCGGCACGATCCAGAGCCGCGTCTCCCACGCCGACTGGGACGTCGTCCGCGTCAGCCTCCCGGCCGACCAGGCCAAATACGTCGTGCACAAGGGCTCGATCACCGTCGACGGCGTCAGCCTCACCGTGTCCGCCATCGAAGACGCATCCCCCGGGGGGACGACCCCCGCTGATCTCCCCGACCATGGGGGGCACCAGCCTCCCATCCCCCCCGGCCCCCCCGACGGAAACCACGGGGGGTGGTTCGAGATCAGCCTCATCCCGGAAACGCTCAAGCGCACCACGCTGGGCAGCAAGCAGCCGGGCGACGAGGTCAACCTCGAGGTCGACGTGATCGCGAAGTACGTAGAGAAGCTGACCGGAGGCACCAGGTGACGGACCTCACACCCACTCAGATTCTGGACGATGAGCTGAACATGAAGAACCTGGAAGCCGAACTCTCCGACATCCCGCTGGACGAAGTGACCCGGGCGATCAAGGACATCGCCGACGGCCGCCCGGTCATCGTGGTCGACGACGCCGACCGGGAGAACGAGGGGGACATCATCTTCGCCGCCAGCAAGGCCACCCCCGAGCTGCTCGCCTTCACGATCCGCTACTCAAGCGGCGTCATCTGCGTCCCGATGCGCGGCCCGGACCTGGACCGCATCCAGCTCCCGCTGATGACCACGCAGAACACCGAGCGCATGCGCACCGCCTACACGGTCTCGGTCGACGCGGCCGTGGGCGTCACCACCGGCATCTCCGCCGCCGACCGTACCGCCACGATCAGGCGGCTGGCCGACCCGGAGGCCGTCGCGGGCGACTTCTCCCGGCCCGGTCACATCTTCCCGCTCCGCGCCCGCGACGGCGGCGTGCTCGTCCGCCCCGGCCACACCGAGGCCGCGGTCGATCTGGCCTCGCTGGCCGGGCTGCCGCCGGTCGGCGTCGTCTGCGAGGTCGTCAACGACGACGGCACGATGATGCGCCTGCCCGGCCTGCGGAAGTTCGCCGATGAGCATGGTCTCGCGCTGATCAGCATCGAGCAGCTCATCGAGCACCGCCGCCGCACCGAGCGCCTGGTCACCCGGGTGGCCGAGACGGTCATCCCCAACGCCTACGGCCGCTGGAACGCCTACGGCTACCGCTCGGACGTCGACGGCACCGAGCACCTGGCGCTGGTCTACGGCGACCTGGCCGACGGCGAGGAGGTCCTCACCCGGGTGCACTCCGAGTGCCTGACCGGCGACGTGTTCGGCTCGCATCGCTGCGACTGCGGGACCCAGCTCGACGCGGCCATGGCCAAGATCGCCGAGCGCGGCCGCGGCGTCGTGCTCTACCTGCGCGGTCACGAGGGCCGGGGCATCGGCCTGCTCTCCAAGCTCCAGGCCTACGAGCTGCAGGACAACGGCGTCGACACGGTGGACGCCAACCTCGAGCTCGGCCTCCCGGTCGACGCCCGCGAGTACTCGGTCGCCGCCCAGCTCCTGGGCGACCTCGGCGTCCGCTCGGTCCGGCTGCTCACCAACAACCCGGCCAAGGTCGACGCGCTCGCCGCCCACGGCGTCGGCGTCACCAGGATCCCGCTGCCCCCGCTGCCCACCCCCGACAACCTCCGCTACCTGGCCACCAAGCGCGACCGCCTAGGCCACCAAATCGCCTAACCGCCGCGGCCGGGTCAACGATTGGGTGTACTTACCGTCGCTATTTGCCGGAAGGTACACCCAATCTCGTCATCGCGCCCCCATCCGGCGACCTGCCCCGGGCTCAGTCCCAGCCGGGATCGCCGCTGACGATGACGGTCGCGCCCATGCCTTCAAGCAGCTTCCTCGCGCGTTCCGCCCGTTCGCTCGTGACCCGGTGTAGCACCAGCCCAGGGGCGTTGTCGACGAGATCCTTGGCCTCTTTCATGCCCATTGTCGTCACCCGGCGGATCTTCACGATGACTTGAATCTTTCGGTCGCCCGCTGACTGGAGAATCAGGTCGTAATGAGCGTCGATTCCAGGCCCATCCGACCAGCCGGTCGACGGATCCAGAGCGGCATCCGCCAATCGATACAGCCTTACCTTCCGTCGCTCACACACCAGCGCGCAGAGAAAGAACCCCGCGATGGACCACAACAACTGCGCCACGGCGACCCCCAGCCAGTCCGCGCGCGACTCGACGTGATGAAAGATCATCAGCGGCGAGGCGGCCGCCAGCGCGACGGTGAACCCCACGGCGGCCAACGTGAACCCATCCGTGGCGAGGGCTCGCACCGAGATGCCCAAGCCATGCCAGCAGTCCACCCCGACGACGGCGGCCAGGACGACAGCTGCGATGCACCACAGCTGCAGGCGGGCGTCCGCGGCCGGCGGCAGGTCCACGCCGCCCGCGCTCGGGGCCGCGACCAACGCCAGGAACGCGGCCGGGAGCGAGGTCAGGGCAAAGAGCGCGGCCGCGACCGGTGCCTGGGCGTGCAGCTTGCCGGCCGAGTCCACCCGGCCCCGGGCCAGCTCACGCCGCCGCAGCACGACGCCGCGAACGGTGTCACCATTTCCGTGAACCCTCCGGACCCTCCGGGCAGCGGTCACCACGGCCACGGCCGCCACCGGGACCGCAAAGACCGCGCCGTAACCGGACCACATCGAATGAGAGCCGGACCACACCAGCCGGCCTACGACCGGCCCGCCTATCCCGATCGCCAGCTGAATCAGGAACACCCAGCGAAACCGGATAGTCTTCCGCGCCACAACTGGTCCCCCATCCCCAGGGAGACCGCAATCTGCCACTCCCTAATCTGCCGAGACAGGAGATATCAGTAGCAAGCTCTCGTCGTCAACCAATGGTGACGTCCGCCCTACCCGGGCAAACCGCGACCCCAGTAGGATTGGCGCAGCGGCCCAATTCAGCGGGCGCGTCGGGCGGAAGGGGACGGGCATGAGCGGACAGGGGCGGCCGGAGCTGGCCGTCGTCGACGCCGCCGACCTGGCCCTGGCCATCGCCTGCACCCGCTGGCACGCTGAGATCACCGACTCGCTGCTCGACCGGGCCGCCGCGGCGGCCAAGGCCTGCGGCGTGACCGACGTGATGATGGTCAGGACGGCGGGCGCGGTCGAGCTCCCGGTCGTCGCCCAGGAGCTCGCCAAGCACTACGACGCGGTGGTCTGCCTGGGCGCGGTCATCCGCGGCGGCACCCCGCACTTCGAGTACGTCTGCGACGCGGTCACGGCCGGGCTGACCCGGGTGGCCCTCGACGCCGGCACCCCAGTCGGCAACGGCGTGCTAACGTGTAACACCGTTGAGGAGGCCCGCGATCGCAGCGGGCTGCCCGACAGCAGCGAGGACAAGGGATGGGAGGCGGTCGTGGCGGCGCTCGACACCGCGGTCCTGCTTCGCGACATCCGCTGCGGTCACCTTCCGAAGAACGCCACGCGACATTAGCGGCGCCGCGTAACCCCTGTTTCACTAGTCAGTGTGCTGACGCGCGCCCGTGTGCGTCGCTCTGGCCGGGGCGCGGCGCTTGCCGTAGCTGTGGAACCACGCGTCCGTTCGGAAGAAAAGGTTTTGATCGTCATGCTCTCACTGGTACTCCCCAAGGGCTCACTCGAAAAAGCCACCCTCGACCTCTTCGACGCCGCCGACCTGACCGTGCGGCGGGCGTCGGACCGCGACTACCACGCCTCGATCGACGACCCCAGGATCGAGCGGGTGCGCTTCCTGCGTCCGCAGGAGATCCCCTCCTACCTGGAGCGGGGCCTGTTCGACATCGGCATCACCGGGCGTGACTGGATCACCGAGACCCAGGCCGACGTCGTCTCGCTGGGCGAGCTGCAGTACTCCAAGGCGACCTCCAACCCGGTCCGGGTGGTGCTCGCGGTGCCGGACGCCGCGCCCTGGCGGTCGGTCGCCGACCTGCCCGAAGGAATCAGGATCTCGACCGAGTTCCCGTCGTTGACCGAGCGGTACCTGGCCGAGCACGGCGTCAAGGCGATGATCGTGCCGTCCTACGGCGCGACCGAGGCGAAGGTGCCCGATATCGTCGACGCGATCGTCGACCTGACCGAGACCGGGTCGTCGCTGCGCAAGAACGGCCTCCGCATCCTGGAGACGATCCTCACCAGCTACACCGAGTTCGTCGCCTGCGGCACCGCGCACGCCGATGCCGAGAAGCGGGCCGCCATGGAGGACATCGCGCTGCTACTCCGGGGCGCCATCCAGGCCCGCGGCCAGGTGCTGCTCAAGCTCAACGTGCCGAGCGGCAAGCTCGCGGCGGTGACGGCGATGCTGCCCGCGATGTCCTCGCCGACGGTGCTGCCGCTGGCCAACGCGGACATGAACGCGCTCGAGACGGTCGTGCCCAAGCGCGGCGTCAACACGCTGATCCCCGCGCTGAAGGCGGCCGGCGCCCGCGACATCCTGGAGATCCCCATCTCTAAGATCGTGGAGTGAGACTTCGTCGCAACACGGCACGCGTCCTTCCCGTCGATCCGGAAGGGCGCGTGCTGCTGTTGCACGGCTGGGACCCGCTGCGGCGGCATGACCCGTTCTGGTTCACGATCGGCGGTGCGGTCGAGCGCGGGGAGACGCTCCGTGAGGCGGCCGCGCGGGAGCTCCGCGAGGAGGCGGGCCTTATCGTCGATCCTGAGCTGCTGGGCGAGCCGTTCGCGACCGAGCCGATCGACTTCTGCTGGGGAGGCATGCACTTCGACCAGGATCAGACGTTCTACGCGGTCGCGGTGCGGGACGCCGCGGTGAGTTTCGCGGGCCAGGAGGCCCTGGAACGTGCGACGATCGACAAGCACGGGTGGCTGCGTCCGGAGGAGCTGGACGGCGGGGCCGAGCGGCCGGCCGATCCGCAGCTGCCGCGGCTGATGCGGCTGGCGATCGCCGCGGTTGTCCGGTAGCGGCATATCCGGCGCTCTCGGCGGGTTCAATTAACCAATTGCTAAACCCGGCGTAGCCGCCGCCGGCCGCGCTGTCGTAGCGTGAGTAGTAGCAGTGAGACTACGAGGTGAGCTGTGCGCGACATCCTGGACACGATTGGCAAGTGGTGGGACTCCGGCGAGACGTTCGCCGTGGCCACCGTGGTCGACACGTTCAGCAGCGCGCCGCGCGATCCCGGCGCCGCGCTGGCGGTCGAGGGCGGCGGCGAGGTGATCGGCTCGGTCTCCGGCGGCTGCGTCGAAGGGGCCGTCTATGAGCTCTCGAACGAGGTCATCGAGTCGGGCCAGCCGGTGCTCCAGCGGTACGGCTTCAGCGACGACGACGCGTTCGCGGTCGGCCTGACCTGCGGCGGGATCCTCGACATCTTCGTCGAGGCGGTCAGCAAGGAGACCTTCCCCGAGCTGGCCGAGATCGCGGCGGCGGTCGAGCGGGGCGAGCCGGTGGCGGTGGCGACGGTCATCTCGGGTCCCGGCCGGATCGGCGCGCGCCGGGTGATCTGGGCCGACGCCGCCCGGCCGTCGGGCGGGTCGCTCGGCGGCGGTGAGCGACTCGACGCCGCCGCCGACGACGACGTTCGCGGCATGCTCGCGCAGGGGCTGACCGGCATCCGCCGCTACGGCGAGCACGGAGAGCGGCTAGGCGAGGAACTCGCGGTGTTCGTGAACGCGTTCGCGCCGCCGCCCCGGATGCTGGTGTTCGGCGCGATCGACTTCGCGGCCGCCGTCGCCCGGGTCGGCAAGTTCCTCGGCTATCACGTGACCGTGTGCGACGCGCGGCCGGTCTTCGCGACCAGGGCCAGGTTCCCCGGCGCGGACGAGGTGGTGGTCGACTGGCCGCACCGGTTCCTGGCCGGGGCCGAGGTGGACGCCCGGACGGTGATCTGCGTGCTCACCCACGACCCCAAGTTCGACGTGCCCGTCCTCGAGGTGGCGCTGCGCACCCCGGCCGGCTACGTCGGCGCGATGGGGTCGCGCCGGACGCACGCCGACCGGCTCGACCGGCTGCGCGCCATCGGCCTGACCGAGGCGGAACTCGCCCGGCTGCGCTCGCCGATCGGCCTTGACCTCGGCGCCCGGACCCCGGAGGAGACGGCGGTCTCGATCGCGGCCGAGCTCATCCAGCTCCGCTGGGGCGGCACCGGCCAGGCCCTCACCAGCACCGACGGCCGCATCCACCCCGAGGCGACGGCGAGCGCCTGACCGGCCCGGCCTGCTGACCGGGGGAGCGGCCGCCTCTGGGCTCAGTCCTGGCGGCCGGTGAAGGCGAGCCGGGCGCCGATGCCGATCATGGCCAGGCCGCCGGCGCCGCCGATCAGGGCAAGCCGCCGGGGCGAGCCGGCGAGCCAGCCGCGGGCCGTCCCCGCCGCCAGCGCCCAGGCGCTGTCGCTGATCAGGGCGATGCCGGCGAAGACGGCGCCGAGCACGATGATCTGCATCGGGACGTGGCCCGCCTGACGGTCCACGAACTGCGGCAGCATGGCCGCGAAGAAGACGATCACCTTCGGGTTGGTGACGCCGACGGTGAACCCGTCGACCACCAGCCGCGCGGCGGTCTTGCGCTCGACCTCGGCCCCCAGGGCCTCCGCCAGCGAGCGCCGGTGCCTGATCGCCTGGACCCCGAGGTACACCAGGTAGCAGGCGCCGGCCAGCTTGAGCACGGTGAACAGCGCGACCGACCGCTCGACCAGCGGCCCGAGGCCGAACGCGACGGCCACCACCTGCGTGAACGCGCCGACAGTGTTGCCCGCCACGGTGGCCACCCCGGCCACCCGGCCGAGCGCGATGGCCCGGCTGACCGTGAACAGCACGCTCGGGCCCGGGACCGCGATCAGCACCAGCGCGGTAATCGTGAACGCGAGCAGATGTGCGGTGGGGACCATCGCTCTAGGGTAAGAGGGTCGGCGAGGCGGCGCGACTGGATAAAGTCCGCCCGCGTGGCCTCCGGGAACGGGAGTGGCTGGTGGGAATTGCAGGGGTGCTGCTGGCAGCGGGCAACGGGTCCCGGCTGGGGCAGCCGAAGGCACTGGTCGACCTGGCCGGCTCGACGCTGGCCGAGCGCGGCGTCGCGCTGCTCGGCGACGGCGGCGCCGACCCGGTGATCGTGGTGACCGGCGCGGTGCCGGTCGAGCTACCGGGGGTGATCGCGGTGCACAACCCCGACTGGGAGACCGGCATGGGCTCTTCGCTGGCGACGGGCCTGCTGGCGCTCTCCGGCGGCGACGCCGAGGCCGCCGTGATCGCCCTGGCCGATCAGCCGCTGGTCGGGCCGGAGTCGGTCCGGCGGCTGATCGCGGCGTTCCGGTCCGGGGTAGGCGTCGCCGTCGCGGCCTACCAGGGAAGGCCGCGCAATCCGGTCCTGATCGCGCGGGAGCACTGGCCGGCCGTTCTCGAGCTCGCCGACGGCGACACCGGGGCGCGCCCCTTCCTGCGGGCGCACCCCGAGCTCGTCGCGCTGATCGAATGCGGTGACACCGGGCGCCCGGACGACGTCGACACCCCCGAGGATCTGGCGCGGGTCCGACGTGAGGCCGCGACGCGTGCTACGGAAGGTTCTTGATCCCCCACCGAACCGTGACCGACTCCTTCGGCGCCAGCACGATCAGGTCCTGGCCGCTTTCGAGCGCGTTGGGCGGGCAGGTCATCGGCTCGACCGCCAGCGCCGCGCGGGCGTGCTCGGGCTCGAGGCCGTCGCTGGTGAAGACCTGCAGCCACGGGCAGCCGGAGTCCATCCACATCCCGGTGCGCCTGCCCCCGGTCTGCAGCCACACCCAGGCCAGGCCGTCCCGCTCACGGCGGAGGCCGGTGAACGCGGTGTCGAGCTTGGTGTCGCCGAGCTTGCGCGCGGTCCGGAAGTCGAAGTCCGTCCCGGCCACCGCCTGCGGCTGGTCGGACGGGATCAGGCGCTGGTCGACCGGGAGCCAGCGGTCGGCCGGCAGCGTCAGCTCGCACTCGTCGACGGTCGGCGACGCCACCGTCAGGTAGGGGTGCTGGCCGTAGCCCCAGGGGGCCGGCCGACTGCCCTTGTTGGCGGCGGTGACGGTGACGTGCAGGCCGGATTCGGCGTCGACCCGGTAGGTCACGTCGACCTGGACGGCGAACGGGTATCCCTGCGACCCGTGCGGAATGCTGGTGAGCGTTACCTCGCTGCGGTCGTGCCCGGTCCTGGTCCACGGGACCCAGCGGGTCAGGCCGTGAATCGCGTTGCCGAGGGCGGGCTCGGACAGGGCGAGCTGGTACCGCGTGCCGTCGAAGGAGTAGCGACCTGCGTCGACGCGGTTCGGCCACGGCGACAGCAGCTCGCCCGCGCCGTGCGGGGGCAGCTGGTCGGCGTCGTAGGTAGTCACGAGCGGCGTTCCGGCGTGCTCGAGTAGTCGCAGGCCGGCGCCGAGCTCGGTCACGGTGGCCCGGTAGTCGCCTGCCTCGATCTCGTACTGGGTGCCCGTAAGCGGGATCGTCATGCCGATCAGCATACGGAAAAGGCGCGCGGGTTGCCCCGCCAGGCCGCCCCGAGTTTGCCGGACGCGGGCCGGGCGGCGCCGGCGCCGGGCGTCGCCTGCGACCCGCTTACCCGGGGCGCAAGGCGGCCCAAATGGCCTATTTAATCCAATCACAATTGTGCATCAAGGTAACAAATTGCCATTTATGCCAATTGTATAATAAATGCGGTCGACGTTTCTGATGATGCGGTTGTTAATTCCCGATGCCCGTGTTGCGCTATGGATTTACGTTAGCGCACGGTGATAACGGGTAGTCGATGCGCAGCGATTCTTCGGGGGGTAGGGCCGACGGGGCTGCTTGGGGAGCGGGGGACCGTCAGCCCCGCCGGCTAATTAACTTTAGCCGCAGTTGTGGAGCTAACGCGATGGTTTCCGCTCATTCTGTTTTTTCGTGTCGGCCATTTAATGGTCAGCCTCGGCGCGGGCTCAGCCGCCCGTTGCGAAGCGCCTCCGCGGCCAGCACGCCGAAAAGGTAGAAGTAGGCGGCTTCCTCATCCTCGAAAAACCGCACCTCGTGCCGGGCGTCCTCGGCGCAGCTGAACACCTCGTAGCCGCCCTCGGTCTTGAACAGGCACATGGCGCCGGTGACTTCCTCGTCGACCGCGTAGGCGGCGCGCGGGATGTCGGCCTGGCCGACTAGGTCGGCGAAGATCGCGGACATGGCCAGTCGCGGCTTGCGCGCCGCCCGTCGTCCCCGCACTGCGCTGGCCGCTCCGGTCAGCCGCCCGATCGCGTTCGCGGCGGCCGCCGCCGCCGGCGGCGCGGACCGCGACGGGGCGGGCGCCGGGGACGGCGCGGTCGCTTGCGGAGGGGAGAGGGTCGGCGGCGGTGCCGTTGCCGGCGCTGGCGTCGGGGCCGACGGCGGTGCGGGCGCCTGCAGCGGCGCGAGCTGGCCGGTTTGCTGCGCAGTGGGCGTCAGCAGCGGGGGAGCGGCCAGGGGCGCGGTCAGCGGGGCGGCGGCCGACGCCTGGCCGGACAGCGGCAGGCCGAGGTTGGCCGGGCCGACGTTCGCCGGGCCGGCGTTCGATGCAGTCGTCCCGGAGTCCGTGAACGGGGCGGACGGGGCGGACGGGGCGGACGGGGCGGACGTCGGAGCTGACGCCGGCGGATTCGGCGCGAACGGGACGGCCGGCGGCGGGGCGGACTGGGAGAAGGGCTGGCCGGGCGGGGCGAAGGACGGCCCGGCCATGGAGATCGAAGTCCCGGGCTGGGAGATGGAGACCCCGGGCTGCGAGATGAAAGCCCCCGGCTGGGACAGCGGCGCGGCCGGCTGGGAGAACTGGCTCGGCTGCTGTTGCTGGGCGGCATCCGGGAACTGCTGCTGGCCGAAGGCGGTCGGCTGCTGGGACTGCTGTTGCTGCTGCGCGGCGTCCTGGAAGGGCTGCTGCCCGAAGCCGGTCGGCTGCGCGATCTGCGCCTGCTGGGGGGACTGAGTCTGCGGACCGAACGCCGCCTGCGGACCGAACGCCGCCTGCTGAGACGCCGCCTGCTGGGGCGTCGGCGGCTGTTGCGGGGGAGGGGGCTGCTGGAGCGACGATGGCGGCTGGGCCAGCGGCGCCTGCTGCGCGGGCGCCGCCGACTGGTATCCGTTGCCCGCCGGCTGCTGGTAGCCGTTACCCGGCCCCTGCTGGTATCCGACGCCGGCCGGCTGCTGGTAGCCCGCACCCGCAGCCGGTTGGCTCGGCTGTCCGAACTGCGACGACGCTGCGACCGGACCGGACTGGCCCGCCGCCG
>DATCGA010000010.1:0-2003 GCA_036509215.1 Trebonia sp.
GAGCCCTGACACTCGGCAGTCTCGCCACGGCCACCGCCGCGCAGGCGGCCACCCCGAGAAGAGCGATCGCCGACTCCCATCCCGCGTGGGCGGTCGCCGCGAAGCGTCTCAGCAGCAAGGCCGTCACCAGCGGCACCGTCAACGCGAAGGTGTACCTGGCTCCCAGCCATCAGGCTGAGCTGGCCAGCGACGTCGCCGCCGTCTCCAGCCCGACCAGCAAGAGCTACCGGCACTTCATGTCGGCCTCCGCGGTTCGCAAGGAGTTCGCGCCGTCTGCCGCGGAGGTCGCCTCCGTGAAGTCCTGGCTCACCTCGGCCGGCCTGAGCGTGACCAAGGTCAGCGCCAAGTACCCCGCCGGCGCCTACGTCGGCGTCCGCGGATCGGTCGCCGCGGCGAGCAAGGCGTTCGGCGTGACGTTCGGCACCTACCGCGGCCCCGGCGGCACGAGCGACCGGGCGCCCGACCACGCGGCCACCGCGCCTGCGTCCGTCGCCAGTTCCGTCCTCGCGGTCTCCGGCCTGGACACCGCGAAGAGCGTGATCAAGCCGAACCTGCCGCCGCCCGGGCCGAACTACTGGGTCGCCAAGCCGTGCTCGACCTACTACGGCCAGCTGACGGCGACCAACAAGCCCAAGGCGTACGGCAAGCACCAGCCCTGGACCAACTGCGGCTACACGCCGAGCCAGGTCGCTGGCGCCTACGGGGTCACCAAGTCCGGCGAGACCGGCAAGGGCCAGACCGTGGCGATCGTCGACGCCTACTCCTCGCCGACCATGCTGGCAGATGCCCAGCAGTTTTCCGCGACGGTTCACGAGCAGGGGTTCAACCAGAACCAGGCCTCGCCCCAGTATCAGCAGTTCAAGGCCGGCCCGTACACGCTGGCCGCCGCGAACGAGTGTGACGCGGCGGGGTGGTACGGCGAGGAAACCCTCGACGTCGAATCGGTGCACGGCATGGCGCCCGACGCCAACGTCCGGTACGTCGCCGCGGGCAGCTGCCAGGACTCTGACCTGGCCAACGCGGAAGCGGCCATCGTGGACAGCGACCTGGCCAGCATCGTCAGCAACTCCTGGGGCGAGCCGGCCAGCTACTCCACCATCAGCGCCACGTTCGACCTGATCTTCCAGGTCGGCGCGCTCGAGGGGATCGGCTTCCTGTACTCCTCCGGTGACAGTGGCTACGAGGGCCCGGGCGAAGACTCCATCTCCCCCACGGACCAGGTGGACTACCCGACGTCGAGCCCGTACGTCACCTCGGTGGGCGGCACCAGCCTGGCCATCAGCAAGAGCAACAGCTACCAGTGGGAAACCTCGTGGGGCACCATCATCGACCCGCTGGTGCACCTGAAGCACGGCGGCAAGAAGTGGCAGTACACCCCGCCGGGCAAGTACCCCGCAGGCTATGACGGCTCCAGCGGTGGTGGCGTGAGCACCGTGTACCCGCAGCCCTCCTACCAGGCGGGCGTGGTTCCGACCAGCCTGGCCGAGTCGCTGCTCGGCGGCACGACCAGCAGCACGCCCATGCGGGTGGTTCCGGACGTGTCGGCGCTCGCCGACCCGAGCACCGGGATCCTGGTGGGTCAGACGACCCTGCAGCCGAACGGGACGACCTACGCCTTCTCGCTCAGCAGGCTCGGCGGCACCAGCGTGGCCTGCCCGACGTTCGCCGGCATCGAGGCGGACGCGCAGCAGGCGGCGGGCGGCCCGCTCGGGTTCGCCAACCCAGGGATCTACTACCTGGACACGCACGCGCCCTACTCGTCGTCGAACGCGGCGTTCAACGACGTGACGGACTTCCCGTTCGGTCCGGGTGTCCGCCTGGCCGAGGTGCGTAACAACTACACCAACCCGTACACCAAGCAGGGCCCGCTGCTGACCTACCTGCGGACCCTCGGCATCGACGGTGAGGGCGCTGACGCGCTGCCCGCCGTCAAGGGCTACGACGACTCGACCGGAGTCGGCTCGCCCAAGAACTACATCCAGGATGCGCCCTCGCTGCCGACA
>DATCGA010000011.1:0-2640 GCA_036509215.1 Trebonia sp.
CGACCGCCGCCAGCAGCCGGTCCGTCGCCTGCCTGGACGGCTCACCGGACGGGGCGGCCAGCCACGACTCGTTCCGCAGGGCGCGCAGGTCGACCGGGCTGCTGAAGTCGGCGGCCGGATGCTCGCTCCCCACCACCAGCACCAGCGGGTCGCGGACGAGGTGGTAGTAGCTGAGCACGCGGTGGTTGGCGTCGACCGACTCCAGGTCGGCCGACATCCGGCCGGTCCAGTCGTCCACGATCGCCACCTCGACCTCGCCCGACCGGGCCAGCTTCAGCCCCTCGACCGGGTCGGCCTCGCGCAGCAGCAGGGTGAGCTGCGGATGCTCCCGCAGGGAGTTGGCCAGGGCGGGGGCGAACGCCACCGCCGCCGACGGGAACGCGGTCACCACCACCCGCCCGCTCGGCTGCGCGGCCTGGGCCGACAGCTCGGACTCGGCCTGCTCCACCATCGCCAGGATGAGCTCCGCGTGCACGGCCAGCCGCCTGCCCGCGTCGGTCAGCCCGGCGCTGCGGGCGGTCCGGTCCAGGAGCGCGGTGCCCGCTTCCTTCTCAAGCACCGCGAGCTGCTGCGAGACCGCGCTCGGGGTATAGCCGAGGGCCTCAGCGGTCCGCGCGATAGAGCCTCGGGCCGCGAATTCGTGCAGCATGCGAAGCCTGCGGATGTCAAGCATTACAAAATCTTATCCTGAGGCGGAACGCGTTAGGGTTGGCTCTTACGCTCGGAACGAAACTACCGCAGCGCCGTGTACAGGCTGGTGGCGGCCAGGATGAGCATGATCACGGCCGCCCCTCTGGTCACCCACCGCATCGGGATCAGCTTGAGCAGCCGCCAGCCGGCCAGCACCGCGATCGCGGCGGCCGTCCACAGCGCCAGCGTCGCGCCCGCCCCGACCGCGATCGGATCGTGGAACCGGGCGTCCAGGCTGACGGTCATGAACTGGGTCAGGTCGCCGAACTCGGCCAGGAACACCACCGCGAACGAGGTGCCGAACACCGGCCAGAAGCCCGCCCGCACGCCGTCCTGGCCGCCCTCCTCGTCGGCGTCCGGGTTCTCTTCCTCCTTGTGCCGCCAGAGGAAGAACGCGCTGACCGCGAACACCGCGGCGGCCGCCCCCGCCACCGGCCGGTGCGGGAGCAGGCTGATCGCGCCGCCGGCCGCGACCGCGATCGTCACCTGGGCCAGGAAGGCGGCGGCGGCGCCGGTGAACACGTACCAGGGCCGGTACCGGCTGGACAGGATCAGCGCGGCCAGGATCGTCTTGTCGGGGAGCTCGGCCGGGAGGACGGCCAGGAAGGTGGCCGCCGCCGTGCTCAGACTCGGGGTCATTGCCAGGGGGCTCCGTCGATCGGGCCGCACCGGCTCTCAGCGACTGGCCCGAGGCTCCGGCGCGGCAGCATGGCGTACAGACATGACTGTCGGCCGAAAGTCTCGCTCAGGTCGCGTGCGACCCCCGGGCACCGGATTCAGCTGGCCGGGCGATGAGCCACCAGGCCACCGAACCGCGATTGTCGGCGTTCCGGCGAGGGAGCTACTCCCCTTCGTTGTCTCTATCCTAGCCCGAAAAAGGGAAGAGCGACCGGTAACCACCCCTGGCCGGTCGCTCCAGACGCCCCTCCGCAGAAGCATCTCCGGCACCGACCCTAGCGGGCGTTATGCTGCGACATTCCGTACCACTAGGGGTTCTGGGCGGCTTCTTCAGAGAACCTGAGCATCCCAAGGGCGTCCATGTCCCTGACCTCGGTCGCGCCATACCTGGTGGCGATGATGCCGAGCAGGCGGAACTCCTTCAGCACGCGCTCGGTGGTGGACACCGCCACCCCCGCCAGCTGGCCGAGCTCGGATTGGGTGATCGGGATCCGGACCACGCCGTCGGCCCCCGCCACCCCGTGCTCGGCCGCGAGCGCGTACAGCTCCTGGGCCAGCCGCTCCCGCGCGCCCCAGAACCGGTCGGCCGCGCGGCGCGCGGTGGTCGCCCGCATCTTCCCGAGCACGTACTTGAAGACCTGGTCCTTCGCCTCGGGGAAGGCGCCGGAGAAGTCGGCGAAGTCGGCCCGGCTGATCCGCCGGGCGGTGACCCGGCCGATCGCGCGGGCGGTGGCCGTCCTCGGCTTGGCGTCGAGCAGCGCGAACTCGCCCACCAGATCCCCCCGCGACCTGATCGCCAGCATCGTCTCGGCCCCGCTCTCGGCGGCGACGATCACCTTGACCTTGCCCTCGGTCAGCACGTAGAGGAAGTCACCGACGTCGCCCTGGAGCACCAGGACCTCGTCGTCGCCGAACCGGACGATGGCGCCGGATCGCAGCAGGGCCACCCGCTCGGCATCCGGCAGCGTCGCGATGAAGCTGTCCGGCGCCCACCGGTCGGGGCCGGCCGTCGCCAGGGCCAGGCTGCGGAGCGACGCGGGCGCCGCCGAGGGTGGCGACGCAGGGACCGCCGGGGCGGCCGGAGGGATTCGCGGGACGCTCATAGGGTGAATTTTGCCAGATGTCGCCGCCGAGGGCCGCTATCTACGGCGACAACCCGGCTACGCTTTGTCGAACCTGGGAAGGTGGGAAATGCGCGACGGCGAGGCAGGCCTGCGGCTGCGCATGGCGTTCGTCCTCGACGTGGCCGGCTACGGCGCGCGCACGGTCTCG
>DATCGA010000012.1:0-2166 GCA_036509215.1 Trebonia sp.
GCTCCCGCCGATGGCGACCATGTGCATGATTACCTCCCGTTTCCCGTTCGTGTTCTGGTTGGCCGCTAGTCCTGCCAGGCGGGCGCCGGCTGTCCCCCGTCGCCGTCGGCCCGGGCGAGCGCGGCCGGCTCCTGGGCGTCGGCGCCGTCGTGCGGGACGACGGCCCCGGCGGCCTGGGCGGGGGTGAGCGCGGGGTAGAGGATCCTGATGAGCGCCACCCCGGCGATGCCGCCGCCGATCTGGGCGGCGATGAAGACCGGGACCGAGGACGGGGCGATGCCCGCGAAGGTGTCGGAGAACATCCGGCCGACGTCGATGGCGGGGTTGGCGAAGCTGGTGGAGGCGGTGAACCAGTAGGCGGCGCCGATGTAGGCGCCGACCGCGGCCGGCGCGCTGGCCAGCCGGCCGCTGCGGGCCAGGGCGAAGATCACCAGGACCAGGCCGGCGGTGGCGATCACCTCCGAGAGGGCATGGGCGCCCGTGGCCCGGTGCTTGACCGAGATCGACACCGCCGCCTCGGAGAACATCAGGTTCGCGGCGACCGCCCCGGTGACGCACCCGGCGACCTGCGCGGGCAGGTAGGCGGCGGCGTCGCGCCAGGACAGCCCGCCGAGAAAGGCGTCGGAGAACGACACGACCGGGTTGAAGTGCGCGCCGGACACCGGCCCGAACATGAGGATGATCGCGAAAAGGCCGGCCGCGGTCGCGGCCGAGTTCTCCAGCAGCTCCAGGCCGGTGTCGGACGGGGAGAGCCGCTGGGCGGCGATGCCCGAGCCGATCACGATCGCGGCGAGGAACGCGCTGCCGAGGAACTCGGCGGCCAGCCGGCGCCACAGCGCGGCGGGATGAGGTGCAGGTGCCCTGGTCACGGCACCCATCTTGACGGACGAAGTTAACTCAGTCAAGATTGAGTCAATGAACACTGAGCAAAGCAGCGACCTGGAGGCCCGCGCGGCCGTCCACGCGGCGCTGGCCGACCCGGCCCGGCTGCTGATCACCGACGCCCTCTCCGAGGGGGACGCGTCCCCGTCCGAGCTCGCGACGCTGCTCGGGATGCCGTCCAACCTGGTCGCCCACCACCTGGCCGTGCTCGAGCAGGCCGGGCTGGTCAGCCGGCGCCGTTCCGAAGGCGACCGCCGGCGTACCTACCTTCGGCTGGTGCCGGGCGCGTTCGACTCGCTCGCGCGGCCGGGGGCGCAGGCGGCGCGGCGGGTGCTGTTCGTGTGCACCGCCAACTCGGCGCGCTCGCACCTGGCGGCGGCATTGTGGCGGCGCGTCGGCGCGGTGCCCGCGGCCTCGGCCGGGACCCATCCCGCGGCCGCGATCGACCCCGGCGCGATCGCCGCGGCCGGGCGTCATCAGCTGCCGTTGCGCCGCGTGCGCCCTCGGCACATCGATGACGTCTACCAGGACGGGGATCTTGTGGTCACGGTGTGCGACCTGGCCCGCGAGGAACTCGGCGGTCTGGCGGCGGTGCACTGGTCGGTCCCCGACCCGGTCCCGTCCGGCGACCCGGGTAGCTTCGACGCGGCCCTGGACGACCTGGGACAGCGGGTCGGGCGCCTCGCCCTCCGCCTCGTGCCCCCTCCGCGCCCGCAGGCGCCTGCCAGTCGGGGAGCGTGATCCTCCCCGCGGGCGGGGCTGGCCGGCCGCGCGGGGCGAGCCGGACGGACGAGAGGCAGCCGGGACCGTTCGGATGAAGGTCTTGGATCTTGGTCGGCAGCCCGCCGGTCCGGCAACGCGGGCGGGTCATCGGCTCGCGCGGGCCGCCAGATCCGCGGCGGAGGGCGGTGCCGACGCGGCGAGCGCTGCGCCCGCGGCGGCGGCGGCCGCGAGGATAACAAAGAGGGCGGGATAGCCGACGGCTGCGGCGACGGCCGCGCCGATGCTGGGGGCGAGCGCCCCGGCGGCGGTCAGCGGGGCGTTGAACACGCCGTTGACGGCGGCGTAGCGGTCTGCTCCCCAGTGGTCGGTCACCAGGGTCGCCTCGGTGAGCGTGAACACCCCGCGGACCGCGCCCGCGAGCACGGACGCCGCGACGAGCAGCGCCGCCGGGCCGGGTAGCAGGCCGAGCAGCAGGGTCACGCCCGCGCCCGCCGCGATGACGGCCACGGTCCGCCACCGGGTGCCGAGCCGGGCCTCGAGCTGCCGCTAGCAGAGCCGGCC
>DATCGA010000013.1:0-12540 GCA_036509215.1 Trebonia sp.
GGACGCGGGCGCTGCCGCCGAGGCGGGCGCTGCGGCGGCGGCGGCGGTGCGGGACTCGGCCAGCAGCTCCTCGAGGCGCGGGCCCTGCAGGCGGCGGAAGGTGCGGTGGGCGCGGGCGCGGTCGAGGATCGCGACCTCGAGCTGGGAGGCGGTCAGCTCGGCGGGGGCGCCGTTGGCCGCCGTCGAGGCGGCGGCGGCGCCGGAGGCGGCCGGCGGGGCTGACGGGGGGGCGGTCAGGGCGGTCAGGGCCGCGCCGAGGGCCTCGGTCAGGGACATGTTGTCGGAGAACGCCTCCTTCAGGGCGGCCGAGACCTGGTCGGCCTGGCCGCCGAAGGCGACGAAGCCCGGCTCGTCGGAGACCGAGCCGTCCCACGAGATCCGGTAGATCTGGTCGTCGTCCGGCCGCGCGCCGACCTCGGCCACCACGATCTCCACCTCGTACGGCTTCATCGACTCGGTGAAGCTGGTGCCGAGCTGCTGCGCGTACCAGTTCGCGAGGCCGCGGGCGGTGACATCGCCGCGGTCGAACGAGTAGCCGGTGAGGTCGGCGTAGGTCACGCCCGCCTTCCGCAGCACCTCGTACTCGTTGTACCGGCCGACGGCGGCGAACGCGATCCGGTCGTAGATCTCGCTGATCTTGTGCAGCACGGTCGACGCGTTCGGCGTCGCCATCAGGATGCCGCCCTCGTACTGCAGCACCACCGAGCTGCGGCTTCGCCCGACGCCCTTGCGCGCGTAGTCGGACTTGTCACGCATCTGCTGTTCAGGCGACACGTAAAACGGCATAGACACCGCGGGCGCTTCCTTTGCTGTCGAGGGTGAGCAGGGGCCTATCGGAGCTGGGACACGACGACGCCGACGCCGCTCAGCTCGCCGTCCTGAGCGGGGCGCTGGGGCCGTCGGGCGACTGCATCCGGCCCGCCACGACCTGCTCCGCGACCTCGGCCGCCTCGGAGTCGGGCAGCCGCCGGAAGCCGTCGTCGGTGATCGTGGCGATGATCGGGAAGAGCTTCCTGGTGAGGTCGGGGCCGCCGGTGGCGGAGTCGTCGTCGGCCGCGTCGTAGAGCGCCTGCACGCAGGCGAGCACGGTGTCGGGGACCGACATGTCGTCGCGGTAGAGCTTCTTGAGCGAGCCCTTGGCGAAGATCGAGCCGGAGCCGATCGAGAAGTAGCGGTGCTCCTCGTAGGGGCCGCCGGCCACGTCGTAGCTGAAGATCCGGCCGACCCCGGTGTCCTCGTCGTACCCGGTGAACAGCGGGACGACGGCGAGGCCCTGCATGGCCGGGCCGAGGTTGTCCCTGACCATCTTGGCGAGCCGGTTGGCCTTGCCCTCGAGCGAGAGCGCCCGGCCCTCCATCTTCTCGTAGTGCTCGAGCTCGACCTGGAAGAGCCGGACGAACTCAAGCCCGATGGCGAACACGCCCGCGATCGCCACCGCCGAGAACTCGTCGCTGCGGTACACCTTCTCGGCGTCCCGCTTGGAGATCATGTTCCCTGAGGTCGCCCGCCGGTCGCCCGCCATCACCACGCCGCGCTCGCAGACCGCGGCCACGATCGTGGTGGCGTGCGGCAGGTTCTTGATCACCTCGTTGGCGGCGCCGTCGCCCGCCGGGAGGTCCCGGCCGCGAAATCCGAGCGGCAGCAGGTCCGGCGCGTAGCCGGCCAGGAAGTCAGTGAAGGACGGGACCCGAGCCGTCATGAACGCGGCCGGCTGTCCTGCCGTGCCGCCGAAGAACTCTCCCACGCCGCCGCCTCTCTGGTGACCCTGATGTTCTTGTGCCGACACTACCGTCCGTTGTGAACGCTGTTAAAGCTGGTTTGTTATGCCTAACGCGAACCGACTCCGAACCCGCCGGCAGCCCTGCCGACGGGGTCGGGTCCGGTTACTGGCCGCCCTTTTGCACGTAGGAGCGGACGAACTCCTCGGCGTTCTCCTCGAGCACCTCGTCGATCTCGTCGAGGATCGCGTCCACGTCGTCGGAGAGCTTTTCGTGCCGCTCCTTGACCTCCTCGGTCGACGCGGCCTGGTCCTCTTCGGTCTCGTCGGTGCGGCGCGTGGTCTGCCGCTGGCCACCCTTGTCGTTCGTCGCCATCTGCGGTACCTCCTTCGGAGGGGCGCCTGCCCCTCGACAGTTCTAACGTTATCCTCGCCCGCCGGAGTCCCGCCCAACCCTGCCCGGCTTACATTGGAACGAAGTTGCTACTCGCTCTCCGCGCTGGGCCGGTAGCCCGGTATCCTCGCCCTTCATCGGGCTGGCTTGCGCGGGGCGGGCAGCCGAGCGCATCGGGGGGTACGAGGGCCGGGGGCCTGGGGGCCAGGGGGAATGGGGGGCGGGAGCCCCCCAGGCCAGAAGGCTGCGGGGCGGGAGCCCCCCAGGCCAGAAGGCTGCGGGGCGGGAGCCGCCATGCTGGGAGCCTGTCCCCCCGACGGCATCACTACTGCTGGGTGAGGGCGGCGACCAGCTCGGCGGCGGTTTTGCAGCGGTCGAGGAGGCCGCCGACGTGCGCCTTGGTGCCGCGCAGGGGCTCGAGGGTGGGGACCCGCTGGAGCGAGTCGCGGCCGGGGACGTCGAAGATCACCGAGTCCCAGGACGCGGCCGCGACCGAGTCCGCGTACTGCCGCAGGCAGCGGCCGCGGAAGTAGGCCCGGGTGTCCTCGGGCGGATTGTCGATCGCCCAGTCGATCGCCTGCTCGTCGGTCATCCGCATCATCCGGCCGCGGATCGCGAGCCGGTTGTAGAGGCCCTTCTCCTGCCGGACGTCGGCGTACTGGAGGTCGAAGAGCGCGAGCTTGGGGGCGTCCCAGCCGAGGTTCTCCCGGCGGCGGTACCCCTCGAGCAGCTCGAGCTTGGCGACCCAGTCGAGCTCACGGGAGAGCTGCATCGGGTCCTCGGCCAGCCGGGTGAGGACCGACTCCCAGCGGTCGAGCACGTCCGCCGTCATCGGGTCGACGTCGGCCCCGTAGCGGTCCTCGGTGAACTTCCTGGCCAGCTCCAGGTACTCGGTCTGCAGCTGGATGGCGGTCATCTTGCGGCCGTCCCGCAGCGTCACCAGCTGCTTGAGCGACGGGTCGTGGGAGATCGCCCGCAGGTCGGCCACGGGGGTCTCGAGGGACAGGTCCGAGCTGAAGAACTTCTCCTCGATCATCGCCAGCACCAGCGCGGTGGTGCCCATCTTCAGATAGGTCGCCACCTCGCTGAGGTTCGCGTCGCCGATGATCACGTGCAGCCGCCGGTACTTCTCTGGGTCGGCGTGCGGCTCGTCGCGGGTGTTGATGATCGGCCGCTTGAGCGTCGTCTCGAGGCCGACCTCGACCTCGAAGAAGTCCGCCCGCTGGCTGAGCTGGAACCCGGTGCCGCGGCCGTCGGCGCCGATCCCGACCCGGCCCGCGCCGGTGAACACCTGGCGGGTGACGAAGAACGGGGTCAGGTTCTTGACGATGTCGGCGAACGGCGTCGAGCGGCGCATGAGGTAGTTCTCATGGGTGCCGTAGGAGACGCCCTTGTTGTCGGTGTTGTTCTTGTACAGGTGGATCGGGTGGCTGCCGGGCACGGTGGCCGCCTGGGCGGCGGCCGCCGCCATGATTCGCTCGCCCGCCTTGTCCCAGATCACCACCGACAGCGGGTTGGTGCACTCGGGGGCCGAGTACTCCGGGTGCGCGTGGTCGACGTAGAGCCGCGCCCCGTTGGTCAAGATGACGTTGGCGAGCCCCAGGTCCTCGTCGGTCAGCTGGGTGGAATCGGCCGTCTCGCGCGCCAGGTCGAACCCTCTGGCATCCCGCAGCGGGTTCTCTTCCTCGAAGTCCCACCGGGCGCGGCGCGCCCTGGCGGCCGTGGCCGCCTGGTAGGCATTGACGATCTGCGATGAGGTCACCATCGCGTTGGCGCCAGGCTGGCCCGGTACGGAGATGCCGTACTCGGTCTCGGCGCTCATGACCCGCAGCACGCTCATAGTTGTTCAGCGTAGTGCCGACAGACACCATTGGCTGCCGGCGCGCTCCTGCTTGTAACGGATGCGTACAGTGCGATCAAAGGTACTGACCGGTGTTCGCGACCGTGTCGATGGACCGTCCTGCCTCGGTGCCCTGCTTGCCCGAGACCAGGGTGCGGATGTAGACGATGCGCTCGCCCTTCTTGCCGGAGATGCGCGCCCAGTCGTCGGGGTTGGTGGTGTTGGGCAGGTCCTCGTTCTCGCTGAACTCGTCCACGCAGGCGGCGAGGAGGTGAGCGACGCGGATGCCCTTCTGGCCGGTGTCGAGGAACTGCTTGATGGCCATCTGCTTGGCGCGGGCCACGATGTTCTCGATCATGGCGCCGGAGTTGAAGTCTTTGAAGTACAGGACCTCCTTGTCGCCGTTGGCGTAGGTGACCTCGAGGAAGCGGTTCTCCTCGGTCTCGGTGTACATCCGCTCGACGGCCCGCTGGATCATGGCGTCCACCGTCGCCTGGTCAGAACCGCCGTTCTCCTTCACGTCGTCGGGGTGCAGCGGCAGGGCGGTGAGCACGTACTTGGAGAAGATGTCCTTGGCCGCCTCGGCGTCCGGCCGCTCGATCTTGATCTTGACGTCCAGGCGGCCGGGCCGCAGGATCGCCGGGTCGATCATGTCCTCGCGGTTGGAGGCGCCGATGACGATGACGTTCTCGAGGCCCTCGACGCCGTCGATCTCGGACAGCAGCTGGGGGACGATGGTGTTCTCCACGTCGGAGGAGACGCCGGACCCTCGGGTGCGGAAGATCGAGTCCATCTCGTCGAAGAACACGATCACCGGCATGCCCTCGGAGGCCTTCTCACGGGCCCGCTGGAAGACCAGGCGGATGTGCCGCTCGGTCTCGCCGACGTACTTGTTCAGCAGCTCCGGGCCCTTGATGTTGAGGAAGAAGGACTTCCCCTCCTCGGGCTTCTTCGCCCCCGGGATGCCGGCCGCGGCGTCGGCCGCCGCCTTGGCCTGGACCTGCTTGGCGAGGGAGTTGGCGACCGCCTTGGCGATGAGCGTCTTGCCGCAGCCGGGAGGGCCGTAGAGCAGGACGCCCTTGGGCGGCCGGAGCTGGTGCTCCTTGTAGAGGTCGGCGTGCAGGTAGGGGAGCTCGATGGCGTCCCTGATCTGCTCGATCTGCGACGTCAGGCCGCCGATGTCGGTGTAGGCGATGTCCGGGACCTCTTCGAGGATGAGCTCCTCGACCTCGGCCTTCGGAATGCGCTCGTAGACGTAGCCGGACCTGGGCTCGAGCAGCAGCGAGTCGCCGCTGCGGAGCACCGAGTCCATCAGCGGCGCGGCCAGCCTGACCACCCGCTCCTCATCGGCGTGCGAGATCACCAGGGCGCGCTCGCCGTCGGCGAGCACCTCCTTGAGCATCACGATCTCGCCGATGGTCTCGTAACCCTGGGCGATGACGACGTTGAGCGCCTCGTTGAGCACGACCTCCTGGCCGGGCTTGAGCTCGTCGAGGTCGATGTTGGGGCTGACGTTGACCCGCATCTTGCGGCCGCCGGTGAAGACGTCGGCCGTGTTGTCCTCGCAGACGGCAAGGAAGATGCCGAAGCCGGACGGCGGCTGCGCCAGCCGGTCGACCTCTTCCTTGAGCGCCACGATCTGGTCTCGTGCCTCGCGCATCGTTGCCGCCAGCCGCTCGTTCTGAGTGGTGACCGACGTGAGCGAGGACTCTGTCTCGCGGAGCCGCTCTTCGAGCAAGCGGACCTGACGTGGTGAATCGGCGAGCCTACGGCGCAGAACAGCGATCTCTTCATCGAGGAAGGAGATCTGCGCGGTAAGGCTGCCCACCTCATCCTCGTGCCGAGAACCCCGTCCGCTCTCGTCCCTAGCTACCACGGCCCTCACCTCCTCCCGGGGAGTATGAACTAACTCGACCTTACCTATCTGGCGGTCTTTCCTAACATCCCAGCGAGTACTCGATTGGTCACTCATCTGGCTTGAGAGCGAGAAACCGCAGGCCAGCGACCTGTGATCAGCACAGAGTTATATTTCAGTCACGTATTGTGTTTGCTCATTCGGCCGACGGCTCCGCGTCACTCTCCGGATTCGATCCCTTGGCTGGCCGGCGACGTCGGGCCGGCGGCGTCACGCCGTCGGCGAGCCGCCGCGCGGTCACCAGAAACCCGGTGTGCCCGATCATCCGGTGGTCCGGGCGGACTGCGAGCCCCTCGACGTGCCAGCCCCGGTAGAGGGTCTCCCAGGCGGCCGGCTCGTAGAACGAGCCGTGCCCCCGCAGCTCCTCCACGATCCGCGACAGCTGGGTCGTGGTGGCGACGTAACAGCAGATCAGCCCGCCGGGGATGAGGGCGCGGGCCGCCTCGGCGACGTTTTCCCAGGGGGCCAGCATGTCGAGGACCACCCGGTCGAAGGTGCCGGGGAGCCCGGCCGCGCCATCGCCGCCGGGGGCGGCGGCGGGGTCGGAGTCGACGCCGCCGGGGCCGTCCGCCGCGACATCCAGGCCGGGGTCCTTCCTGAGGGAGTAGGCCCGGTCCGTTCGATAACTCGGATCCAGGGCAGCCCTCGCCGACAGCGGGGCGGTGACCAACCGCCACCACAAGGGGACCTCTCCGAAATATTTTCTTACATTTTCACGGGCGATTTCAGCGAAGTCGGCCCGAGCCTCGAACGAGACGACCTCGCCGTCAGGGCCGGCCGCCCGCAGCAGCCAGCAGGAGAGCGCGCCGGACCCCGCCCCCGCCTCGAGCACCCGGGCGCCGGGGAAGACGTCGGCGTAGGCGAGGATCTGGGCCGCGTCCTTGGGGTAGACGATGGTGGCGCCGCGCTTCATGGCCAGGGTGAAGTCGGCCAGCAGCGGGCGCAGGGCCACGTACTGGGTGCCGCTGGTGGCGGTGACCACGCTGCCCTCGGGCGCGCCGATCAGGTCATCGTGACTGAGCGCCCCCCGGTGGGTGTGGAACGACGCCCCCGGTTGCAGGACTATCTGGTGCATCCGGCCCTTGGGGTCGGTGAGCTGCACCTGGTCTCCGGCCGCGAACGGGCCTCGCTGAGCTGCCTTGCGCTGGGTCACCCGGTTAGGGTAGCGAGGGTCAGACCCCGGCGAAGACCTGGTCGAGGTCGCGGGCGGCGAGCACCCCGTAGACCTCGCCGTTCTCCTCGGTCAGGAGGTACTCGGTGGCCGGGGCGCGGCGCAGCGCGTCGAGCAGGGCCATGCCGCCGATGTCGGCGTTGAGCACCAGGTTCGGGTCGATCGTCCGGGACAGCGCGCCGACGTCGACCCAGGGGCGGCGCTCGACCGGGGTGGCCGTCACCGCGGTCTCGTTGACGATCGCGATCGGCTTGTTCTCGTGATCGACGACGACGATCGCGCGGGCTCCCGCCTCGTCGGCCCGCCTGACCGCCTCCGCCAGCGGGGTGCTGGCCGGCACCGAGATCGCCTTGCGCGCCAGCCGCCGGGCCTGCAGCGCGGGCAGCCGCTCGCGGAACCTGGTCGCCTTGATCGACTGGGTCGCGCCGGTCCACATGAACCCGGCGATCACGATCACCCAGACGAAGGAGACCTTGTCCCCGCCGGCCAGCCCGCCGGTGAAGAACGGGAACGCGAGCACCCCGATCGCGAGGACCCGGCCGGTCCAGGCGGCGGCGATGGTCGCGTTGTTCGGTTTCTTGGTGATCCGCCAAATCACCGCCCGCAGCATCCGCCCGCCGTCCAGCGGCAGGCCCGGCAGCAGGTTGAAGCCGGCGACGATGACGTTGCCCCACAGCAGCATCCAGACCAGCGCGCCGATGACGCCGGTGCTAGCGACCTGGTAGATGCCCCAGCCGATGCCGGCCAGCACCAGCGACAGGGCCGGGCCGGCGGCGGCGATCGCGAACTCGCGACCGGGGGTGGGCGCCTCGCGGTCGATCTCGGAGACGCCGCCCATCGGCCACAGCACGATCCGCCGGACGGGGAGGCCATACCCCCGCGCCACCAGCGAGTGGCTTAGCTCGTGCACCAGCACCGAGGCGTAGAGCAGGACCACGAACGCGGCGGCGACCAGGTACCTGGTGGTCGTGCCCTGCAGCCTGCCCGACAGCTCGCTGCCGTAGATGACGACGAGGACGGCGGCGACGATGAACCAGTACGGCGAGATGTGCACGGGGATGCCGAACGGCTTCGCCACGACGAAGCCGGCCGACCGTGAACCGCGCTGCTTCGCCTGCTCCTCCTGGCCACTTGCCACATCCCTGATGCTACGTGCATCCGGCGGTATTCCGCGTCAGGTAGGGGGCTTCTTTCGCGGGGCGGGCGCTCGGCTGGGAGATGCCGGCCGGGGCGGCGGTCAGTGGGGTGGAGGGGCGGAGCACGGGTCCGTTCGGGTCGGGACGGCCGTCAGCAGCATGCCGTGACGGAGTTCCTTCACCCCGCGCCACTCCCGGTGGTCCCACACCGGCACGCGCAACTCCGCCCCGAGCGCAAGCAATTGCGACCGTGACAAGTCCGCATGCGTCTGCAAGATCCGCTTCCCATCGTGGTCATAGAAGACGGTATTCCAGCGCAGGGCGCGGATATGACCCACATCCTCGGGCCGCACCGGGCGATTCCGATGTCCGGAGATTATGCGTACCCGTTCCGGAGCGTTCCGGAGTCACAATGATCTTAACCAAGAATGATTCGGCGATATAAATACCCCACAGCACGACAAGCACCATGGCGAAGCCAAGATTCTTCCCTGGCTCGACGTTTATCGCCCACACCCACGATACGAGCGCTGTGGCTGCGACCACCAACAGTGCCGTCGGCCACTGTCGCCAGGGACGAGGCCTGACGACCAGTCCGCCTTCCACCGTGCCCCCTTGGCTCCCCGGGATGACTGCCATCCCGGCTACCTTGACATCCCTTCCCTTCTGGTCCACCTCCATGCCATACGCGTTACAGATACCTGTGAATAGGTCAGACACGCCGTAGGCGACGTTATAGGCAATGTCGCTGGATGGTTGATGGTTGTTATTGAGCAATCTAACCAGAGGCGAACTCGGCGACATTGCCTATAACCGAAGGCTCCCGCTTCGCCACCGGCCGAGGTGTCGAAAGCAACCTTCCAACCATTAACCGACCATGACGGCACCCCCATCGTCTTGTACACGTGCACCGGCGACACCAACTCGCAGTGGGTCGAGCGCGCGAGGGAGAGGGGCCGGTCTTTTCAGTGACGGCGGCATCCGGCGGTATTCCGGGTCACGCGGGAGCCTCGGGTTGGCTGCGGAATGTCGGTGGGCTGCCCTACGGTTGGCGCTGTGGACGTGGAGAACGCAGTGGATGTCGTGATTGATTCCGACAACGGGGCCGGCTTCGGGGTGGCGGGCGACCCGCCGTCGGCGTTGTCGCCGTCGCGGGCGGGCGACTTCATGACCTGCCCGCTGCTGTACCGGTTCCGGGTGATCGACCGCATCCCCGAGCCGCCGACCACCGCGACCGCCCGCGGCACGCTGGTGCACGCCGTCCTCGAGCGGCTCTTCGACCTGCCCGCCGCGGCGCGGACCCCGGCCGCGGCGACGGACATGCTGATACCCGAGTGGACGCGGCTGTGCGCCGACGACGAGCTGCTGGCCGCCCTGATCACCGACGAGGAGGAGCGGGCGCGGTTCGTCGCCGACGCCGCCTCGGCCCTGCGGGGCTATTTCAAGCTCGAGGACCCGCGGCGGCTCGAGCCCGCCGAGCGGGAGTGGTACGTGGAGACGTCGCTGGCATCGGGGCTGAAGCTGCGCGGCTACATCGACCGGGTCGACGCGACGCCGGCCGGCGACCTGCGGATCGTCGACTACAAGACCGGCCGGGTGCCGCTCGAGGCCTACGAGGCGAGCGCGCTGTTCCAGATGAAGTTCTACGCGCTGGTGATCTGGCGGCTGCGCGGGGTGATACCGAAGCTGCTGCAGCTGATGTACCTGTCGGGCGACGGCGAGGTGCTGCGCTACTCCCCCGACGAGGCCGACCTGCTCGCCACCGAGCGGAAGCTCAACGCGCTCTGGGCCGCGATCTCCCGGGCCCGCGAGACCGGCGACTTCCGGCCCCGGCCGGGCAAGCTGTGCGACTGGTGCCGGCACAAGGCGCTGTGCCCGGCGTTCGGCGGCACGCTGCCGCCGATGCCGGTGCGCAGCCCTGCTCCGGCGGTCGTTGCCGCCGCTCCGGCGGGGGTCACGGCGGAGGCGTAGTCGCTTCTTGCTGTTATCCGCTTGCGGGGTCGCGCCGTAAAAGATCTTGGAGGATTGGCGGGCGTATGGGACGCTTTTCTTCCGCCATGAACAAAGTTTCCAAGATCATCACCTTCTTGGCGATGAGGCTACGGCCCCGACGACGTCCGAACGTAGGTGCGGGCACTGGGAAACCTGGGTCGCGATACTACTTGAAATTGATCGAGATAGTACTCGATAATGATGTCGGGCTCGCGGGCCGGCAGTCTCGCGCGGGCCGCCATCGAACCACGAGGGGAAGCAACGACCATGCCGATCATCGAGGCCAGGGGCCTCGCTCGGACGTTCACGAGCAGGAAGCGGACCGTGCACGCGGTGCGCGGGGTTGATCTCACCGTCGAGCCGGGCGAGATCGTCGGCTTCCTCGGGCCGAACGGGGCGGGCAAGACGACCACCCTGCGCATGCTGACCACGCTGCTGCAGCCCACGGCCGGCACCGCCATCGTGGCCGGGGCGGACCTGCGCCGCAACCCCCTCGAAGTGCGGCGGCGGATCGGCTACGTGCCGCAGGCGATCGGGCAGACGATGGGCGGCACCGACCCGGAGTGCATGGTCGACGAGGAACTGCTCGACCAGGCGGCGCTGTACCGGATTCCCAAGGCCGACGCGGTGGTCCGGGCGGCGGCGCTGATCCGCCAGCTTGACCTCGGCGGGCTCGACAAACGGCTGGTCAAGACGCTGTCGGGCGGGCAGCGGCGGCGGCTTGAGATCGCCCTCGGGCTGGTCCACGAGCCGTCCCTGGTCTTCCTCGACGAGCCCACCACCGGCCTCGACCCGCAGAGCCGGTCGAACCTGTGGGAGCACATCCGGGGCCTGCGGGCCGACCTCGGCACCACCGTCTTCCTCACCACGCACTACCTGGACGAGGCGGACGCGCTGTGCGACCGGGTGTTCATCATCGACAACGGCGTGACGGTGGCGTCCGGCACCCCCGACGAGCTCAAGCGCCAGGTGTCGGGCGACGTGGTCACGCTGGCGGTCAACGGCGCCGCCGACAAGGCGCGCGACCTGCTGGCCCGGCAGCCGATCGTGGGCGACGTCACGCTCTCGGATGACGGCGGGCTGCGGCTGAGCGTCGTCAACGGCGCCGAGGCGCTGCCGTCGCTGCTGCGGGTGCTCGACGACGCGGGCATCACCCTGCACTCGATCAACCTGTCGCGGCCGACGCTCGACGACGTGTTCCTGACCATGACCGGGCGCTCGCTGCGGGACGACTCCCCCAGCGCCGGCGCCGCTGACCAGCCGGGGCCGACGCCCGCGGGCAAGGAGTGACCCTGATGTCGTTCATCCGTGACACGCTGGTCGTCTTCCGGCGGGAGATGCGGCTCAGCCTGCGCAACCCCGCGTGGGTGATCATCGTGCTGGTCCAGCCGGTGCTGTACCTGGTGCTGTTCGCCCCGCTGCTGACGCGGCTGCCCGCCGCGTCGCTGGGCGCGTCAGTGAACCCGAACTCCCCGGCCGGGACGGCCGAGGCGTACCGGTTCTTCGTGCCCGGGCTGCTGATCCAGCTCGGCCTGTTCGGCTCGATGTTCGTCGGGTTCGCGATCATCTCGGACTGGCGCGGCGGGGTGATCGAGCGGTTCCGGGTCACCCCGGTTTCGCGGCTCGCCGTGATGGGCGGGCGGGTGCTGCGAGACACCCTGGTGCTCGTGACGCAAGCGGTGATCCTGGTGCTCGTCAGCATCGGGTTCGGGCTGCGCGCGCCGGTCAGCGCGGTGCTGATCAGCCTCGGCTTCATCGTCCTGGTCGCCGTCGGCCTCGCCTCGGTGTCGTACGCGACCGCCCTCACGGTCAAGAGCGAGGACGCGTTCGCGCCGATGCTGAACTCGGTCATCGTCCCGCTGGTGCTGCTGTCGGGGATCCTGCTGCCGATGACGCTGGCGCCGGGCTGGCTGCAGGGCGTCGCCCGGGTGAGCCCGTTCCGGTACATCATCGACGCGATGCGCGAGGCCTTCAAGGGCCACTACGCCAACACGATCATGCTCGAGGGCGTGCTGGTGGCGGTGGGGGTGGCGGTGGTGTGCCTGGTGCTCGGCTCGCGGGTCTTCGTCCGGGAGAACGCCTGAGGTCGTCAGGCTAGGGCGAGGACGAGCAGGATGAGGGCGGGGACGGCGACGGCGGCGACGGCGGGCCAGGACCAGGCGGCCGTGGCCGTCTTCGCTTCGGTCGCGCTGGCCTCGGCCCGCGTGCGCTCCTTGTCGGCCCGGCTGTCCAGGCGGGCTGCGATCGCGGCGCTGACCGGGAGGCTGGCCAGCCGCAGGGCCTCCTCCGGGAGCCGGGAGGTCGGCTGCGCGTAGCCGCCGGCCGGCGCGGCGGCGACCAGGCCGCGCAGCCGCCGGGGCACCCCGGCCCCGGCC
>DATCGA010000014.1:0-5964 GCA_036509215.1 Trebonia sp.
CATCCCCGGCCGGGTCGAATGGCTGCGCACCGAGATGCTCAAAACCCGGGTCGCGCACGGCTACTGCTCCCGCCAGCTCGCCGCCGAAGCCTGCCCCTACGCCAACATCTGCGAGCAGTGCGACAACTACGTCACCGCCCCCGAGTTCACCCCCCAGCTCCAGGCCCAGCTGGCCGACGTCACTGCCCTCCGCGACGACGCGGCCGAACGCGGCTGGCACACCGAAGTCGCCCGGCACTCACGCGTGATCGCCAGCATCCAGGCGCACCTGCAACGACTCCAGCCAACCGCCGAAACCGGACACAACATCTTATATCCACCATGGCCGGTTAATCGAGCGCTGGTTCGCCGAGATCCAGCGCCGCTGCCTCGACCGCGGCGTCTTCTGCTCACTCGAAGAACTCACCACCGCGCCGCAGGAATGGATCAAGCTCTGGAACGACTCCGCCCGGCCCTTCAAGTGGACCAAGACCCCCGACCAGATCATCGACTCCATCTGCCGCTACTGCGCACGCATCTCACGACCGGCTTACTAGTCGGCAGCGTCAGCATCCGGGGGCTGGATGATGCCGGCGTCTCCGGCGAAGTCGGCTACCGGATCACGGCGGCGGCCCGCGGACGGGGCATCGCCGCGCGGGCTCTGGACGTCGTATCCGAGTGGGCGTTCCGGCTGCCGCGGCGGCGGCCGCTGGAACGATTGGAGCTGCTCCACAGCGTCGGCAACCACGCGTCGTGCCGGGTCGCGCAGAAGACCGGATTCGCGTTCGCGGCGGTGCTTCCGCCGCTGCTTCCCGACTTCCCCGACGACGGGCACCTGCACATCCGCCTGGCCGGGTCGTGCGCGCAGCAGTGAGAATCGGGGCGTGCCAGCCGCCGGAGATCCTCGGTGATGTGGACGCGGCCGTGCGCAGCATCCAGGGATTCTGCGGGCAGGGGGAGCGCGAGGGCGTTGACCTTCTGCTGTTTCCCGAATGCTTCCTGCAGGGCTACCTGCCTACCGAGGCTCACGTCCGGCGGCATGCTCTTGACCTCGGGTCTGCCAGATTCCGGTCCGTGGCAGCCCGGCTTGCAGATGTGACGCCCGTGCTGGTGATCGGTGTGATTGAGCGCCTGGGCAGCAGGCTGTTCAATTCAGCGGTCGTGCTGGACCACGGTCAGGTCGCGGGACCTACCGGAAGACACATCTCACTTCCGGGGAGTCCATCTTCTGTCACGGGAGCGAATACCCGGTCTTCGATGTGCGGGGGGCTCAGATACGGGGTCAACATCTGCTAAGACACGCGGTTCGCCGATGCCGCGGCGCGGATCGCCAGCTAGCAGGCGCGAGTCCTGCTCGTGCCTGCCCAGAACATGATGAAACGCCAGGCTGCCGAGACATGGAAGGGCCGGCACAACCAGATTCGGGCCGAGCGCGTCAGGGAGTCCGGCCTGTGGCTGGTGTCGGCGGACGTGACCGGGAAACGCGGAGACACTCACGTCGGATACGGGCCGACGTCGGTCACGGCCCCATCCGCCGAGGTGGTCGCCCAGGTCCCGCTCATGGAAACCGGTATGGTCACCGCCCAGATCCCGACGCAATAGCGCCAGGGCGGCTGCGGCAGGCGTTAGACGGGATCGCAGGGACGGACGTGGGTGCCGCGCGTTCCCCCGCGTTGCTCGTGCTCGATCCGCGCCTCGTCGAGGCTGATCCGCCCGTTAGGTCCGCCCCGGACAACCGCGCTGTCATGATCGTCCTGGCCGTCGTCCTCCCATCCGCACACACGGCAGATCTCGTAGGCGCCCCGCTCGGCAAGAGCCGGGTGACCGCAGCACGGGCACGTGTATGGCCCGGCGCCAGCAGGGGCGAACACGTTCTGGAAAGCGGTGTACGCCTCGAACCAGGCGGTTCGGCGCGCGAGCAGCTCCTCATCCGTGATGCGCGGGTCATCGCCGGGCCCGCGGACAACGCCGCGATCGGCCGGGTTGCTATTCATTCTGACCAATATGCCAGGCCGGCGCGGGCGGCCGCACGGGCCGGCGGGCCACTGATAGCGTCTGGTGAGTGAAACGCGCTGCGGTGATCGTGCACCCGCGCAAGCATCGTGACCTGGCGGGTTTCCGGGGCGACGTGACCGAGACGATGACCGGCCAGGGCTGGGCCGAGCCGTTGTGGCTGGAAACGAGCCCGGACGATACGGGTGAGCGGCTGGCCCGGATGGCGGTGGCGTCGGGGGTCGACCTGGTGATCTCCAGCGGCGGCGACGGGACGGTGACCGCCTGCGCGGCCGCCGTCGTCGGTTCGGGGATTCCGCTGGGGGTGCTGCCGGCCGGGACGGGGAACCTGCTCGCGCGCAACCTCGGCCTGCCGCTGAACCTAAACGCGGCGCTGGCCGTCGCGCTGACTGGCGCCGAACGGCGGGTGGACATCGGCATCGCCAACGGGCGGCCGTTCGTGGTGATGGCCGGAATCGGGTTCGACGCCGCGCTGCTGGCGAGCGTGAGCGAAGAGCTGAAGATGCGGGTGGGCTGGCACGCGTATGCGCTCTCCGGGCTCAGGCATCTGTGGGACCGCCTGACGCGGGTCGAATTGCGCGTCGACGGCGGCCCGCCGGTGCGGCGCCTGGCCAGCGATGTGGTCGTCGGTAATGTCGGGACGCTCCAGCGGAACCTCCGGCTGCTGCCCGACGCCGTGCCCGATGACGGCCTCCTCGACGTGGCGGTCATCACCGCGTGGGGAGTGGGCGCGTGGATCGGGCTCGTCGCCGATGTGCTCCTGCTGCGGCGCAAGACCTCCCGCCTGACCCACCTCACCTGCCGGGAACTGGTCGTGGACAGCCGGCGCCCGCGGCCGTGGGAAGTCGACGGCGAGGTGATCGGGGCCACGTGTCAGCTACGGGTCAGCGTGCGGCCCGGAGACCTGCTGGTGAGAGTCCCAGGTCCCGCCCACCACTAGTCACGCAACCAGTGGTTGCGCTTCTCTCCGCGATCGCCTAAGCTCATGCGCAACCAAACGTTGCGTAATGGGAGTGGGAGCGGACATGGAATATGGCAGCATCGAGCGCGAGATCTACGTGGACGCCGCGCCCGAGGTCGTCTTCGAGGTGGTCAGCAGGCCCGAGCACCTGCGCGAGTGGTGGCCCGACGACGCCGCGCTCGACTACCCGACGCCGGGGAGCACAGGGCAGCTGACGTTCGGCGGCCACGGCAGCGAGTCGGTGTTCGTGGTGCCGTTGACGGTCGTCGAGTCGGTGCCGTCGCGCTTGTTCTCCTTCCGGTGGGCGTATGACCCGAGCGTCGCACCCGACCGGTCGAACTCGTTCCTGGTCACGCTCGAGCTGACGCCGTCGGGCAGTGGCACGACGCTGCGGCTGACCGAGACCGGGTTCCGCGAGCAGGGCTGGGAGGTCGCCAAGCTCGAGGAGGCGTACCAAGACCACGCGCAGGGGTGGGGCCGGTTCCTGCCGCAGCTGGCGGAGTACGTCGACCGGCTGGTGTCGGCGCCGTGAGCGCCGTTGCGGTCGACGACGACCTCTGGTCGGCGATCGGCGATCCGACCCGGCGGCGGATGCTCGACATCCTGCTGACGGCCGGACCGGGGACCGCCACGTCGCTCAGCGAGCAGCTGCCGGTGACGCGGCAGGCCGTGGCCAAGCATCTGCTCGTGCTTGACCAGGCCGGGCTGGTGCACGGCGCCACGGCCGGGCGGGAGCGCCGCTACCAGGTCGACCAGGCGCAGCTCGCACGGGCGGTGGCGCAGCTCGCCTCGGTCGGCGCGAGCTGGGACGCCCGGCTGCAGCGGATCAAGCGGATCTCCGAGGCGATCCAGCGCGAACGCGACGCTGACCGCGACCGCGACGCCTGACCGCGGCGTCGTCGCTACCCGAATGCGTTGGCGGCACCTACCTGAGTGCCGCCGCCTAGTGAAAGGACACAGAGATGGTGGACATACTGCACCGCGTCGGCGTCAAGGGCTCTACCCCGGACGACGTCTACACCGCCCTGACCACGCTTGAGGGACTCTCGGGGTGGTGGGCGCGCGACACGACCGGGGTGACCGAGGTCGGCGGCGTGATCGCGTTCCGGTTCGTGCCCGGCGGCTTCGACATGAAGGTCGTCGAGCTGGTGCCGGGCAAGAGGGTGCTCTGGGAAGTCGTCGAGGGACCCGCCGAGTGGGTCGGCACGCAGGTGAGCTTCGACCTCAGCCAGGCCGGCGACTTCACCATCGTGCTCTTCGAGCACCGCGGCTGGGCCGAGCCGGTCGAGTTCATGCACCACTGCAGCACCAAGTGGGCCACGTACCTGCTCAGCCTCAAGCAGCTCGTCGAGACCGGAGCGGGCGCGCCCGACCCGATCGACCTGCAGATCAGCGACTGGCACTGACACCCGGCGTCTGCGCCGCCCGTCGGTTCCCTTGACCTGACGCCGACGGGCGGCGCGAGTGCGTTCGCCGGGCGTGGCTAAGCTAGCCCGGTGAAGATCACCGAGCACCTGTCCGCCGACCGCCGCGAGCACGTGGAGGCCCGGCTGCGGAGCAACCTGATGGCCTGGCTCACCACCGTGAGCCCGACCGGGCGGCCGGAGAGCGTCCCGGTGTGGTTCCTGCTGCGCGAAGAGGATGAGACGGTCCTGCTCTACAGTCAGCCGGGCAAGCCGAAGCTGCGCAACATCGGACAGAACCCGCAGGTGGCGCTGGGGCTGGACGTCACCGACATCGGACGGGACATCATCCTGATCGACGGCCAGGCGCGCGAGGCGCCCGAGGCCGCCCCGGCCGACGAGCAGCCTCAGTACCGGGCCAAGTACGCCGAGCGGATCGGCACCCTGTTCGGCGACGCCGCGGGATTCGCCGCCCAGTTCTCGGTGCCGGTGGTGATCACTCCGCGCCGTCTGCGGGCCTGACCGGCTCGGCCGGTTCCGGCCGGCCGACGGACTGCCGCATCAGCACCCGAACGACGAGGCACCCGCACAGCGCGACCAGGCTCCACAGCGCCGTGTCGGCCAGCAGCGCCGACTGGGTGAACAAGGGCGCAAACGGGGTCGCCGTGACCCAGGTCCAGGGGATCCCGGCCGCTGCCGAGAGCGTCAGCCCGCCGAGCACGCTGCCGAAGATCGCGGCTGCCGGTATGCGGGTGGGTGGTGCTTCCTCGCGCGTCCTCGGGCCAAGCCAGAAGCCATACAGCACCGCCACGCTGAGCACCGTGTACTGCGACCAGTCTTTGAGCATTGCGCCCCAGTCGATGACGAGCGCGCTGTGGTAGGCGGCCAGCCAGCGCAGCGGAAATCCGTCGGCGAGCGGCAGGCCGGGCGGCGGGCTGTCCGGGTGGGACAGGCCGAGCAGCGTGACAACCAGGCCTGCCAGGACGCCGAACACGAGCAGGGCCAGCGGCGGCCGGGCCCGGGTCCAGTCCGTCGGCCCGGCCCAGCCGCGGGGTCGGGTGCGCTGGTACACCGCCGGGCTCAGCAGCAGCGCGAGCTGAACCGCGCAGGCGACCAGCGCCGCGAATATCGCCGGCCCGAATCGGGGGGCGATATCGAATGCCGTCGCCGCGAATGCACCCCAGGTGGTCCATATGAGCAGCATCCGCGAGATACGCCCGCCCCGGGTCACCCGCCAGGCGAAGAAGGCCGCCGCGAGCGTGCCGGATACGGTCGTCCCCAGTCCGACGGGGCGGGTGTCGGCCCTGAAGAAGCCGCCCGGGCCGACCGCCAGCGAGAGCAGGACGTAGCCCGCCATCAGCAAACCCGTCCATCGCGGATCACGCCACAGCATGCCCGGGGGCACCTCTCTTCAGCCTGGTCTCGCGGCTCCAGGGCTGCCCGCCCGCGCCGAAGTCAGGTAAACCTAGCAGAAACACCCTTACTAGACAGGCTCACTCAGATCCGCGACCACGCCATGGCTGGCAAGCAGCCAGACGTCGCGGTAGACCTCCTCGACCGACGCCGGTCGGCCCGGCGGTCACGGGGCCGCCGGCAGACGGAGCTCGT
>DATCGA010000015.1:0-2620 GCA_036509215.1 Trebonia sp.
GCGTGCGCACCCAGCGCACGCCCCGCCTGCCTGCTCAGCCATCCCAACACCACCAGAAGCGCGAACACCACCAGCACCCCGGCGAGAGCCAAGAGTCAGACATAGAGGTCATTGTGTTCCGTTCGGGTCGTATAGCGCCCATAACGGAACACAATGACCCCGGTGCTCGAGAACGCACGCCCCCAACCGCACACGATCAGGATCGGAACGCGACCCTAGCCGAGCGCAGCGTAGATCGCGCGGCTGTACTGCTCGGCCCGGGGCGAGCCGATGATCCCAGGCGCCATCTTGTTCATCATGTACGCGATGGTCAGCTTCCGCCCGAGGTCCATCACGATCATCGAGCCGCCCCAGCCACCCCAGAAGCAGATCTTCTCGTCGGGGAGGTAGGGGATCGTCTCGGGCGTCGGCAGCCCGTAGCCGATGCCGAACCGCAGCGGTACCCCGAGCACCTGGTCGACGCCGTTCGACTGCTCGCGGAAGATCAGCTCGATCGTCTCCGGCGACAGCAGCCGGACGCCGTCCACCTCGCCGCCGCGCGAGATCACCGACCCGATCCTGGCGACCGAGCGGGCGTTGCCGTGGCCGTTGGCGGCGCCGATGTCGGCCTGCCGCCAGCCGGGCGTGTTGGCCTCCGCGGCCGCGACCGGCGGCCCGGTGAACGTCTTGACCACCAGGCTGTCCGGGCCGAGGGCGGCCATGTCGAACGGCAGCGGCGGCGGCGGGATCACGTCCGCGATCCGTCCCCAGTCGCTCTCGGCCGCGCCGATCTGGAAGTCGGCCCCGAGCGGGCCGGCGATCTCGTCGGCCACGAACTGCTTGAGCGAGACGCCGGTGATCCGGCGGATGACCTCGCCGATCAGATGCCCGAAGTTCAGCGCGTGATAACCGGAGGCGGTGCCAGGCGGCCACCACGGCGCCTGGGCCGCGAACCGGGCGGTGGACTTCTCCCAGTCGTACATGTCCTCGGTGACCGCGGGCTGGTCCAGCCCCGACACCCCCGATGTGTGCGACAGCAGGTTCCTGACCAGCACGTCCTGCTTGCCGTTGGCGGCGAACTGGGGCCAGTAGGCGGAGACCGGGGCGTCCACGTCCAACTGGCCGCGCTCGACCAGCATCAGCGCCGCCAGGCTGGTCACGGTCTTGGTGGAGGACCAGACGTTGGTGATCGTGTCCCGCGTCCAGGCGGTGATCCCGGCCTCGTCGCGGAAGCCGCCCCACAGGTCGATGGCGATCTCGCCGTCGAGATCGACCACGATGGACGCGCCCGCCTCTTCGCCCGAGTCGACGTTCCGCTGCAGCGCGTCCCGCACCGCGTCAAAGCGGGCATCGCACGTACCGCTCAACTCAGCCATGATCGTTAGCCCTTCTCCGTTGAAGTCCTAGGGCTGTTATGCCACATCACGCTGGTAGTGGGAAGCTTCACCACAGCCCCGGCCTCCGGGTTCGCGGCCGTAAGCTACGAGTCATGACGCGAATGCTGGTGACCGGCGGGGCGGGATTCATCGGCGCGAACTTCGTTCACCACACGCTCAGGAACCACCCGGAGTACGAGGTAAGCGTGCTCGACGCGCTCACCTACGCCGGCGACCGAACGACGCTTTCGCAGGTCGCGGCCGACATCGAATTCGTGCACGGCGATATCTGCGACGCGGCGGTGGTCGACCGCCTGGCGGCGGACGCCGACGTGATCGTGCATTTCGCGGCCGAGTCGCACGTCGATAACTCGCTGCGCGATCCCGAGCCGTTCGTCCGCAGCAACATCATCGGGACGTACACGCTGCTCGAGGCGGTCCGCCGTCACGGCTGCCGCTTCCACCACATCTCGACCGACGAGGTCTTCGGCGACCTGCCGCTGGACGGCGCCGAGCAGTTCACCGAGGGCACGCCCTACGACCCGTCGAGCCCGTACTCGGCCACCAAGGCGGGCTCGGACATGCTGGTCCGGGCGTGGGCGCGGTCGTTCGGGATCGCCGCCACGATCTCCAACTGCGCCAACAACTACGGCGCCTACCAGCACGTCGAGAAGTTCATACCGCGCCAGGTCACCAACGTCCTGCGCGGTCAGCGGCCGAAGCTGTACGGAGCGGGCGAGAACGTGCGCGAGTGGACCCACGTCGACGACCACAACGCCGCCGTCCACCTGGTCCTGTCGCGGGGCGCGGTCGGCGGGACCTACCTGATCGGCTCAGGCGACGAGCGCAGCAACAAGCAGGTCATCCGGCTCATCCTGGAACTGATGGGACACGACCCGGACGGCTACGATCACGTGCCGGACCGGCCCGGCCACGACCTGAGGTACTCCAACGACACCACGAAGCTCCGGGCCGAGCTGGGATGGCAGCCGGCCTACGGCGACTTCCGGGCCGGGCTGGCCGCCACCGTCGACTGGTACCGGGAGAACGAGTGGTGGTGGAAACCTCACAAGGAGGCCACCGAGGCCAGATACCAGGTTCTCGGCCGCTGAGATCGGGTAATCAGGCGCACCCCACCAGCGGGGCGGGGTAGGCGAGCTGCCTGCGCTGCGCGGCCGGAAGCTTCCACGGGGTGTGCACGTGCGGGGCGGGCAGGTTCGCCAGCTCGGGCAGGTAGCGGCGGACGTAGTCGCCGTCGTGATCGA
>DATCGA010000016.1:0-13226 GCA_036509215.1 Trebonia sp.
ATCTGAGACCCCAGTGCCTTGAAAAGCCAGTCGTTTTCCTGGTTCGGGTCGCTGAAATCCCATACCCCGACGTGATCGGCCGTGACCACTATACGGCCCTGAGAAGTCAGCAGAACTTGAGTATTCAGCGCGTCCCGCACATTGCGGCCGATCCGGTCGACCGACGGGCCGACCAGTCCGTCATACGGCCCCATCTCGCCCCGCAGCCACGGCCCCAGCCCCTTACGGGTCAGGGGGTCGGTTGCCCCCGACACCTCCCAGTCATCGGCCCACGCGATGATGTGCCCCCCGACGTCCGCCGCCGCCTTGAGATCCTGGTTCGCCTGCTTAACCGGGCTGCTCGTCGCGTCCGCCATCCGGCTAAGCCGGCGCGTCGCCACCAGGCAGCGCCCGCAACCGTCATACTCGGTGGTCAGCATGTCTTCCATGATGCCTGCTCCCGATCCTGTGTGGATAACGGAAGCACCCGGGCGGGAAGGACAACTACGCGGCCGACCGGGCGGCGGTCGAGGCGGGGCTCAAGGTGTGGCCGGACATGGCCTTCGCCATGCGGGCGAACCGGGCGTTCCTCGGGCGCGCCGTCCGCTACCTGGCCGCCGACGCGGGGATGCGCCAGTTCCTCGACATCGGCACCGGCATCCCGACGTCCGGCAACACCCACGAGATCGTCCAGGCCATCGCGCCGCAGTCCCGGGTGGTGTACGTGGACTACGACCCGGTCGTGCTCGCCCACGCCCGGGCGCTGCTGGTCAGCAGCGACGTAGGCGCCACGGCCTACATCGACGCCGACCTGCGCGACACCGACAGGATCCTCGCCCAGGCGGCCGAGCTGCTCGACTTCAGCCAGCCGGTGGCGATCACCCTGCTCGCGATCCTGCACGCGATACCCGACGCGGACGACCCGCACGCGATCGTCGCCAAGATCATGCACACCGCCGCGCCGGGCAGTTACCTCGCCGTCTCCCACTCGGGCTCGGATCTCTTCGTCCAGGACACCAAAGAGACCTTCAGCAACGTCATCAACGAGACGATCCAGCAGCAGTACACGCCCCGCAGCCGCGAGCAGGTCGCGCGCTTCTTCGCGGGCACCGAGCTGGTGGCGCCCGGTCTTGTGCCGGTCGAGGAATGGCGGCCCGACCCGGCCATGGCCAACGCGGGCACGTCGGCCGTGTACGGCGCGGTCGGCCGCAAGCGCTAGCGCCTGCCGGTCAGGCCTGGTTGAAAAAACCCTCCTGGGTCAGGCCTTCGTGGGTGGTGATGATGGCCGCGTCGGCAGGCACGATCAGGAATGTCCGCCGGGATATCTTCTCAAGGTCGCCGCCGAGACCGAGAATGAGACCGGAGATGAAATCGATGATGCGCGTGGCATCCGACTTCTCCATGTCTTCCAGGTTGATGATGACCGGGATTTCCTGGCGATAGTAATCACCGACGGTGGCGGCATCCCGAAAATTCCGCGGCCTCACTATCGCAATGTGGATGCCGTTACCCGCGGCCGGCTGGCCGCTGGGCGTTTCATCGTCGTACTGAGCCTCACCGAGATCCTGGGACGCGTACCCGTCCTCGTCGACGGCGGCATGGTCAAAGTTGGCGAGACCGAGCCAATCACGGGCGCTGCGTTGCACTACGCTGACCTCCGTCAATACGAGCCGATTCTCGGTCGCCGGTCAGGCGAGACCACGGTTGGCGACGGAAACCGCAGCGAACCAGACTGCACCAAACTGTAACAACGGAAACCGCTGGCAGCACATCAACACGCCGGTGCGGAGCGATGTGCACGTGCTCGCGCTACGCGCCGGGCCGCAACCGCTAGAGTCGCCGCGATGACCGACGACGATCTCCCGCCTCGTTTCACCCGCCTCGCCTTCCACGGCCCGCTGTCGGAGGCCCGGGCCGCGCGACTGGTCGGCCGGCTCGCCAGGACCTCTCCGGCCACGGTGCTCGACCTCGGCTGCGGCTGGGGCGAGCTGCTGCTCCGCATCCTCGACGCAGTCCCCGGCGCGGTCGGCACCGGCATCGACCTCAGCGCCGCCGACCTCGCCCGGGGCCGGGACAACGCGGCGGCCCGCGGGCTCGCCAGCCGGGTCTCGTTCGCCGAGGAGTCCGCGGTCGGCACCGCGCGCGGGCCGGCCGACCTGGTCCTGTGCGTTAGCTCCAGCCACGTGCTGAGCGAGGCCAAGCCGCCGCAGCACACCATCGGCGCGCTGCGCGCGCTGCGCCGGCTGGTCAAGCCGGGCGGCCGGGTGCTGCTCGGCGAGGGCTTCTGGGAGCATCCGCCGAGCCCGGCCGAGATCGCCGCCATGTGGCCCGGCGTCACCGCCGAGGACCACTATGACCTGGCCGGGCTCGTCGACGTGGCGATCAGCGCCGGGTTCCGGCCGGAGTGGATCGAGACGGCCAGCCTCGAGGAGTGGGACGACTTCGAGTCCGGTGTCGGGGCCGACGTGGAGGAGTGGCTCGCGAACCACCCGGATCACCCGCAGGCGGTCGAGACCCGCAAGAAGGCCGACGACCGGCTGTCCATCTGGCTGCGCGGATCTCGGGGCTGCTTTGGAGTGGCCTACCTCACGCTGATCCCAGCGCGGTAAAGCCCCCGAGGGGCAAGCGTCAGTCCACGCAGAGGCAGAAGGGGTGCCCGGCCGGGTCGAGGAAGACCCGGAAGGTGGTGCCGGGCTGGAACGAGTGCTTGGTCGCGCCGAGCTCGAGCACCGCCGCCTCGGCGGTGTCGAGGTCCTCGACCATCACGTCGAGGTGCATCTGCTGCGGCAGCGCCTGGGTCGGCCACTCGGGCGGGGCGTACCCCTCGACCTGCTGGAAGGAGATGCAGTGCTCGGCACCCCCGCGGACATCGGCCCAGTCATCCTTGAGCTCGACCTTCCAGTCGAGCAGCGCGCCGTAGAAGGTCGCGAGAGCCTGCGGATCGGCGCAGTCGATGACGAAGCTTGGATAGCGTGCGATAGCCATACCCGGTACGGTACGCCGCATCGCGGACGATCAACGTCCGGAAACAACGGCGCCGGCTAAGAAGGCCGTCTGGGAGATTCGACCGCGGATTCCGCCTCCCGCAAACCCGGCAGGACCAGGCACAGCACCGCCGCCACCGCCATCGTCGCGGCGAAGGCGCCCACCGCCCAGGAACCCGACCCGTGCTGGACGAGCAGGCCGGCCACCAGCGGCGCCAGCGCCGCCAGGCCCGTCGCCACCATCAGGACGGTGTTGGTGACCCGGCCGCGCATCTCCGCCGGCGTGCTGCGGAGCATCACCGCGAACAGGGCGGCGTTGACGGTCGGCGCGAGCACCAGATCCAGCGCCACCGGCACCGCCACCAGCGGCGACGGGATCAGCAGGGCCGCGACGACGAACAGCAGCGCCCCGGCCAGGCTGATCGTGGTGGCCAGGGTCGACAGCCGCAGGCGGCCTTGCAGGCGCGGCGCGACGAGCGCGCCGACCAGCCCGCCGACCGCGACCGCCGCCTGCACCAGGCCGATCACCGCGGTCGAGGTGCCGTGCTGGCGCAGCGCGAGCGTGATCGTGAACGTCACGCCGGTGAACGCGAAGTTCACCAGCGGCGCCATCAGCAGCACCGCCCGCAGGAGGGGCGCCTGCCAGACGACCCGCAGGCCATCGGCCACCTCGCGCCACAGGGCCTTGCGCTCGACCGTCTGCTGCGGACCGAACCGTCCCCGGATCCTGCTCACGGTGCCGAACGAGACCGCGTAGGAGACGGCGTCGGTCAGGAACGGGACCGCCCGGCCGAGCCCGAACAGCACCCCGCCGAGGGCCGGCCCGGCCAGGCTGGCGACGTACGTCCGGCCCTCGGTGGCGGCCCACGCCTCCTCGAGCTGGCCGTCGGTCACGATCGCGGGCAGCGCGGCGGTGGCGGCCGGGTTGAAGATGGCGCCAGCGCCCCCCTCGACCACGCACACGATGAGCACGACCGGCCAGGTCGCCAGGTGCGTCACGATCAAGACGGCGAGCAGGGCCAGCAGGGCCGCGCGCATGACGTCGCAGACTATCATCGTCAGCCGCCGGTCGAGCCGGTCCGACAGCGCCCCGGCGGGCAACTGCAGGCAGAGCAGGGTGATCGCCCGGACCGTCCCGACCACCCCGGCCAGCACCGCCGAGTGGGTCAGCGCGAGGATGAGCAGCGGGTAGGCGAGCAGGCCGATCTCGCTGCCAGTATCGGATAGCAGCTGGCCGATCCAGAGCATCCGGAAGCCGTTGTTGCGCCGGATCGGAACCTGCCGGGGAAGGTCGGGGGGTGCCTGGGGCTCGCTGGCGTTCACGGCCGAAACCGTACCCAATCGAACGCTAGTAGTCGAAGTCGAGACCGTGCAGGCCGGCGCCGGGCAGCCAGTCATGCCGCCGCGGCGCGAGGTCCATCGTGAGGCCGACGTGCCCGCCGAGCGCCGTGAACCCGGCGGCGTGGAAGCGGCGCACGGCGGTCACGTTGCGGGCCACCGGCCGGATGGCCAGGTACTCGTAGCCGCGGGCGCGGGCCTCCTCGACGACCCGGCCGATGAGCGTCCGGCCGACGCCCTGGCCCCTGGCCGACTCGGCGACGACGACCGGCTCGACCTCTCCGCTCGGGCCCCGGTCGAGCAGACCGGTCAGGCCGATCACCTGCCGGTCGGACTCGGCGACCCAGGATCCGATCCGCTGCGGCTCGGCGAGGTAGTCATCGAGTCCCGCTCCGGGATCGTCGCCGCCGATCGACGGGTCGCCGTAGATGCTTCGGTGGTACTCCGCCAGCTCCGCCCACAGGGATCTGCACGCGTCGTAGTCACCGCCGGCGTAGGGACGAACGACGACCTCCGACGCGGCCGCAGAGTCGTCAGGCAGCCGCGAAACCGTCATGTGCTCATGCTGCCGTCCGCTCCTCGCGCGGCGGTAAGGCTTTTACTGCCTGACAGGCTCGGCGGGCGTCGCCGGCGGGGCGGCGACGGTCGTGCGCAGCGGCAACTCCCTGATCAGCAGCGCCAGGACCAGTGCGGCCGCCATCACCGCGGCCGAAGCAAGGAACGCGATGTCTAGCGCGCTGGTGAAGCCCTGCCGGAAGGGCTGGGCGAGGACGGGGTTCAGGCGCGCGAGGAACGCGGTGTTGTTCAGCGCGGGCTGGCTTCCCGAGGAAGCCAGCCGCAACGCGCCCGCCTGGCCGGGGTGCCGCGCCGCGACGGCGCGCACGGACGGGGAGGCGCCCGCGTAGGCGGCCGCGATCGCGGGGCCGGCCGCGGCGTAGGCGATCGACAGGAACACGGCCGCGCCGACGGTCGCGCCGATCTGGCGGAAGAACGTGTTGGACGCGGTGGCGACGCCGAGGTCGGCCTGCGGGAGCGCGTTCTGCATCGACAGCGTGATCGTCTGCGCGTACAGGGTCGAGCCGGCCCCGACCAGGAACATCACCGACTCCGCGTACGACAGCGGTGTCCCCGCCCCGAGCCGGCCGAGCAGCAGCATCCCCGCCAGCAGCAGCAACGCTCCGGTCACCGGCAGGGCCTTGTAGCGGCCGGTCCGCGAAGTGAACTGGCCGGCGACCACCGAGCCGAGCAGCGTGCCCGCCACCTGCGGCAGCATGAGCAGGCCGGCCTCGGTCGGCGAGTACCCCTTGACCAGCTGCAGGTAGAGCGGGAGCAGGACGATGCCCCCGAACATCCCGACGTTGACGACCAGCGACTGCCCCGCCCCGACCGCGAACCCGTGGTTGCGGAACAGCCGCAGCGTCAGCAGCGCGCTGTCGCCCGCGCGCCGCTCCGCCAGCAGGAACCCGGCGACCCCCAGCGTCCCGATCGCGTAGCAGGCCGCCGAGGCCGGGGCGCCCCAGCCCCAGACCTGACCGCGCTGCGCGACCAGCAGCAACGGGACCGCCGCGATCATCAGGGTCAGCGTGCCCGCCAGGTCGAGACGGCGCTGCCGCCGTCGCTGCTGGCCGGGCCGCAGCACCCGGGTCACGACGACGCAGGCGACGACCCCGACCGGAAGGTTGAGCAGGAAGATCCACCGCCAGCCGTCCACCCCCAGGATCGTTCGCTGCCCGGCCAGCGCGCCGCCGGTCACCGGGCCGACCACGCTGGCGACGGCGTAGGTGGCGACGAAGTAGCCGCCGTACTTGGCGCGGTCCCTGGGCGCGACCACGTCTCCCAGGACCGCCGAGGTCAGCGTCAGGATGCCGCCGGCCCCGACGCCCTGGAACGCCCGGAAGGCTGCCAGCATCGGCATCGACAGCGCGAACGCGCACAGCACCGACCCGGCCAGGAACACGGCGATGGCGCCCACGAAGAGCGGGCGGCGTCCGTGGGTGTCCGACAGCTTTCCGAAGACCGGCACCGAGATCGTCGAGGTGATCAGGAACGCGGTCGTCACCCACGCCTGGGCGGTCAGCCCGTTGAGGCTCTCGCCGATCCGGTACATCGCCGCCGCCACGACCGTCTGATCAAGCGAAGCGACGAACGTGGCCAGCAGCAGCCCGGATAGGATCGCCTGCACCTGACGTCGGCCGTACCCGTCGGACGGGATCACGCGTACTCCTTGAGGTTGTCGTAAGATCTTGCCGTCGCTCATTAGACCGGCACGTGATCCGCACTGTCCAACAGCCGACACGCCGCCTGAGAACAACCGGGAGTTGTTAGTGGAGCTCGACCTCGGTGCCGTCAGGGCTTTCATCGCCGTCGTCGACGACGGGCATTTCACCGACGCGGCCGACCGCCTGGGGATGACCCAGCAGGCCGTGTCCAAGCGGATCGCCCGGCTGGAGTCCGACCTGGGAGCGCCGCTGCTGAACCGCTCCCGGGCCGGGGCCAGGCTGACCGAGGACGGCGCCGCCTTCCTCCCGCATGCCCGGGCCCTGATCAGCGTGGCCGACCAGGCGGCGGACATGGTGCGGGCCCGCCGCCGCGCCCTGCGCATCGACGCCCTGGCCCGCGACGCGGCGCCCAGCGACCTGGTCCGGTCGTTCTACGAGACCAGCGACGTCGCGGTCGACCTGGTCGTCTCCCGCGGCGCGATCGCGCAGCAGACCGCGCTGACCGACGGCTCGGTCGACGCGGCGTTCGGCCGCGTCACGACCGGCCTCGCCTCGGGGATCGAGCGCGTCCCGGCCTGCCTGGAGCCGCTCTACGTCCTGGTCAGCCGCCGACATCGGCTCGCCAGGCGCAAGCGCGTGCCAACGCAGGAGCTGTCCGGCCTGACCGCGTGGATGCCGGGCAACGCGACCGACAGCGAGTGGGCGGAGTACTACCGGTTCTTCAGCGCGGAGTTCGACGTCGCGATCGACACCTGCGGGCCGGTCTTCGGCCGCGACCACATCACGGAGAAGATCGCTTCCTCACCGGACCTGATCACGTTCGCCTCCAGGACCCAGCTCACCGGCAACCCGGACGTCGTCCACCTGCCCGTCACCGACCCGACCCCGGTGTACCCGTGGTCCCTGCTGTGGCACGGACTGAACCGGCACCCGGCGCTGCCGCTGCTCATCGCCCACGTGCAGGCCGGGTACCGCCCCTACGACGGCCGGAGTCAGTGGATGCCCGCGCCCGACCGCTCGCTCTTCCCGCCCGCCACCGACCAGGGAGCGTGATGCGGGCCAAGGCGGAGCCAGGGTCCGTTCGAGAAAATCCTGATGTTGACCTTGATCTTCAGCGCTCGGCTGCGGGCGGGGGAGGGCCGAGCCAGCGGCGCAGCGCGACGTCGAGGCCGGCGGCCGGGTCGGGTGCGCCGGATGCGGCGGCCCAGGCGACATAGCCGTCGGGCCTGATGAACAGCGCAGCCGCCGGGGCGGGCCCGGTCACGCACCGCCCGGCAATGACGATGAGCGGCGCGGCGGCCCAGTCCGAGCCGGCCGCGGCGACGGTGCTGCCGTCGGACAGGTCGAGCAGAACGCCCCGGGCCGCTCGCATCAGCTCGGCGACCCGGGTCGCGCCGTCACTGGTCTTCAGCCGGAGGTCCGGCGCCAGCTTCCCCACCAGGGGGTGGGGCGGCGAGCCGGCGTCCGGCATCGGATAGCGGACGTCGGAGCCCTCCATCAGCTCGCCGATCTGGCGGATCTGGTCGGGCTGCTTGAGCAGGTCGCCGATGCGCCTGAGCGGATCGGGCTGGTCAGCCGCGTCGCCGAATAGCTCGTGCAGCGCCTCGGCGCCTTCGGCGCTCGGCTGCCGGTCGCCGCCCTGGCCGAGGACGGTCAGCGCCTTCTGCGCCCGGCTGTGCAGGATGGCCCGCTGCCCGGCCAGGTGACGCTCGGCGTGGTAGCTGTAGAGCAGGTCCGCGGGTGCCCGGCCGGCGACCGCCGCGGCGAGCTTCCAGCCAAGGTTGACCCCGTCGAGCAGGCCGGTGTTGAGCGACCCGCCCACCCCGAAGACATGCGCGGCGTCGCCCGCGAGCAGGATGCGGCCAGCCCGGTACTGGTCGGCCTGGCGGCTGCTGCCGACCAGCCGGGTCAGCAGCGTCGGGTCGGTCATCGGCAGGTCGGCGCCGAGCACCCGCCGGAAGCTGGCGCGCAGCTCGTCGAGGGTCATCGGGCCGGACAGGTCCGCCGACGGGTCGTCCTCCCGGGTGAAGACGATGTACGCGCCGCGCGGGGCGTTCTTGTCGAGCATGGCCTGCGGTCCCAGCGAGTAGACGCCGCCCGGAGTGCTGACCTGCCTCATTAGCTTCAGACGCCCGATCCCCTTCACCTTCGCCTCGCGGCCGCGGAGGGTGATCTTCGCCGTCGGCAGGAAGACCCGGCCGATGCGCGATATCTCGGTCGACGTGAGGCCGGGGAACGCGATCCCGGCCTGCTTGCGCACCAGGCTGTGCGCGCCGTCGCAGCCCACCAGGTAGCGCGCCCGCAGCCGGTAATCTCCGTCCGGACCGCGGACGTCGAGCGTGACCGCGTCCTCGTCCTGGGTCACCGCGGTGAGCTCGTGCCCGCGCCGGATCGTCCCGCCGAGCTCGGCCAGCCGCTCGCCGAGCCGCTCCTCCAGCCGGCGCTGCGGTATCGCCAGGATGTGCAGCGGGCTGCCCCCGAGCTTGGAGAAGTCCAGCATCAGCGGCCCGAATGCGAAGCGCGGGACCGGGCCTGCGGCGGTGGAGCCCGCGCTGAACCGCTCGAGCAGGCCTCGGTAGTCGAGCATCGGCACGATCTGGCCGATCAGGCCGTTGCCCTTGGGGATCCGGCTGATCTCCGGCAGCCGCTCGAGCACCACCGGCTCGACCCCGGCCAGCCGGAGCTCGCACGCCAGCATCAGCGCGGTCGGGCCGCCGCCGGCGATCACCACGTCTACGTCGGTCATGGCGACAGACTACGCAGCTGAAGGAAATTCAAAATCGTTCGTCCGAACGGACCCTGGTTCCACCCACTGCGCCCGCTGCTTCTCAGTGATGGAACAGCCGCAGGCCGGTCTGCACGTGGGCGATGCCGTGCGCGGCCGCGCTCGCGGCGACCTCATCGGTGCGGGCTGACCCGCCCGGCTCGACGATCGTGGTCACGCCCGCGGCGGCGGCGTACTCGACGTTGTCCCGGAACGGCAGGAAGCCGTCGGACGCCAGGGTGACGCTGGTCAGCGCGGCGAGCCACTCGTCCCGCCAGGTCGCGTCGTAGCGGGCGCGGGCCGCGGCGCCGAACAGCGCCTGGAATTCCGTCAGCTGTCCTGCGGTCATCTCCTGGCCGGCGAACCTGATCTGCCAGTTGAGCCGGTCCTGGCGGCCCATTCCGTCGACGGCGGGCAGCCCGTCGACGAACGGATGCCTGCGCAGCCACCAGGTGCGCGCCTTGGCGGCCGCCAGCCGAACGCAGTCGACCCGGTTCTGCTGGCCGGCGCCGATCCCGATCGCGGCCCCGCCGCGGACGAGGGCGACCGAGTTGGACTGGGTGTAGCGCAGGGTCACCAGGCCGAGCAGCGCGTCGGCCCGGGTCGCCGGGTCGAGCGCGCCGTCGTCGGGCAGCACGGTGGCGACCGGCACGGCGTCGCGCTCCTGCTCGATCGTGACGCCGAGGACGTCGCGCCGCTCGACGGCGGGCGGCATCCGGCCAGCGTCGGCCTCGAGCACCAGGAACCGGCCGTGGCGTTTGGCGGCCAGGACGTCGGCCGCCCCCGGCTCGAATCCGGCGCGATCACCGCGTCGCAGATGACCGTGCGCAGGAACTCGGCGGTGGCCAGGTCGACCGGCCGCGACAGCGCGACCACGTCCCCGAAGGATGACTTCGGGTCGGCGTCGCGGGCCCGGACGTAGGCCGACAGCAGGCCGCCGTCGCTCGTCTCGTCCACCCGCCACACCCGCGCCGCCGTCGCGTCGACGGGACCGGCCAGCGCCGCCCCAGCGGGCGAGACGTGCTTGAACGACGCGGCCGCGGGGGCGCCGGTCGCGTCGTCGGCCTCGCGGACGAGCTCGAACGCGTTGAGCGCGTCGAGGTAGTTGATCATCGACGGTTCCCCGTTGATCACCCGCGGGCCGTGGCCGGCCACGATCGAGGCGGGCTGGTGCGGGTTCATCCCGTACCGCATGGGTCTGCTCCTTCGGTTGCTGCCGAAGCACCCAGGCGGTCGATGCCACTCATTCGCTCCACGCCGGTCATTCCCGGCTACGCCAGTCGCGAGCTCCACGCTATCTCACGGCTGGCTATCTCCCGGCTCGGCGGCGAGCGTCTGCCCGAGGCGGCGGGCGAGGTGCCCGGACCAGCTGATCCGCAACCGTGTGGGCGGCGCCAGCTCTAGGACCTCGCAGCGCACGATGCCGTCGAAGCCGTGGGCGGGGACGGGATCGGTCCGGAACGTGAACTGGTGCCCGACGCGCGGCTCGAAGTCGTTGGGCATCAGCCAGGTAGCCAGCAGTTCCGGGTCGGTCAGCACCGGCCACACCTTCTCCGGCGGGTGCGGGAAGAACGAATCGGTGCGGATGGCGTCGGTCACGGCTGTTCCTCCAGCACCTCTCGTAGGGCACTGAGCCGATCGCGCCAGAAGCTCTCGTAGTGGGTGAGCCACTGCCCGACTTCGCGCAGCGGGCTCGGGTTGAGCTGATAGCGGCGCTCGCGCCCGAAGCGCTCCTCGCTCACCAGGGACGCCTCCTTGAGGATGCGCAGGTGCTGGGAGACGGCCGGGCGGCTGATCGAGAACTCGGCCGCGAGCTCCCGGACCGGTCGCGGCCCGGCGCTGAGCGTGTCGAGCAGGGCCCGGCGGACCGGGCTGGCGATGGCGACGAACACGTCGACCTCAGCCTGGTCAGTCTGTTCGGCCTGGTCAGGCGTCAAGAGATGTTTCCTGGAGGACGATGCCGTTCCCGTCGGGGTCGTCGAAGGTCACGAACCGGCCCCACGGCTGCTCCTGGATTCCGCCCTCGATGGTCACGCCGCCGCCGGTGAGCGCGGCGACGTCACCGTCGAGGTCGTCGGTCTCGAGCACGATGCCCTTGACCGACCCCGGCGGCATCGTCGGGAACCAGGTAACGAGCGTGATCGACGTCGCGGCGCCCTTAGGCGCGACCTGGACCCAGCGCTGGCCCGGCCCCATCGGGTTGTCGCGCACCAGGTCGAAGCCGAGCACGTCGACGTAGAACTCGCGGGACCGGTCCTGGTCGGCGACGGGAAGCGAGATGAGCTGCAGGTGAGTGATAGCCATGCGGCCCATTATAGGTAAGCGATCCCTTACGGGTTACCAAAAGACCGCCGGATTTGCTTAGTCCTCGCCGAACGGGCGCAGTTCCATCGCGCCGCGGCGGGCGAGCGGGTGCTTGGACGCGACCTCGATCGCCTCGTCGAGGTTCTTGCAGTCGAGCATGTCGTAGCCGACCATGAACTCCTTGGTCTCGGCGAACGGGCCGTCGCAGATCAGCGTCTCCCCGCCGCGCACCCGCACGGTGGTGGCGTCGTTCTGGTCGAGCGCGCGGCCCTCGAGGCGCACGCCGCGGCCGTCCATCTCCGCGCACCAGGCGTCGATGTCCATGCCGCCGGTGGCGTCGGCGGGGTCGACGGTCGGGTCGAAGCAGACGATCATCAGGTACTTCACGGTTGCCTCCTGTTGTCCTTGGGTTTCTTCCCTTTGCCCGACCGACGAACGGGAATCCGCCAGATCGACACCCGCGTACGCTAGCGGCCATGACCACTGACGCCGGCCCGGAGGTCCAGGCAGCGGTCAGCGCCGCCTTCACCGCCGAATGGGGCCAGGTCGTCGCCACCCTGATCGGGGTCACCGGGGACTGGGACCTGGCCGAGGAATGCGCGCAGGACGCGTTCGCCCGCGCCCTGCAGGCGTGGCAGCGCGACGGCGTGCCCGCCCGTCCCGGCGCCTGGCTGACCACCACCGCCCGCAACCGCGCGGTCGACGTGCTGCGCCGCCGCGCCAACGAGTCGGCCAAGCTGCGCGAGGCGGCGCTGCTGCGCCCGGCCGGCGCCGACCGGCCGGGCGGGGACCTGCCGGAGGCCGGCGGCGATGGCATCGGCGATGACCGGCTCCGGCTCATCTTCACCTGCTGCCACCCGGCGCTGCCGCTCGAGGCGCGGGTCGCGCTTACGCTGCGGACGCTGGCCGGGCTGACAACGGCCGAGATCGCCCGGGCGCTGCTGGTGGCCGAGCCGGCGATGGCGCAGCGGATCGTCCGCGCCAAGCGCAAGATCCGCAACGCGGCGATCCCGTACCGGGTGCCGCCCGCGAGCCTGCTCCCGGAGCGCACGGCCGGGGTCCTGGCCGTACTGTACCTGCTGTTCAACGAGGGCTACAGCGCGACCTCGGGGGCGGACATGGTCCGGGCGGACCTGTGCGCGGAGGCGATCCGGCTGGCGCGGACGCTGGCCCGGCTGATGCCGGGCGAGCCGGAGGCGGGCGGGCTGCTGGCGCTGATGCTGCTGCAGGACTCCCGACGGACCGCCCGCACCGACGACCACGGTGACCTGGTCACGCTGGAGGACCAGGACCGCAGCCGCTGGGACCGGGCCGAGATCGCCGAGGGACAGCGCGCCCTGCAGGGCGCGCTGCAGGCCGCCCGGCCTGGGCCGTACCAGCTGCAGGCGGTCATAGCCTCCTGCCACGCCAGCGCCGACAAGGCCGCCGACACCGACTGGCCGGTGATCGCCCGGGTCTACGGGCAGCTCGGCCGGATCAACCCGTCCCCGGTGGTGGAGCTGAACCGGGCGGTCGCGGTGGGCATGGCGCAGGGCCCGGAGGCCGGCCTGGCGCTGCTGGACGCGCTGGCCGCGGGCGGGGCGCTGGCCGGCTATCACCTGCTGCCCGCCGCCCGGGCCGACCTGCTGCGCCGCCTCG
>DATCGA010000017.1:0-3508 GCA_036509215.1 Trebonia sp.
GGCTGGGGCGCGCAGCCGCCGCTGGTCTCACCGCCCGGATCGGCGCCGGCCGGGGCGCCGGGCCGCAGCGGCGGCGGAGGCGGCCGCCAGTGGCGGTTCTGGGGTCAGCCCGGTCGTCACGGGCGGCGGATCGCCCTGGTCATCGGGGTTGTCGTCGTGCTGCTGATCGCCAGCACGGCCGGCACCTACTTCTGGATCAACGGGAAGCTGAACCGGAGCGTCGCGCTGCCCGCCACCACCGCGACCTCGGCCGGGACGAACTGGCTGATCGCCGGGTCGGACCAGCGCACCGGGATCAGCCGTAGCGAACAGGCCCAGCTGCACCTGGGCTCGGAGGGGGCCGACGCGTCCGACTCGCTGATGCTGCTGCACATGGGCAGCGGCCGGCCGGTGCTGATCTCGATACCGCGCGACTCCTACGTGCCGATCCCGGGTCACGGCCACAACAAGATCAACGCCGCGCTCGCCTTCGGCGGGCCGTCGCTGCTGGTCCAGACCGTGGAGGGCGTCACCGGACTGAAGATCAACCACTACATGGGCATCGGCTTCGGCGGTCTGGCCAACGTGGTCGGCGCGATCGGCGGGGTGCGGATGTGCGTCAAGACCGCGGTCCCGGCCGACCCAACGGGGGACTCGGGCTTCAAGGGCCTCGCGGCCGGCTGCCACGACCTCAGCGGCACCCAGGCGATCGCCTTCGTCCGCGACCGGCACTCGTTCGCCACCTCCGACCTGCAGCGTATCCAGGACCAGCGGGCCTTCCTGTCCGCCCTGCTGAGCAAGGCGACCAGCCCGGGTGTGTACCTGAACCCGTTCACCGCGCTCCCGTTCGCCTCCACCTCGGCCAGCGCGATCGCCGTGGACAAGGGCACCAGCCTGTACGACCTGCTCCAGGTCGCGTTCGCACTGCGGAACCCGGTGACCGGGACCGTCCCGATCGCCAACGCCAACCTGCAGACCGCCTCGGGCGACTCGGTGGAGTGGAACCGGACCCAGGCGCTTCAGCTCTTCAACGCGCTGCAGCAGGACAAGCCGGTCCCGGCCGGACTGCTGACCGGCACCCAGGTCGGCTGACCGGCGGGCTCGCCCGCCGGCGCCCTGCTTGGCGCAGACCAACGGGAGTGGCGGTGGGGCGGGAGCTGCGGGGACGAGGGTGCCTGGTGGGGCTGGCGGTGCGGGTGGTGCGCCGCCGAGCCGGTTCGGGTGGGTTGGGACGGTTTGAGCGACGCCTTTTTGGTGTATCTGTACGGGTAAAGGTAGGTCTTGACGCCGTAACGCGGCGGTGCTGTGGCGTCGTCAGCGTGCGCTTGTCTGCGCGCTGACGTGCCCTGTTCGGCGCGCCGTGAACTGGCTTAACCGGAGGTCTCATGAACCGCGCAGGGGTTGATGAGGACGTCAGCCTAGGGCTGTCGACGCGCGAGATCGAGGTCATGTCGCTGATCGCGGGCGGGCATACCAACGGCGAGATCGCGACTCACCTGTTCCTGGCAGAGAAAACGGTCAAGAATCACGTCCGGCGCATCTACTCCAAACTTGGCGTGCACAACCGCCCGGCCGCCATCGCGCACTGGCTTGAGGCCCGGACTCCGCGCGCCTCCTAAGCGGGCGTCGCGCGAGCGCGAACCGTCGTGATCTGCGCAGCAGGCGCGGAGCGTACCCTGGGAACACAGCAGCCGTCCCCGAGGAAACGTTCAGGTTGCCCTCAGCAAAAGGCGCGATGATGAAGATCATGAACACGTCGATGACCGAAGAGCGGACGCAGTCTGACGCGCGACTGCTCGTCGTCGAGGACGAGCCGAACATCCTCGAGCTCCTCTCGGCGTCCCTCCGCTACGCGGGCTTCGAGGTAATCACCGCGGCCGGCGGCACCGAGGCGGTGCAGGCCGCCCAGCGGCACCGGCCCGACCTCATCGTGCTCGACGTGATGCTGCCCGACATGGACGGCTTCGACGTCATCCGGCGGCTGCGGGGCGGCGGGGCGCGGATCCCGGTCGTGTTCCTGACCGCGCGGGACGGCACCGACGACAAGATCCGGGGTCTCACCCTCGGCGGCGACGACTACGTGACCAAGCCGTTCTCGCTCGAAGAGGTCATCGCGCGGATCAAGGCGGTGCTCCGCCGCACCCGCGGCGACGGCGACGAGCCGACCCCCCGGCTGAAGTTCGCCGACCTCGAGCTCGACGAGGAGAGCCACGAGGTCTGGCGGGGCGGCACCCAGGTGCAGCTTTCGCCGACCGAGTTCAAGCTGCTGCGCTACTTCATGTCCAACGCCAACCGGGTGCTGTCGAAGATGCAGATCCTGGATCACGTCTGGGACTACGACTTCCGCGGCGACACCGGCATCGTCGAGTCCTACGTCTCAGTGCTGCGGCGCAAGGTCGACACCAAGGAGCCTCGGCTTATCCACACCCTGCGCGGCGTCGGGTACGTGCTGCGGCTACCGTCGTAGCCGGTGGCTGTCATGTCGGGACCTGATGTCGTCGACACGGAGGCGCCGAGCCCGCCCTGGCGCCACCGGGATGAACGCGGCCGGCATTTCTTCCAGCGGCTCTCCGAACGGACTCCGCTGCGGACCAAGCTGATCACAGCGGTCCTAGCGCTGGTGATCATGGCGCTAGCGGTGATCAGCGTGGCGAGCATCTACATGGTGCGCGCGCACCTGATCACGCAGCATGACAGGGACCTCGACTCAGCGCTCGGTTTCGCCATCGCCTCGACCGAGGTTCCGCACAACGTCCATCTCGGGTACGCCGCGCCGACCCAGTCCAACGTCATCGAGGGGCTCCAGGTTCCGGGGAGCCAGCTCGCCTGGGGGACTTACTCGAACCTGCCCGGCACCGGCAACCTGGACCCGCTGCCCCAGTTGCCGACGAACGGCCTGTGGCCCGGCTCGAAAGTTGGCAGCACCACGGCCGTCTTCTCGGTTCCGGCTCAGTCCGGCCCCAACACCTGGCGCGTCATGGCGGAGACCGTGACGGTCACGAATTCGACCACGGGGGCATCGTCAACGGCCGTCCTCGTCGTCGCGGAGGACCTCGGCGATATCAACGGGCTGACCACGCGCCTAGTGCTCTTCGACTTGGCCGTCGGCGCTGCGATCGTGCTTGTGCTCGCCGCCGTCGGCGCCGCCGCCGTCCGGGCGAACCTGCGCCCGCTCAACGACATTGAGCTGAGCGCCGGCCAGATCGCCCAGGGCCACCTCGATCACCGGGTTCCCGAGGGCGATCCGCGCACCGAGGTCGGCTCGCTCAGCCACTCGCTGAATGCGATGCTCTCGCAGATCGAGCGGGCGTTCCATGCCCAGGAGGAGTCGGAGCAGGCCGCGCACGACTCCGAGGAGCGGATGCGGCGGTTCATCGCCGACGCCTCGCATGAGCTGCGGACACCGCTGACGACCATCCGCGGCTTTGCCGCGCACTACCGCATGCGAGGCGGGGCGGGCGGATCCCGGCGCGGCGTCAACGGCGATCACGGTAGTCGGCTGGAAGATCAAGAGCAGTCATCCCGAACG
>DATCGA010000018.1:0-5270 GCA_036509215.1 Trebonia sp.
ACTGAAGGCGCGGCCCGCCCCGGTAATGGCGATCACCCGCACCGTGGGCTCGGCGGCGAGGGTGTCCAGAACCCGGCCCAGCTCGCGCACCGTATCCCAGTCCAGAGGGTTCATCTCATCCGGCCGGTTGAGCGTCACCAGCCCCAGCGCAGGATCCCCGTCGACGTCGACACGGTCCACCGCCACCGAGTTCAATTCTGTGCGCACCTCTCGCCTCCCATGTCTTCAGAGCCTTCGGAGTCCGAGCCTGCCGCGAGGGCTTTCCGCAGCCACGGCGGGAGCGCCTGCTTGGTGACCGCCGCGCCCTGGCCAGGGCGCGGCGGTGTGTAACCGCCGAACGCGTGCGTGACCACGACCTCCACGGCGGGATGCTCGGCGCGCGGGCCCCAGACGTCACAGCGGGTCGTGAACGACGTGTTGCCAATCCGCTGCGCCGACAGGCCAAGCCGGAGGTGATCATCAAGGCCGAGCGGCGCCCGGTACCGGACCTCTACCCCGACGACCGGGGTCGCCTCGCCTGCGCCCAGCATCGCGGCGATGCTGTGCCCCGATTCTTCGAGCCAGTCGCCGAGGAGCACTTCCGCCCAGCGCAGCGGGCTCGCGTAATAGATGATCCCGGCCGCGTCCACGTCAGCCATGGTTACCCGCCAGGAACGTTCGATCAGCACGACAGCACCCTAATCATGCGTCAGTTATTGACGCAAGCGACGTTTCTCGACTTCATGGTTGACACTCAGCCGGCCCGGTGCGTAGCGTCTGCGCTGTGGTGGACCGCGATGCAGCGATAGCCGGGATCGGCTTTACCGGGCTCACGAAGAAGTCGGGCCGCAGCGTGCTGGACCTGGCCACCGAGGCGTGCCGCGCGGCGGTCGAGGATGCCGGGCTGCCCCTCGCGGAGGTGGACGGGATCGGCAGCTTCATGGTGCTGGGGGACTCCGTCCCGAGTGAGGCGGTCGCCACCGCCCTGGCCCTCCCGCAGACCCGCTACGTCATGGACTTCCAGCAGGGTGGCCAGTCGCCGGCCTGGGTCGTCGCCAACGCGGCTATGGCGGTGAGCCAGGGCTACGCCGAGAACGTCGTCGTGTTCCGCGCGCTCAACGGGCGCAGCGGTGTCCGGGTCGGGAGTTCTGCCTTCCACGGCGGGGCGGGCCAGTTCCGCTACCCCATTGGCTACGACACCTACATGCAGTACATCGCGATGTGGGCGCAGCGCTACCTGATCGAGACCGGGCACGAGCCTGACGACCTGGGTGCCATCCCGATCGCCCAGCGCTGGTACGCCGAGCGCAACGAGCGGGCCATCCAGCGCAAGCCACTCGACCGGGACTCCTACCTGGCCTCACCCCGCATCGTCGACCCGTTCCGGGTCGCCGACTGCACGAGCGAGGTGGACGGCGCCTGCGCCGTCGTCGTCACCAGCCTGGACCGCGCGCGAGACCTGCGCCACCGGCCGGCTCACATCGCGTCGGCCGCCTACCGGGCCGGCGCCCGGCCCGGACTCGACATCGGAGACCACGTGCTCTACGAGGACTACACCCGGAACTTCACCTCACTGCTCCGCGACGACCTGTACGGCCGCGCCGGGATCGGCGCCGCCGACGTCCAGTTCGCGGAGATCTACGACTGCTTCTCGAGCACGGTCGTCTTCGGCCTGGAAGGGCTCGGCTTCTGTGGCCGCGGCGAGGCGATCGAGTTCGTTCGGTCAGGGGCAACGGCCATCGGCGGGACCCTGCCGGTGAACACCAACGGCGGCCTGCTCGCCGAGGGCTACCTGCACGGGATGAACACCGTCGCCGAGGCAGTACTGCAGATCCAGGGGCGGTGCGGCGATCGCCAGGTTCCCCGCCACGAGGTCGGCGTGGTCACCTCGGGCGCGCTCGTGGACGGCTCGGCCCTGGTCCTGGTGGCGGCATGAGCGCCCTCGCGACCCGGTTCACTGAGCTCGTCGGCATCGAGCACCCGATTGTCCAGGAGGGCATGGGCCCGTTCAAGACGGCGCGGCTCGCCGCCGCGGTCAGCGAAGCCGGCGGTCTCGGCACGGTCAGCATGCCCGGCATGACCGCCGATCCTGCCGAGGGCGCGCGGGTCCTGCGCGGGCACATCGAGGAGACCGCGTCGCTCACCGGCAAGCCTTTTGCCGTCAACGTCCCGGTCGGCCGGGCCAGCGGCGGCGACGTCCTGCCCATCTCCGAGGCGTACATCCGGGCGGTCATCGACGCCCGGAACGCAGATCCCGGCCTCGAACGCCAGCTCAGCGTGCTCACCACCTCGGCGGGCTTCCCGGGCGAGTTCCGGCCGATGATCGCGGATTCCGGGCTGATCCACATGCACAAGGTGGGCTCGACCCGCCAGGCCCTCCGGGCCGAGCAGCTGGGCGTGGACGTGGTGATCGCGTCGGGCTACGAGATGGGCGGCCACACCCACGCGGTACCGATGCACACGTTCGTGCTCGTGCCCAATGTGACCGAGGCGGTGTCCGTCCCGGTGCTGCTGTCCGGAGGAGCCCGCGACGGCCGGACGCTGGCTGCCGCGCTCTGCCTCGGCGCCGCGGGAGTCGCCATGGGCACCCGCTTCATCGCCAGCGAGGACAATGTGGACTGGCATCCGGCGACGGCCCGCCGCATCGTCGACGCCGGCGAGGGGGACGACACCATTTTCCCCGGCGTCTACAGCCCGGCCCGCGGCCTGAAGAGCGCGGGCGTTGATCACCTCCTGGACCTGCTCAATGAAGGTGCGACACCGGATGAGCTGCTGGCCTACAAGGATGCGGCGCTCATCCGGGCTGAGGAAGACGGTGACCTCGACTCGGGAATCCTGCCGGCTGGCCAGGTCGCCAGCGGTATCCGCGACATCGTGTCGGTCGCGCAGTTCGTGCCCGCCATGGCGGCGGAAGCCGCCGCGGTGCTGAGCCGGCTGACGACCGCCGCCCATGCCACAACAGCCAGGTAAAGGGCAGAGGGGGACCAGACATGCCTATGCTCGTCCACGATTTCATGCAGCGGGCGGTGGCCCGTCACGGGGATCGCCCGGCACTCGTCGATTCCTACGGCAAGCTCAGCTACAACCAACTGTGGGAGCGCTCGGCGCGATTGGCCGGCGGCCTGCAGTCGCGTGGCGTGGCCAAGGGTGATCGCGTCGTCGCGGTGATGAACAACCGCAACGAGTGGGTCGAGACCGACATCGCGGCTTCGATGATCGGGGCCCCCCGGGGCCGGCTCAATGCCCGCGATGGCGAGCGCGAATGGACCATCACCCTCGAGGACCTCGAGCCCAGGGTGGTGGTGAGTGGTCCCGAGTTCATCCAGACGCTGGAGCGCATCCGGGCTGCCGGTCAGGTCAGTGACTTCGAGCTGCTGACGCTGGGCGCGGGTGAGTCCTACGAGGACCTGATCGGCAGGTCGGCTCCCATCGAGCCGGTAGCGGTCAGCGAAGACGACATCTACCTGATCTTCCACACATCGGGTACCACCGGCCGGTACAAGGGCGCCGTCTACCTGCACCGGAACTGGTTCAACACCTACCGGAACATACTGGCGCTGTTCATGGGCGGGCTCGACCACACCGATGCGCTGCTGCACGTCGGCCCGCTGTCGCACCAGTCCGGCATCCTTACCGGCCCCGCCCTCTACCAGGGCGCGCGCTCGGTGATGATGGAGCATTTCGATCCCGAGTCGTTCTTCGAGATCGTCGAGCGCGAGCGGATCAGCCGCACCATCCTGGCCCCGGCGATCATCAACATGCTGGCCAGCCATCCCGCGGCGAGCAAGGCGGATCTGTCCAGCCTCAAGACCATCTACTACTCCGGCGCGCCGATCTCGCCGACCGTCCTCCGCAAGGCGATGGAGGTTTTCGGGCCGATCTTCCTGCAGGGCTACGGCTCGACCGAAGGCGGCACCATCTACAACACGATCCTCTACCCGGACGAGCACGTGCGGGCGCTCGAGCAGAACCCGGACCGGCTGGCGTCCTGCGGCCGCCCGGTGCCCTTCTTCGACGTCCGCCTCGCTGACGACGAGGGCCGGGAAGTGCCGGCGGGAGAGATGGGGGAGGTGTGGGTCCGCGGCGACGCCGCCTCGGTCCGCTACTGGAACCAGCCCGAGGCCACCGCGCTCGCGTACGAGGACGGCTGGTTCAAGATGGGCGACCTGGCCGTCCGCGACGCCGAGGGCTACATCACGATCGTCGACCGGAAGAACGACATGATCGTGAGCGGTGGGCTGAACGTCTACCCCCGCGAGGTCGAGGACGCGATCGCCGCGCATCCGGCGGTCCGTGAGGTCGCAGTGATCGGCGTGCCGGACGAGAAGTGGGGCGAGGCCGTGATGGCGTGCATCGCGACCGTTCCGGGGGCTCAGCCGACGCTCGAGGAGATCCAGCAGCACTGCCGCGACGTCGGCCTGGCCAGCTACAAGAAGCCCATTCGCCTGGAACTGGTCGAGGAGGTACCGAAGACCGCGGTCGGCAAGCTGTTCCGCCGGGCCCTGCGGGAGAAGCACTGGGCGGCGCAGCCGCGGCGGGTCGGCTGAGGCGCGCGATGTCTACCGACCTTCCAGCCTGGAGCGACGAAGATGGCCTGCTGCGCGAGGCTGTCCGCACCCTGCTCGGCCGGTACGGGCGCCGCTACTTCCTGGACTGCTACCGTGACGGCCGCGAGCCAGAGGCGCTCTGGCGCGAGCTGTGTAAGGCCGGTTATGTCGGGGCCGCAGTGCCCGAGCATCTCGGCGGGGGAGGAAGCTCACTCGAGGCCGTCGTCGCAGTCGGGGAGGAGATGGGCGCGGCCGGGATGCCGCTGCTCTCCTTCATCATGACCGAGCTCTGCCTGCCGGTCCTGGCCCGCCATGCGCTCCCCGAGACAGCCGCCCGGCTGGTGCCGCCGATCATCGCCGGCGACCGCCGGCTGGCTTTCGCGATCACTGAGCCTGATGCGGGCACCAACTCCTTCGCGATGCGGACCACGGCCGTCCGCTCGGGCCCGGACTACGTCGTGTCCGGGCGGAAGCGCTGGATCTCGTCCGCCGGTGAGGCCGACGACCTTTTCCTCGTGTGCAGCGGCGGTGACACCCCCTCGCGGGAGGGCAGGCGGCCGATCACCATCCTCATGGTCGACCTCGCTGCCCCGGGGATCCGCACGGAGGTGCTCACCGCCGACGCAGGCACTCCCGAACGGCAATACGACGTCATTTTCGACGCTGTCCGGGTGCCCGCGGAGAACCTCGTCGGCGCAGCGGGAGACGGTGCCGCCGCGTTGTTCGAGTCGCTGAACACCGAGC
>DATCGA010000019.1:0-8168 GCA_036509215.1 Trebonia sp.
CGGTCGTGGTGGCGGCGCAGAACGCGGCCGAGGCCGCCCTCGTCCCCGGCGTGCAGGTGGTCGGGGCGTCCACGCTGGCCGAGGTGATCATCTGGCTGCGCGGCGGGCCGCCGCCGACGCTGCCGGACCCGGAGCCGCCGCCCGACCGGCCGGCTCCCGGGCTGACGGGCGCCAAGGAGCTGGACCTGTCGGAGGTGCTCGGCCAGGCCGAGGCGCGGATGGCGGTCGAGATCTGCGCGGCCGGGGGGCATCACCTGTCGCTGCTCGGACCGCCCGGAGCGGGCAAGACGATGCTGGCCGAGCGGCTGCCGACGATCCTGCCGAGGCTCGAGGGGGCGGCGGCGATCGAGGTGACGTCGATCCACTCGGTCGCCGGGGCGCTCACGGCGGGGGAGGGCCTGGTGACGGTGCCGCCGTTCTGCGCCCCGCACCACACGTCGTCGAAGGCGGCGATCGTCGGCGGCGGGTCGGGGCTGATCCGGCCGGGGGCGGCCAGCCTGGCGCACCGGGGGATCCTGTTCCTCGACGAGGCGCCGGAGTTCGCCAGGGACGCGCTTGACGCGCTGCGGCAGCCGCTTGAGTCGGGCGAGGTGGCGATCGCCCGGGCGACGGCGGTGGCGAGGTTCCCGGCCCGTTTCACGCTGGTGCTCGCGGCCAACCCGTGCCCGTGCGCGCGGACGGCGGCGCCGGGCGGGTCCGGCTGCCGCTGCTCGCCGGCCGCCCGCCGCCGGTACCTGGGGCGGCTGTCGGGCCCGCTGATGGACCGGGTGGACGTGAAGGTCGTCCTGCAGCCGGTGAGCCGGCGCGACATGCTCTACGACCGGCGGTTCGCCGAGTCCTCGGCCGTGGTCGCGGGGCGGGTGGCAGCGGCCCGCGAGCGGTCCGCCGCCCGGCTGGCGGGCACGCCGTGGCGGCTGAACGCCGAGATTCCCGGCGCCCAGCTGCGCCGCGCGTTCGCGCCCCGGTCCGGGTCGATGAAGCCGCTGGACCGGGTCATGGAGCTCGGCCAGGTATCCGCCAGGGGAGCGGACAAGATCATTCGGGTCGCCTGGTCCCTGGCCGACCTGGCCGGCCAGGACCGGCCCGGCGCCGACGAGGTCAGCCTGGCCATCGGACTGTGGCTGGGGGTGGCCAAGTGAACGCGGCACCGCACGACCAAATGCTCGACGAGGAGTCCTACGCGCGGGCGGCGCTGACCTACCTGGCGGAGCCGGCCGACCAATGGCTCAACGGGCTGATCCTGGCGCACGGGGCGACGCGAACGCTCGAGGCCATCCGATCGGGCCGGCTGCCCGACCCGAGCGGCGACTTCCCGAAACCGCAGTTCACACAGCGGGCGCTGCAGCACTCCATGGAGCGCTGGCGGATGCGCCTGGACGAGCTGCCGACGCCTGCTGAGGTGATCGCCCTCCGCCAATCGGGCATCAGGCTCGTCTGCCCCGGCGATCCGGAGTGGCCGGAGCAGCTGGCCGACCTCGGCCTCGAGCAGCCCTACGCGTTGTGGCTGCGCGGGTCGGCCGACCTGCGCTTCAACTGCCTGCTATCGGTGGCGGTGGTGGGCTCGCGGGCCGCCACCGCCTACGGCTCCTACGTCGCGGCCGAGCTGGCCGCGTCGGTCGCGGCCCGGGGCTGGGCGGTGATCTCCGGCGCCGCGTTCGGCGTCGACGCCTCGGCGCACCGGGGCGCGCTCGGGGCCGACGGGGTGACGGTGGCGGTGCTGGCGTGCGGGGTCGACGTGGCCTACCCGGTCGGCCATACGGAGCTGCTCGAATCGATCGCCGCCCAGGGTGTGATCGTCAGCGAGTGGCCGCCAGGCCGGACCGTGAACAGGCTCAGGTTCCTGGTCCGCAACCGGGTGATCGCCGCCCTGGCGACCGGCACGCTGGTGGTGGAGGCGGGCGAGCGCAGCGGCGCGGTCAACACCGCCCGGCACGCCCGCGACCTCGGCCGCCGGCTGATGGCGGTCCCCGGCCCGGTCACCTCCGACCAGTCGGCCGGCTGCCATCGCATCATCAGGGACTGGCAGGCCACCCTCGTCACCACCGCGGCCGAGGTCATCGAGCACCTGTCCCCGATCGGCGCGACGCTAGAACCGACGACCCGCCCGGCCCCCACCGACCCAGCTGACAACATCGACCCCGCTGACAACATCAACCCCGCCGGACCTGCCGATCCGCCCCGGCCAAAGTCATCGCGGCGGCGGCGGCTCCGGCCCGCGCTCGACCTCGACGCCATGGACCTGGAGACGACCCAGGTGCTCGACGCGGTGCCGGGGCGCGGCGGGATGGCCACGACGCGGATCGCGCAGCGGGCGGGCGTGGCCCCGACCACGGCCGTCCGCTGCCTGGCCGCGCTGGCGGCGTCCGGTTTCGTCGAGCGCTGCGACGAGGGCTGGCGGCTGAGCCGTGCCTGAGCAAACCCCACGGCAGGCAAAACGGCAGGCAAAAACGGCAGGCAAAACATTGCCGAGGTCGTTTCCAGGCCGCCTCGGACCGGTGCACACTGTGCCCATGGCAGTGCCACCCAGCCGTGCCGCCGACGCGGATGACCCGACGGATGACCCGACGTCGGCCCTGCCGACCGCGCTGAGCGAGGCGCTGGCGGCGTTCTGCCGTCACCTGGCGGCCGAGCGCGCGCTCTCGCGGCACACCGTGCGCGCCTATAACGGCGACGTCCGGTCGCTGCTTGAGCACGCGAGCCGGTCCGGCATCGAAGACCCCGGCGCGCTCGACCTGGCCGCGCTCCGAGCCTGGCTGGCGGACCAGCACCAGAGCGGCGCGGCCCGGGCGACAATGGCCCGGCGGGGCGCCGCCGCCCGGGCTTTCACCGCCTTCGCGCACCGTCAGGGGTGGCTCGCGGTCGATCCAGGACCGCAGCTCGGCACCCCCAAGGCCCGGCGGGTGCTGCCCCAGGTGCTGCGCCAGGACGAGATGTGCCGGGTCCTGGCCGACAGCGAGGACCGGGCGCTGCGCGAGCTCGCGACCGGGCCGCGCGCGGCCGGGGCGCTTGCGCTGCGCGACGTGGCCGTGCTCGAGCTGCTGTACGCGTCGGCCATCCGGGTCAGCGAGCTCTGCGAGCTCGACCTCGGCGGCCTGGACCTCGATCGGCGCACGGTCCGGGTGCTCGGCAAGGGCGGCAAGGAGCGCGTCGTCCCGGTCGGGGTGCCCGCGGTGCGGGCGGTGGCCCGCTGGCAGCAGACCGGACGTCCCGTTCTTGCGGCCGGCAAGAGCGGGGCCGCCCTCTTCCTCGGGGCGCGCGGCGGCCGCCTCGATCCGCGGACCGCGCGCCGCGTCGTGCACGCCCGGCTGCGCTCCCTCGGCCAGGGCCTGACCGCCCCATTCGAAGCGGCTGCCGAGGGCGCCGGCGCCCGGCCCGGCGTCAAGGACGCCGGCCCGCACGCGATCAGGCACACGGCCGCCACCCACCTGCTCGAAGGGGGCGCCGACCTGCGCAGCGTGCAAGAGATCCTGGGGCATTCCTCGCCCGCCACCACGCAGATCTACACCCATGTCTCGGCCGAGCGGCTGAAGGCGAGCTACCGCCAGGCGCACCCCCGCGCCTAATCCGCAAGCAGCCCCGCAAGCCCGCCGTCGGCCTGGGACCACGGCGGCCCCTGACTTCTAGTAACCTTGGTAGTGGCCACCCCAGTCAAACACCGCATTGGTGCCCTGGAGCGGCCGCACTTCGCGTGCTCGCATGCCGCGTGATTCTTACGCGGGACGCGCCACTCGGTCCTCCGACCGGACGGGCAGGCCCTGGCAGCAGCCAGGATTCGCCAGCTCAGCAAGGTCGGCGGCATGGCGTGATCGAACCACCATCGAGCACCAGGGACAACCGAGCCGCGCACGGAAACGCCAAACGGCCTGGCAGGCAACGCCTTCAATGGCGGCGCCGCCGCTGGGCAGCGATGTTCCGCGCGCACGAAATGAAGGGACCGCAGCCATGAGCACGGTCGTCACGATGAAGCAGCTCCTCGAGAGCGGTGTCCACTTCGGCCACCAGACCCGGCGCTGGAACCCGAAGATGAAGCGCTACATCTTCACCGAGCGCAACGGCATCTACATCATCGACTTGCAGCAGTCGCTGTCCTACATCGACCGCGCGTACGAGTTCATCAGGGAGACGGTCGCCCACGGCGGCACGATCCTCTACGTCGGCACGAAGAAGCAGGCCCAGGAGGCGATCGCCGAGCAGGCGCGCCGGGTCGGCATGCCGTACGTGAACCAGCGCTGGCTGGGCGGCATGCTCACCAACTTCTCCACCGTCTACAAGCGCCTGCAGCGCCTCAAGGAGCTCGAGGAGCTCGACTTCAACGACGTCGCGGGCTCGGGCATGACCAAGAAGGAACTGCTCGGCCTCAAGCGTGAGAAGGACAAGCTCGACAAGACCCTGGGCGGCATCAGGGACATGGCCCGGGTGCCGAGCGCGGTCTGGATTGTGGACACCAAGAAGGAGCACATCGCGATCAGCGAGGCCCGCAAGCTGAACATCCCGGTCGTCGCGATCCTCGACACCAACTGCGACCCGGACGAGGTCACCTACCCGATCCCCGGTAACGACGACGCGATCCGCAGCGTGGCGCTGCTGACCCGCGTGGTCGCCGACGCGGTGGCGGACGGCCTGATGGCGCGCGCGGGCGCGTCGCAAGCCGACGTCAAGCCGGCCGACGACACGTTCTCGGCGACCGGGGCTGTGGACGAGCCGCTGCCCGAGTGGGAGCGCGACCTGCTGTCCGGCAGCGCCGCCCCGGCCGCCGAAGCGACCGAGGCGACCGAAGAAGTCCAGGAGTCCACGGTCAGCGACCCGGCCGAGGCCGAGGCCGAGATTGCCGCGGTCGCTCCCGACGCCGCCGAGATCGCCGCTGCCGCCGCCGCTGAGGAGACTCCCGCCGCCGCTAAGGCCGCGGCCGAGGACGCCGCCGAGGCCGGCGCGGTCGAGACCGCTGCCGCCGAGACCGCCGACGCCGAGTAGGGCTCTCACCGACCCCGACAACGTCGATAACCACTGACGAGCAAGGAACGAACAGACATGGCGAATATCTCCGCCGCTGACGTGAAGCGGCTGCGGGAGCAGACCGGCGCCGGGATGATGGACTGCAAGAACGCCCTGGCCGAGGCCGATGGCGATTTCGAGCTTGCCATCGAGAACCTGCGCAAGAAGGGCGTCAAGGACGCCGGCAAGCGGGCCGACCGCACGGCGGGCAACGGCCTCGTGACCGCCGAGCTCGACGGCACCAGCGCGGGCGTTCTGCTCGAGCTGAACTGCGAGACCGACTTCGTGGCCAAGAACGAGCAGTTCCAGGAGCTGGCGGCCAAGGTCGCGCAGGCGGCCGTGGCCAACAAGGTCGCCGACCGGCTCGCGCTCCTCACCACCGTGACGACCGACGGCAAGTCCGTCGAGCTGCTCATCGAGGAGGCCAGCAGCGCGATCAAGGAGAAGATCGAGCTCGGCCGCTACGCCCGCCTCGACGGCGGCTACGTGACCACCTACCTGCACCGGTCCGACCGCGACCTGCCGCCGACCCTCGGCGTGCTGGTCCAGCTCGACGGGGCCAACGAGGCGGTCGCGAAGGACCTCGCGCAGCAGATCGCGGCGACCCCGGCGCAGTACGTCACCCGTGACGAGGTGCCGGCCGACCTGGTCGAGAAGGAGCGCCGGATCGCGGAGGAGATCACCCGCGAGGAGGGCAAGCCGGAGCAGGCGATCCCGAAGATCGTCGAGGGCCGGGTCAACGCCTTCTTCAAGGACATCGTCCTCACCGAGCAGGCGAGCGTGAAGGACCCGAAGCAGTCCATCAAGTCGGTCCTCGCGGCCGGCGGGGTGAACGTGCAGGCGTTCGCGCGTTTCCGGGTCGGCCAGGCGTAAGTCAGGCATAACCGAGCAGCGGTAGTGTGGTGAACGCCGCCAATGGCGGCGTTCACCACAGCCACGGACGCGTGCGCACAGGAGCTGAAGCGATGATCGATGACACCCTCCTCGAGGCCGAGGAGAAGATGGACAAGGCCGTCACGGTCGCCCAAGAGGACTTCAGTAAGATCCGCACCGGCCGGGTTCACCCCGCGATCTTCTCCAAGCTCACGGTGGAGTACTACGGCTCGCAGACCCCGCTGAACCAGCTCGCCTCCTTTAACGTGCCCGAGCCGCGAATGATCACCCTGAGCCCGTTCGACAAGGCGTCGCTGCCCGCCATCGAGCGCGCGATCAGGAACAGCGACCTCGGGGTCAACCCGTCCAACGACGGCGTGCTCATCCGGGTCGTGTTCCCCGAGCTGACCGAGGAGCGCAGGCGCGAGTACATCAAGACCGCCCGCTCCAAGGCCGAGGACGCCCGCGTGTCCATCCGCAACGTCAGGCGGCACGCGAAGGACACCCTCGACAAGATGGTGAAGAACAGCGAGGCGGGCGAGGACGATGTCCACCGCGCCGAGCGAGAGCTGCAGGACGTCACCGACACCTACGTGGGGAAGATCGACGAGCTGCTGAAGAACAAGGAAGCCGAGCTGCTCGAAATCTGAGCGCCGTCAGCTCAGATCGCAGCCAACCCGTCGTGAGCACCGCGAACGCCGCGCCCGACCCAGCGCTCGAACCCACGAACCCCGGCCCCGTCAATCCGGCCGAGGGGCCGAAGACCGGCCACATCAAGACCGGCCGTAACCTCCCCGCCGCGATCGCCGTCGGCGTGATCCTGGGCGGCCTCGCCCTGCTGACCCTGCTGACGGTCAAGGCGACGTTCCTGATCTACATGGGCGTCGCCCTGCTGATCGGGCTGCACGAACTCGACACCGCCTTCAAGACCAAGGGCATCAAGATCCCGCTGATCCCGGTCGTGGCCGGCGGCGCCGCGATCGTGCTGGCCGCCTACTGGGCGGCCGGCGGCGCGGTCATGGCCGCGTTCGCGCTCACGGTCCTCGGGGTGCTGATCGCCCGCATGTTCAACGGCACCGAGGGCTACGTCAGGGACATCTCGGCGGGCATCTTCACCACTGCGTACCTGGGGCTGCTGGGCGGGACGGTGGCCGCGATGCTGGCCGACCTGGGCGGCGGCAAGCGCGTGCTGATCTTCATCGTGCTGACGATCTGCAGCGACATCGGGGGCTACTTCGCCGGCATCACCCTCACCCCGTTCACCGGCGGCCACAAGATGGCCCCGGTCATCTCGCCCAAGAAGACGTGGGAGGGCCTGGCGGGCTCGGTCTTCCTCGCCGTCGTGGCCGGCGGCATCCTGCTGCCGACCCTGCTGCACGGCCACTGGTGGCAGGGGATCATCGTCGGCGCCGCCGCCGTCGCGGCCGCCGTCTTCGGCGACCTGGCCGAGTCGATGATCAAGCGCGACCTGGCCATCAAGGACATGGGCTCGCTGCTGCCGGGCCACGGCGGCGTCCTCGACCGCATCGACTCGCTGCTCGCCTGCGCCCCCGTCGTGTGGCTGCTGCTCGCCGTCTTTGTTAAGTAAAGAAAAAGCAGAGAACAAAGATCAAAGACGAGTTTGTCGAACGGACCCTGGCTTCACCCACTCCGCTTTTCCGCACGCCCACGATGTTTGACGGTCGGCTTCCAAGGAAGTTGACCGTCGGCAATTCGCTCAGGCTTCAGGAAACGGAGTCAACGGACATGTTTCGGGTCAGCAGGATCCTCCTCCTCATATATATCGCCGTCGGCGTGTTCGTCGCCTGGGACCGCCACTACATCACGCTGGCGTGGCTCCGCGCCGTGGCCAGCGCCCTCCTCGCGATCTTCCTCTGGTTCCTAATCCTCCTAGGCGTCAACCTGCACGTCCACGGCTAGCGTCGTATCTCCCCCCGGGGGCTGTATTTCCCCCGGGGGCGGGAACCCGCAGGCCTAACGCGCGGTTGCTGCCGGTGTCACGCCGAGTCGGCGCTGGGCGCAATGGCGGGGCCGCCTGGTCCCGACCGGGGCGGCAGCCTCCTGCGGGAGCGCCGCTGCTCCATGGCGACCGCCACTCCGAGGCAAACGGTGAACGCAGCGATTATGCCGGCGCTCAGGGCAAGGCTGAAGCACGCCGCAACCCAGGCATGATGGGGATTCGGGCCTGAGACGTTCGGATCGATGTGAGCGCCAATCTCTATGGCGGCGGCCGCGATGACCAGGCACACGCCCGATACGGCGGCCGCCTTGGCCACCGGTCGGCGGATGGGCGGGGCGGGCGG
>DATCGA010000020.1:0-2668 GCA_036509215.1 Trebonia sp.
CCTCCCGCCAGTACAGGTTCGGCACGACCGCGTTGTAGCCGTGGGCGGCGAAGTTGCGGGCGATCTCCTTGGTCTGGATGTCGTAGCCGGGCATGTGGTGGATGACGACCACCCCGCCGCGCGGGGCGGAGTCGAGCGGACGGGCCGAGTAGGCCTCGATCGAGTCACCGCCGTGGCCGGTGATCGTGATCGACTCGGCGAACAACGCGTCATACATGCTGATCTCCCTATTTCTTCTTGATGGGCTGGCTGTCGCTGCGAAACCGCTACTCGAGGCCGGGAGGCGCGGACTCGAGCACCGCCTCGATCGCCTTCGCCAGCGCGCGGGCCGACTCCTGGCTGAGCTCGACGGCGACCCGTCCGGAGGGGCCGAGCTCGGGGGCGAGGAAGTCGATGTTGAGCGAGTGGCCGAACGGCGCGTGCACCGGGTGATCCAGGTAGACGCTGCCGTCGGTCACCTTGATCCAGCCGGCCGCCCCCTTGGCGCTGCCGCTGAGCTCGATCTTCTCGGTCAGGTAGGTACACATGTCAGGAGTCCTTCCGCCAGCGAGGCAAACCACGGGTCGCGGGCCGGCCCGCCGCCTCGGCGGCGGCGCCGGCTCGTCAGGCCCAGCGGAAATCATCCCACTCGAGTCGTTAGCGATGCGAACGGACCCGTCAAGTCGGCCGAGCGGGGAGCCCTTTGGCGTCCCTGGTCCTCGCGCCGTGAACGCGCCACCGGTACGATTCTCAATTACCAGGAAAGGCGGAAATGGTGCACATAAGGGTCGCGTTCTTCGCAGTGCCCGCGGCTATCGGTATCGGGATGGCGGTAACGGCGTGCGGCGGCGCCCCGGGGACGGTGAAACCGTCCGCCTCGGCCACGCAATCGGCATCGGCCACCGCATCGGGCAGCACCGCCGCCAGCCCGGCCGCGACGGCCTCGGCCGTCGCCGTCCCGGCCGGGTACACGCGGGTCGGCGGCGCGGCGCAGGGCATCTCGATCGCCGCTCCGACTTCCTGGGCGGCGATGAACCTGGCCAAGGAGACCATCGCGAGCGCCGCCAGCAAAGCCGGCCTGAGCGGCATCAGCGCCGCCACGCTGGTGCAGGACATGACGTCACTGCAGAACCTGCACGCGGTTATCGTCTACGACGTCAAGGACGCGGTGGACAGCCCGAACCACGTCGCTCCCAACCTCAATGCCTACTGCGTCAATTCAGGCGTTACCGACGTGGGCGCGGCCGGCGTGCCGCTCATCAAGACCTCCGCGGTGGCCGAACTCGGGAAGCTGGGGGCGACGCACATTACCCAGCAGGAGCTCGAGATCGGCGGCGTGCCGGGGGTGGAGACCTCGTACCAGGTCCATTCCTCGAGCGTGGGGACGATCTACGGGTCGCAGCTTGAGGTACTGCCCAAGCCGGAGAAGCTGTGCTTCGTGACGGTCACGGGCAACGGCGAATCCGAGAGCAGCGTCGTGAGCACGGCCGCGGCGACCGCCCAGTTCCCTTAGGGAGCGCCGGCGGTGGCAGACTCGTGCCCATGACTTACATTGCCGATCTCGGCCGATACGACGGGAAGATGCCCTATCGCCGCAGCGGGCGCAGCGGGCTGCAACTGCCCACTGTCTCCCTGGGCCTGTGGCAGAACTTCGGTGACGAGTCGCCCCTGAGCACCCAGCGCGCGATCCTGCGGCGCGCCTTCGACCTCGGCGTCACCCACTTCGACCTCGCCAACAACTACGGGCCGCCCTACGGCTCGGCCGAGGTCAACTTCGGGCGGCTGTTCCGCGAGGACTTCCTCCCCTACCGCGACGAGCTGGTCATCTCCACCAAGGCCGGGTACGACATGTGGCCGGGGCCGTACGGCGAGTGGGGCTCGCGCAAGTACCTGCTGGCCAGCCTCGACCAGTCGCTGAAGCGGATGGGGGTGGAGTACGTGGACATCTTCTACAGCCACCGCTTCGACCCCGACACCCCGCTGGAAGAGACGATGGGCGCGCTCGACACCGCCGTCCGGTCGGGCAAGGCCCTGTACGCGGGCATCTCGTCCTACTCGCCCGAACGGACCAGGGACGCCGCCGCCATCCTGCGCTCGCTGGGCACGCCGCTGCTGATCCACCAGCCGTCTTACTCGATGCTCAACCGCTGGATCGAGGGCGGGCTGCTCGACGTGCTCGCCGCCGAGGGGGCCGGCTGCATCGCGTTCTCGCCGCTGGCGCAGGGGCTGCTGACCACCAAGTACCTGGACGGCGTGCCGACCGGGTCGCGGGCCTCGAGGAACGGGTCGCTGTCGGCCGACCAGCTCACCGACCAGACCCTGGCCCATGTCCGGGCGCTGAACTCGATCGCGGCCGGGCGCGGGCAGTCGCTGGCGCAGATGGCGATCTCCTGGACCCTGCGCGATCCCCGGGTGACCTCCGCCCTGGTCGGCGCCAGCAGCGTCGCCCAGCTCGAGGAGAACCTGGCCGCCGCGGGCAAGACCGCGTTCTCGGCCGACGAGATCGCCGCGATCGACAAGAACGCGGTCGAGGCCGGCATCAATATCTGGTCCGCCTCCAGCGACCACTGACCGCTGACCCCTGCGTCGCGGCGCGCCGTTGCGGCTGCTCCGTGCCAGGTGCGCCTTTGGGCCGGCTCTGGCCGGCCCAAGGCGCATTCGGGTACATGAGAGGTGGGGTGAGTGGGGT
>DATCGA010000021.1:0-5922 GCA_036509215.1 Trebonia sp.
GGCCGCCGCGCCCGCCATAGCGTTCGGCAACGCCGTCGCCCAGCTCGGCGACTGGTTTGCCCAGCAGGGATTCGGCCGCCCGTCGTCGCTGCCGTGGGCGGTCGCGATCTCACCCGCGCACCGCCCGCTCAGCTATGAGAACTTTGCCACGTTTACACCCATTTTCCTGTACCAAGCGATATGGGATGTAACAGCGGGTATTGCGGTCATCGTCATCGCGCGGCGGCTCGAGCTCTCCGGCGACCGGGTCTTCGCGCTCGGCGCGATCGCCTATGCAGCCGGCGGTTTCGCTCTATTTTGGCTGGGTATCGGTCATCTACCGATCATCCTGGGACTGCGCGCCGGAGAACTAGGGGACGCCGCAGTGCTCGTCGGAGCAGTCGCCTACCTGGTTCGCACCCACCGCACGCGCACCAGGGCCATCCAGGGCCCTCACAAGCCGGCTCTGGAAAGGGATACACCAGTCATGTAATCTCTACGTAACTTACGCGTAGCAGCAGGGCCAATGTCGTCCCCACAGCAGCAAGAGCATTTCAGTGGAGATTTGACGACAGGAGTTTCGATGGTGCCTGCCGCGTCGGACGGACTATACGACAGCCGTTTCGAACATGACGCCTGCGGCGTGGGTTTCGTCGCCGATCTCACCGCCAGGGGCGGTCATGACGTAGTGGCGAGCGCGCTGCGCGTGCTGTGCAATCTTGAGCACCGGGGAGCGGCCGGAGCCGACCCGGACACCGGCGACGGCGCCGGCATCCTGACGCAGCTGCCCCACGCGTTCTTCCGGGAAGTCACCGGGTTCAGCCTCCCCGAGGCCGGCGGCTATGCCGCCGGCCTCGTGTTCCTGCCGACGGACGCGAGCGAGCGGGCGGTCGCCTGCGCCGGGATCGCCGACCTGGCCGAGGACGAGGGGCTGATCGTCCTCGGCTGGCGCGACGTGCCGGTCAACGACGCCGCCTGCGGCCCGGGCGCCCGCGAGGCGCTGCCGCACCTGGCCCAGCTGTTCGTGGCGGGGGAGGCGGGCGAGACCGGCCTGACCCTCGACCGGATGGCGTTCTGCCTGCGCAAGCGGGCCGAGCACACGCTCGACGTCTACTTCGCCTCGCTGTCGGCGCGCACCATCGTTTACAAGGGCATGCTGTCGGCGCCGCAGGTCGGACCGTTCTTCCCCGACCTGTCCGACGACCGGTTCGCGTCCAACCTCGCCCTCGTCCACTCGCGCTTCTCCACCAACACGTTCCCGTCCTGGCCGAGGTCGCACCCCTACCGGTACGTCGCGCACAACGGCGAGATCAACACCGTCCAGGGCAACAGGAACTGGATGCGGGCCCGCGAGGCCATGCTCGACTCCCCGCTGATCCCGGTCTCGAAGTCGGGCCAGGGGATCGAGCGGCTGTTCCCGATCATCGACCCGGAGGGCTCGGACTCGGGCTCGTTCGACGAGTGCCTGGAACTGCTCCACCTGGGCGGCCGGTCGCTGCCGCACGCGCTGCTGATGATGATCCCCGAGCCGTGGGAGAACCACGACGAGATGGACGTCAAGCGCCGCGCGTTCTACCAGTTCCACTCCACCCTGATGGAGCCGTGGGACGGGCCCGCGCTTATCGCCTTCACCGACGGCGCCGTGATCGGCGCCGTGCTCGACCGCAACGGCCTGCGGCCGGGCCGGTACTGGGTGACCAGCGACGGCCTGGTCGTGCTGGCGAGCGAGGTCGGCGTGCTCGACATCGAGCCCGCCCGGGTGGTGCGCCGAGGGCGGCTCCAGCCCGGCCGGATCTTCCTGGTCGACACCGCTAAGGGCCGCCTGATCGAGGACGAGGAGGTCAAGACCGAGCTGGCCGCCGACCACCCGTACGCGGACTGGCTGCACGCCGGGCTCGTCCACCTCGACGAGCTGCCCGAGCGCGAGCGCCTCGTGCCGACCGCGGCCGACCTGCTGACCCGCCAGCGCGCCTACGGCTACACCGAAGAGGAACTGCGCCTGATCCTGTCCCCGATGGCGAGGACCGGGGCCGAGCCGATCGGGTCGATGGGCACCGACACCCCGGTGGCGGTGCTGTCAGACAAGCCGAGGCTGGTATTCGACTACTTCACCCAGCTGTTCGCCCAGGTCACCAACCCGCCGCTGGACGCGATCCGCGAAGAGCTTGTCACCTCGATATCGACCACGACCGGTCCCGAGCAGAACCTGCTCGAGCCGACCCCGGCCTCCTGCCGGCAGATCGTGCTGCCGTTCCCGGTGATCGGCGAGCAGGACCTGGCCAAGCTCGTGCACATCAACGACGAGGGGAACCTGCCCGGCTTCGCCGGCCACCTGATCGACGGCCGGTTCGACCCGGACAGCGGCGGCGACGGGCTCCGGCAGCGGCTGGCCGAGATCTGCGTCGAGGCCAGCGCCGCGATCGAGTCGGGCGCGCGCCTCATCGTGTTGTCCGACCGCGACAACGCCGGGACCGGCCTCGTGCCGATTCCGTCGCTCCTGCTTACCGGCGCCGTCCACCATCACCTGATCCGCGAGAAGACCAGGACGCGGGTGGGCCTGATCGTCGAGTCGGGCGACGCCCGCGAGAGCCACCACGTCGCGTTGCTGGCCGGGTACGGCGGCGCCGCCGTCTGCCCCTACCTGGCGATCGAGACCGTCCGCGAGCTGGCCGCGCGCGGCGAGCTCGGCGCCATCACGCCCGACCAGGCCGAGGCCAACCTGATCAAGGCGCTCGGCAAGGGCGTGCTCAAGATCATGTCCAAGATGGGCGTGTCCACCATCGCCTCCTACACCGGGGCGCAGATCTTCGAGGCGATCGGCCTCGGCGAGGAGGTCATCGCCACCTGCTTCGCGGGGACGGCCTCCCGGCTCGGCGGCGTCGGCTTCGACGTGCTCGCGACCGAGGCGGCGCGGCGCGCCGCCGTCGCCAGGGGCGGCCCCGGCCTGGCCCACCGGCAGCTGGAGACCGGCGGCGAGTACCAGTGGCGGCGCGAGGGCGAGCCGCACCTGTTCAACCCGCAGACCGTCTTCAAGCTCCAGCACGCGACCCGCAGCCGCCGCTACGAGATCTTCAAGGAGTACACCGCCCTGGTCGACGACCAGTCGGCCAAGCTGGCCACCCTGCGCGGCCTGCTCAGGATCAAGGGGATCGATGACGGCCAGGTGGAACCGGGGTCCGTTCGGAAAATTGATCTTGATGCAGTTGAATCTGTCTCTTCGATCGTGAAGCGGTTCGCGACCGGGGCCATGTCCTACGGCTCGATCTCGGCCGAGGCGCACGAGACCCTCGCGATCGCGATGAACCGGCTGGGCGCGCGGTCCAACACCGGCGAGGGCGGCGAGGACGCCGACCGGTTCAGCCCCGACCCCAACGGCGACCTGCGGCGATCGGCCGTCAAGCAGGTCGCGAGCGGCCGGTTCGGCGTGACCAGCGAGTACCTCGTCAACGCCGACGACCTGCAGATCAAGATGGCGCAGGGCGCCAAGCCGGGGGAGGGCGGCCAGCTGCCCGGGCACAAGGTCTACCCGTGGATCGCCGGCACCCGGTACTCGACCCCCGGCGTCGGCCTGATCTCGCCGCCGCCGCACCACGACATCTACTCGATCGAGGACCTGGCCCAGCTCATCCACGACCTGAAGAACGCCAACCCGGCCGCCCGGGTGCACGTCAAGCTGGTCGCAGAGGTCGGCGTGGGCACGGTCGCGGCGGGCGTCTCCAAGGCCCACGCGGACGTCGTGCTGATCTCCGGACACGACGGCGGCACCGGCGCCGCCCCGCTGACCTCGCTCAAGCACACCGGCGCGCCGTGGGAGCTCGGCCTGGCCGAGACCCAGCAGACGCTGCTGCGTAACCGGCTCAGGGACCGGATCACGGTCCAGGTCGACGGCCAGCTCAAGACCGGCCGCGACGTGGTCATCGCGGCCCTGCTGGGCGCGGAGGAGTTCGGGTTCGCGTCCGCCCCGCTCGTGGTCTCCGGCTGCATCATGATGCGGGTCTGCCACCTGGACACCTGCCCGGTCGGCGTCGCCACCCAGAACCCGGAGCTGCGCAAGCGGTTCTCCGGCAAGCCGGAGTTCGTGGTCACGTTCTTCGAGTACATCGCCGAGGAAGTCCGCGAGTACCTGGCGGCGCTCGGCCTGCGGTCGCTCGAGGAGGCCGTCGGCCGGGTCGACCTGCTCGACACCGCCCGCGCGGTCGAGCACTGGAAGGCGGCCGGCCTCGACCTCAGCCCGGTGCTGCACGCCCCGGAACAGGGCGGGCCGCTGCACCAGACCATCGGACAGGACCACGGCCTGGAACGGGCGCTCGACAACACCCTCATCCAGCTGGCCGAGGGGGCGCTCGAGGAGGCCAGGCCGGTCCGTCTGGAGCTGCCGATCCGCAACGTCAACCGCACCGTCGGCACCATGCTCGGCTACGAGGTGACCAGGCGGTGGGGCGGCGAAGGGCTGCCGCCGGACACGATCGCGGTGGCGTTCACCGGGTCGGCGGGCCAGTCGTTCGGCGCTTTCCTGCCCCGCGGCATCACCCTCCGGCTGACCGGCGACGCCAACGACTACCTGGGCAAGGGGCTGTCGGGCGGGCGGCTGGTGGTCGCGCCCGCCGCCGACTCGCCCTTTGAGGCGGAGACCCAGGTGGTGGCCGGGAACGTGATCGGCTACGGCGCCACGTCGGGGGAGATCTTCCTGCGCGGCAAGGTCGGCGAGCGGTTCTGCGTCCGCAACTCCGGCGCCCTGGCGGTAGCCGAGGGCGTCGGCGACCACGGCTGCGAGTACATGACCGGCGGCCGGGTGGTGGTGCTGGGCCGGACCGGGCGGAACTTCGCGGCCGGCATGTCCGGCGGCATCGCCTACGTGCTCGACCTCAACCCGATCAGGCTCAACCGGGAGATGGTCGACGTCGACGCGCTTGACGACGCCGACGCCGAGTTCCTCAACGAGGTGCTGCGCCGGCACCAGGCGGAGACCGGCTCGGCCGTGGCGGCCGGGCTGCTGGCCTCCTGGGACGCGTCGCTGGGCCGGTTCGCCAAGGTCATGCCCAAGGACTACAAGCGGGTCCTCGCGGCGGCGTCGGCCGCCGAGCGCGAGGGCCGGGACGTCAACGAGGCCGTCATGGCCTCGGCTCATGGCTAGCCCTCATACGGGGGGTCCCCGGGGGGCGGAGCCCCCGGGGGCGACACAGGGAGGAAGGAGTTTCTCGTTATGGGTGACCCTAAGGGCTTTCTGAAGACCGCGCGGGAGACGCCGCGGCGACGCCCGGTCGACGTCCGGCTGACCGACTGGCGCGAGGTGTACGAGCCGTTCGCGGCCGAGCGGGCCGAGCGCCAGGCGGCGCGCTGCATGGACTGCGGCATCCCCTTCTGCCACCAGGGCTGCCCGCTCGGCAACCTCATCCCCGAGTGGAACGACCTGGTCTACCGGTCGGACTGGGCGGCGGCGGCGGACCGGCTGCACGCGACCAACAACTTCCCCGAGTTCACCGGCCGCCTCTGCCCGGCGCCGTGCGAAACCGCCTGCGTGCTCGGCATCAACGCCGAGCCGGTCACCATCAAGCAGGTCGAGGTCGAGATCATCGACCGGGCGTGGGCCGACGGAGGGGTGCTGCCGCTGCCGCCGGAGGCGCTGACCGGGCAATCGGTCGCGGTGATCGGCTCCGGGCCCGCCGGGCTGGCCGCGGCCCAGCAGCTGACCAGGGCCGGTCACCAGGTGACGGTGTTCGAGGCCGACGACCTGCCGGGCGGACTGCTGCGCTACGGCATCCCCGAGTTCAAGATGGAGAAGGGGCACCTGGACCGGCGGCTGGACCAGATGACGGCCGAGGGCACCCGGTTCTCGTGCGGGGTCCCGGTCACCTCGGCCGCCCAGCTCGACGGGTTCTCGGCCGTGGTGCTGGCGGGCGGCGCCCGGGTGCCGCGCGACCTGCCGACACAAGGCCGCGAGCT
>DATCGA010000022.1:0-8284 GCA_036509215.1 Trebonia sp.
CCGGATCGGCAAGATCGTGTGGACGTTCAACCCGTTCGGGCCGTGGATCACCACCGCTGACGAGGTGGGCGATCCCCAGGACCTCGGCCTCCGGCTGTGGGTCAACGGGGACCTCCGGCAGGACGGCAGCACCAAGAACATGATCTTCGGCGTCGACTACCTAGTCCGGTACCTCAGCCAGTTCATGACGCTGTACCCGGGTGACGTGATCAACACCGGCACGCCCGCCGGAGTGGCACTCGGCCGGCCGGACAAGCCGTACCTGCGCGCCGGAGACATCGTCGAGCTCGAGATCGACGGCCTCGGACGCCAGCGGCAGACCTTCAGGGCGGCCTGACATGGGCGAACTTCACGGACTTAAGGCGCTGGTCACCGGCGGCGCATCGGGCATCGGCCTGACTGTCGCCACCACCTTCGCCGCCGAGGGCGCCGCGGTTGTGGTCCTTGACCTGGCCGCCGACCGCCCGAAGGCGCTGCCCGACGAGATCGGGTACATCCCCGCCGACATCACCGACGACACCGCCGTCCGCGCGGCGGTGGGCGCGGCGGTCGAGTCGCTGCACGGCCTCGACATCCTGGTGAACAATGCCGGGGTCGGCGCCCAGGGCACGGTCGAGGACGCCTCCGACGAGGATTGGCGCCGCGTGCTCGACGTGAACGTCGTCGGCACCGCCCGGGTCTCCCGCGCCGCCTGGCCGGCGCTGCGGGCCTCCGACCATGCCGCGGTGGTGAACACGTGCTCGATCGCGGCGACCGCCGGGCTGCCACAGCGGGCCGTCTACTCGGCCAGCAAGGGCGCGGTGGCCGCGCTGACCCGCGCGATGGCGGCCGACGGGATGCCCGACGGCATCCGGGTCAACGCGGTCAACCCCGGCACCGCGGACACGCCGTGGGTCGGCCGGCTGCTCGACAGCGCGCCCGACCCGGCGGCCGAGCGCGCCGCACTGGAAGCGCGGCAGCCGCACGGCCGGCTGGTCAGCGCCGCTGAGATCGCCCAGGCGGCGCTTTACCTGGCATCCCCCCGCGCGGGGTCGACGACCGGCGCGGAGATCGCGGTCGACGGCGGCATGGCCGGCCTGCGGCTGCGCCCGCGCACGTGAGCGTCGTCGACGCCCACGTGCACCTGTGGGACCTGGCAGCGCGGCCGCAGCCGTGGACCGCGCAGTTTCCCGTGCTCCAGCGCGACTTCCTGCTGCCCGAGCTGGAAAAGGTGCTGGACGACCACGGCGTGGACGCCGCCGTGGTCGTCCAGGCCGGCGACACCGCCGGCGAGACGCTTGACCTGCTCGCGCTGGCCGGCACCACGCCAAGGCTGGCCGGCGTGGTGGGCTGGGTCGACCTGGACGGGCCGGACGTCAGCGGTGCCGTGGCCGCGCTGCGCGCCGGACCGGGCGGCGGCAAGCTCGTCGCCGTACGTCACCAGCTTCAGGTCGAGCGGGACCCGGGCTACCTGGCCAGGCCCGGCGTACGCGACGGGCTGGCCGTCGTCGCGGAGGCGGGGCTCGCCTACGACGTGGTGGTCTCGTCGTGGCAGCTGCCGCTCGTCACCGAGACGGCCGCCGCCCTGCCGGAGGCACGGTTCGTCCTTGACCATGCGGGCAAGCCGCCGCTGGCCGTAGGCGACCTGGGACCGTGGCGGGCGGACCTGGCCCGGCTGGCCGAACTGCCCAACGTCGCGGTCAAACTGAGCGGCCTGGTCACCGAGGCGGACCGGGCCACCTGGTCCCCGGCGAGCCTGTCGCCCGCCATTGAGCACGTGCTTGCCTGCTTTGGCGCCGACCGCACGATGGCCGGCTCCGACTGGCCGGTCTGCCTGCTGGCCGCCGGCTACGGCGCGGTGCGGGCGACGTTCGACCCCGTCCTGGGCACCCTGGACCCCGCCGGGCGGGCCGACGTGCTCGGACGCACCGTCGCGCGCTGGTACCGGCTCGGCGCATGATGCAGGCTCGCCCGCTGCGCGGCCTGGCCGTCAGCCAGCTCGGGTTCGGCGGCGCCTCCCTCGGGAACCTCTACGTCGAGACGCCCGACGCGGAGGCGCGGGCTAGCGTGGACGCGGCCTGGGACGGCGGCGTGCGTTACTTCGACACCGCGCCGCACTACGGCCTCGGGCTGTCCGAACGCCGGCTCGGCGCGGCGCTGGCCGGGCGGCCGCGTGTCGATTACGTGCTGTCCACCAAGGTCGGCCGCCTGCTAGTGCCTAACCCGGCGCCGACCGGGTCTGACCTGGAAGCCGGCGGCTTCGCGGTGCCCGATGACCTGGTCAGGCGTTTCGATTTCAGCCGGGACGGCGTGCTGCGCAGCCTCGAGGCCAGCCTTGACCGGCTCGGCGTCGCCCGGGTCGACATCGTCTACGTCCACGACCCGGACGAGCACATGGACCAGGCGATCGCCGCGGCGATCCCGGCTCTCGCCGAGCTGCGCGACCAGGGGGTCGTCGGCGCGGTCGGCGCAGGGATGAACCAGTGGCAGGCGCTCCGGCGCATGGTCCGCGAGGCCGATCTCGACGTGGTGATGCTGGCAGGCCGCTGGACTCTGCTTGACCGGTCGGGCGCGCCGCTGCTGGCTGCGTGCGCCGAACGCGGCGTCGCCGTGGTCGCGGCGGCACCGTACAACTCGGGGCTGCTCGCCCGGGACTGGCCCGATCCCGGCGGCCATTTCAACCACGGGCGTGCCCCCGAGGAGGTACTGGACCGGGCGAGGTCGCTCGCGGGCATCTGCCGGCGGCACGGCGCCAGCCTGCCGGCGGCTGCCCTGCAGTTCCCCCTGCGGCATCCGGCGGTCACCGCGGTGGTCGCCGGGATGCGGACGGCCGACGAGGTGAACGCGGCCCTGCGGCTGCTGGCCGAGCAGCTGCCAGAGGCGGCATGGGCAGAGCTGACTGAACGGCTCGCACCCGTTGGTGTTCGCCGCCATCGAGGGATTCCGGCGGTGTCGGCAGCGAGACGCATCCGTTCTGGCAAGATCAAAGACTTTTTATCGAACGGACGATGGTGACTCCTGGCCGGCCGCCGATATCTCCGTCGGCCCCGTGACCGATCGCGGCGCCTCGCCTGCGGCAGGTCCCGGCTGTTACCTGCCATGCCCGGTGACGTTGAGGCTGCCGGAGCTGAACGGCGCGTATTCTATCGCCGCGGCGGCGAAACCGGCTTGGGCGATGACCTCGCCGAGGCCGGGCACCGTCTGGGCGGCGGTGAGGTCGCCGGCGGGCAGTTCGATGCGCGCGACGTCGCCGAGGTCGCGCACGCGCAGGTCGGTGACCGTAATTCCGGCGCTGGTGAGCAGCACGCGCAGCGCGGTCTCGGCCCGGTCGACGCGCGCCAGCCGGGACGCGGTGACCTCGAGGCCGTACCGGATGCGGCTGGCCAGGCAGGGAGTAGCCGGCTTGTCCCAGGTCGGCAGCGACCATAGCCTGCTGACGGCGCGCACGTCCGCCTTCGTCAGGCCGGCGTCGAGCAGCGGCGTGTGCACGTCGCGTTCCCGCCCGGCGCTGATGCCGGGGCGGTGCGGGTCGGCCGCGTCGTCGGCGTTGGTTCCCGTCGCCAGGCGGTCGTGGCCGTGCTCACGGGCGACGCGGGCCAGCACGTCGAGGACCTCGGACTTGCAGAAGTAACAGCGGTCGCGGCCGTTGGCACGATAGCCGGGACGGTCCAGCTCCTGGGTGCGGACGGTGAGGTGTCGGGCGCCAAGGTCGTTGGCGACGGTGCGGGCGGCGGCCAACTCGCCCGCGGCAAGGCTCTCCGACACCGCAGTGATCGCCACGATCTGCGCCGCGCCGAGGGCCCGGACGGCGGCAGCAAGGACAAGGGCGGAGTCGGCGCCGCCAGAGTAGGCGACGGCGAGCGGGCCGATGGCGCGCAGCCGGTCGATGAGCACCTCGGCGAGGGGTCCGGGGGCGGTGGCTGTCATGCGGTGCCTTCCTGATCGTCCAGTGCACGCGCCTGATCATGGAGCGCGCGGGCGGCGCGATCCGCAACAGCGCGCAGCGGTACGCCCAGCCGGGCAGCGGCGGCGGCCAGGTCGTCGTGCTCGGGCTTGGCGCCGTGCGGCCCGTGCTTGACCCTGACGGGAACGCCGTCCAGGTCGATGGTCGTGGTGCGGCGGGGGAGCGGGGCGCGGCTTACGGCGGCGCACCTGATGCCCAGAGTTCCGGTTTCGGCGAAGATGAGCTCGCGGAGCGCCGGGGTGTCCTCCGGACGGGTCAGGACGTGCAGCACGTGCGCTGGCCGGCCCTTCTTCATCACGGCGGGCGTTGCCCAGGCGTCGAGCGCGCCCGACGCCAGGGCCCGGGTGATGACGTAGCCGAGGGTCTCACCGGTCACGTCGTCCAGGTTCGTCTCCAGCACCTGCACGGTCTCGGCGCCGATCGCCGATAGCGCCGTCCCGAGGGTGACCGATGCGACGTTGGCCCGGTCGGGGAGCTGGCGGGTGCCCGCGCCGTAGCCGGTGCGGGCCAGTGTCATGGCCGGCGGGGGGGTGTACCGGGTGCCGGCCGCCCGCAGCAGCGCCGCGGCGGTCGGGGTGACGGTTTCGCCAGGCAGGTCCGTCCCGGTGACCGCGGCGCCCTCCAGCAGGGCGAGGGTGGCGGGCGCGGGGCAGGGCAGCACGCCGTGCCCCGCGCGGACGTGGCCGGTGCCCAGCGGCAGCGGCGAGCTGCAGACCGCGGTGACGCCGAGCGCGTGCAGTGCGGCGGCGACGCCGACGATGTCGATGAGCGTGTCGTGGCCGCCGAGTTCATGCAGGTGGATCTCGGCCGGGCTGGCGGCGTGCAGCCGGGCCTCGGTTTCCGTGATGGCGGTCAGGGCGCGGACGGCAAGGTCGGCGACGGGCTGCGGCCTGGTGCGCGACGCCATGGTGATCAGCTCAGCGGCGCGCCGCTGCGTCACCGGGTCATGGACGTCGACCTGCACCCGGGTGGCGGCCAGGCCGTGGCTGGTGACGTGCTCGCGAGTCAGTTCCCATCCGGTCAGGCCGGTGGCGGCGACCGCGTCGCGGACGGCGTCAAGCGGGGCGCCCGCGTCCAGCAGCGCGCCCAGCAGCATGTCGCCGGCCAGGCCGGTAAACGGGTTGATCCAGCAGATCATCGCGGGCCGGCCGGGGAGCGGTCGATCGCGCGGGCGATGCGGTGCGCGGCCATCGCGGCGCCGAACCCGGAGTCGATGTTCACCACGGTGATGCCTGCGGCGCAGGAGGCGTGCATGGCCAGCAGCGCAGTGATCCCCTCAAGGGAGGCGCCGTAGCCAACGGATGTCGGCACGGCGATGACAGGGCAGCCGACAAGTCCGCCGATGACGCTGGCCAGCGCGCCTTCCATGCCCGCGATGACGACCACCGCGTGCGCGGCGTCCAGTTGGTCCTTGACGGCCAGGACCCGGTCCAGGCCCGCGACGCCGACATCGTGGATGACCCGCGTGCTCAGGCCGATCGCCGTGGCGACGGCGCGTGACTCCGCGGCGACCGGCCAGTCGGCGGTCCCGGCCGCGACCACGGCGAGGGTGAATTCGCCCAGCGGAGCGGGCCGCCAGGCCAGCAGCCGCGCCTCGGGATCGTAATCCCCGGTGCCGATGTCGGCGCGCACGGCCTGGGCGGTGCCGTCCTCGACGCGGGTGACCAGGACGGGTCCGGTGTTGCGGGCCAGCAGGCCCCGCACGATCGCCGTGATCTGCTCGCGGGTCTTGCCGGGGGCGTACACCACCTCGGCCAGGCCCTGGCGCTGCTCGCGGCCAAGATCGAGGCGGGCGAAGCCGAGGTCGAGCACGGGGGAGTCAGGCATGATGCCTTCTTACTGTGTCGGCTCGAGATAGGGAATGGTCTGCGGGCCCTCCGGCAGGACGCACAGCCGCGCGCCGGGGCCGGCCGCGGCGAGCGCGTCGGCGACGGTGGCGGAAATGTCCGCAGTCTGCTCCAGGTGCGCGGTGGCCAGGTCGGCGTCGGTCAGGTGAGAGGTATGCATCACGACCCGGTGGGCCGCCTGGATCTGCGCCTGGATCTGCACCTGCCACTGATCGGGTACGGTCTCACCCTGGGAGCGGATGCTGTCGAGCAGGGCCTGCGGCGACGCCGCCGACGCCAGCACCTGCCGGTACGAGCCGTGATCGGGGAAGCCGTCCCGGCATTCGGCCGCGCAGACGATCGTGCCGCCGGGCCGGGTGATCTGCCGGGCGGCGGACATCCCCTTGACCGCCTGGTACAGGTTCTGGTCGAGCGGGAATCCCGAGTTGGTGGTGACCGTGACGTCGAACGGCGCCGGGACCGGCCGCATTGCGGCCTGCCTGGCCGCCGTGCATGCCGTGGCGTGCATGGCGAGCAGGTCGCCGCCGAAGGCGGACACGATCTCCTTGTCCCGGTTCAGGATGACGTCGAGCCCGAACGTGACCCCGGTGGCCGCGGCGATCGCCCGCACGTCGTCGTGGACCGGATTGCCCTGGGTGATGCCCCAGGTCGCGCGCTGGTCGCCGATCCGGGCGGCGTCATGGAGCACGAGCACGGTCTCCAGGCCGGCCAGGCCCGGCGCGACCAGCTTCGGGCCGCCGGAAAACCCCGCGAAGAAGTGCGGTTCGACAAACCCGGTCGTGATCCGCACGTCCGCTTCCAGCCACGTGCGGTTGAGCCACACTGGCACGCCGTTGCCGTGCGTTCCCGCGAAGGCCAGCTGCCCGGAATCGCGGGCGTCATGGTTGACGATGCGGACGCTGTCGACGACCGCGTCGCCGAACATCTGCCGCAGCTCGCCGAGGTTGTTGCCCCGGTGCGTGCCGGTCGCCACCAGGATCACGATGTCGTCGAGCCGGGTGATCCCGTCGAGTTCTTCCAGGATCGCCGGGATCATCAGGTGCCGCGGCTGCGGCCGGGTGCCGTCGCAGGCGGAAATCGCGACGGTCTGCCCAGGCCTCACCCTGTCGCGCAGCGGAGGACCAGCGACCGGCTGACGCAACGCGGCCCGCAGCACTGCCCGCGGGTCCGCCGCAGCCGGGTGGTGCACCGGCTCGACAACAGTGGTCAGCCTCGGATCGACGTCTATCTCCAGGCCCGTTTGCCCGTACGCCAGTCGCACTCTCACCGGGCGCCTCCGCTCTCTCCTGGCACGGATGATCATAATATACGTATGACGTCCTATTAATATGGAGGTCATGCCGGATGGCCAGGCTCCAGACCATGTTGCTCGCCGGTTCGGCGGGCGCCCCAACGTAATGGACAGCCGATGACAGTTAAGCGCCTCGCCCAGACCATCCGGCTGCGGCCGGAACGACGCGAGGAGTACCTCGCCCTGCACCGCGAAGTCTGGCCGGGGGTCGAGGCCGCGCTGCGCGCGGCGAACGTCCGCAACTACACCATCTTCCTCAGGGATGACACGCTGTTCGGCTACTTCGAGTACCACGGCGACGACTTCGAGGCCGACATGGCGAGCATCGCCGCAGACCCCGATACCCGGCGCTGGTGGGAGCTGACAGACCCCTGTCAGGAGCCGTTTCCCGAGGTCGGGACCGGCGGCAACTGGTCGGACCTGACCGAGATCTGGCACCTGGCCGAGGAGACCGCCACCTGGACGCGCTGACCACGTGCAGGCGCCGTCCACGGGTTCGTTGACGGCGCGAAGCGGTGGCTCACCCGAGCCCGGTGACCCCAGCCGGGTATGGCCTTGGGTCGACGCGCCGATGTTCGTAACGTGCCATTGATCTACCTCGCATCTGAACGTAATATGCCATAAAGCCAGTTATCGAATCGGTTCGACACACACACTCCAGCGGCGCTCAGACGAGAAACGCGGCGGTACCCGGGCTGCCAGGCATGAGTCCCGCAGACTTACGGTCGCCCGCGTTCCCGTCATTTGCAGCTGCCATGGCGGCAACCTGGCCGATCCGGCCGCGCCGCACCCGGACGATCACCAATGGACATCCTTAAGCCCCTGGTAAGCATCTCCGCACATCAGAAATTGTTACCGGACACATCGAGAATGGGGCTGCCACCCGCGAAGGGCCGGGGCGCGGGGAAATGTCCCCGCGCCCCGGCCCCGCCGTCCGTTCTGACTTTGCCCGGCCCGTTGGCCAGCCGTCGCTGAATCGCGGCGGCTGGCCCCAGGAGGCGCTGGCGCCTGCCTGGTTAGGGCGCGGTCCATTTTTGGTTGGAGGCGCCGCTGCAGTTCCATATCTGGAGTTGGGTTCCGTTGGTGGTGCTGGCGTTGGGGTCGTCGAGGCATTGGCCGGAGGTGGGGTTGACGAGTTCTCCGTTTTCTGCTTTCCATTGCTGGTTGGCGCCGCCGTTGCAGGTCCATAGTTCGACGAGGGTG
>DATCGA010000023.1:0-2112 GCA_036509215.1 Trebonia sp.
GGCGGCGCAGCCGTGACGACGGCGCCCGCTGCGACGATCGCGCCGAGCCCGAGCGCCACGCCGACCACCGCCACCACATCGGGCGCCAGCTCGTCCTCGTCGCTGCCGTCGATGAGCAGCCGCCGAGTCATCGGCGTCCAGCCGCAGACCGCCGCCGCCTTGCGCCCGGGCACCGGAAAGCCGAAGGGGGTCGCGCACCTGTTCTCAGACCCGTCACGGACATCCCGTCACTCCCGCACCGAGCCGGTTCGGGTGAACCCCGGGTGCCACACCTCTCCCGGCGACCACGCCGTCGCCTACGCGGCCGGCGCGCCGCGCCCAACCGTGCGGATCGTCTGCCCCACCCCCACCCCGACCGGCAAGCCCGTGCACCAGCCGGCCACGCCGGCCGCGCCGACGTTCCCGACCGGCACCCCCGCGACCCACAGCCCCGCCGCCGGTCACTCGCCCGCGGCGCCGGCCCGGCATTCGCATGCGGGCCGCGGTGCCCGTCGCGGCTCCGCCGGCTCGCACGCCACCGGCGGCGCCCCCCTCACAGCGCCGGTGACCGGATCGGCGCCGGCGCCCGGCACCAGCCCGGAGGGCTCGGTGCCGACCCTCTCGCCCTCGCCCCCCGGCTTTCAGGGACCGAAGTCCTGGACCGGCACGGTGAGCGCCGATCCCGCGCTCACCGGCGCGGTCAACAACCTGTCGGGCCTGCTCTCCAACGGGAACCGGCCCCCGTCCTTCCTCATCCCGATCTACATGCAGGCGGCTGCGCGGTATCACCTGCCGTGGGAGGTGCTGGCGGCGATCAACGCGATCGAGAGCGACTACGGACGGAATCTGAACACGTCCACCGCCGGTGCGCTCGGCTGGATGCAGTTCGAACCGTCGACCTGGAAGCAGTACGGGATGGCGGTGGACGGTCACAGCGTGCCCAACCCGTATGACCCGCGCGACGCCATCTTCTCCGCGGCCCGCTACCTCGCCGCCGCCGGCGGCCGCGATGACATCAGCGGCGCGGTCTTCGCCTACAACCACGCCGGCTGGTACGTAGATGAGGTCATGGCGCGGGCCCAGGCGATTGCCAGCCATGCCCAGTACGAGCGCACCGCCGTCAAGCGCGGGACGTTCTCGGTGTCGTTCGCCACCGGCGTCAAGCGGCGGCCGACGATCAGCTACCAGAGCAGCGTCCTGTCGCACTACGACCGGCTGATCGCCGCCGCCAACATGGTGAGCGCGGCCAACTTCCCGTATCTGTACGGCGGCGGTCACGAGCAGCCGGCGATCTTCGCTCCGTTCGATTGCTCGGGCTCGGTCTCCTACGTGATGCAGCAGGCGGGCTACACCGTGCCGACCACCGTCTCGGGCGACATTCCGACGTGGAAGTTTCCCGCGGGCCCCGGCCAGGTGACCATCTTCTACAACCCGGTCCACACGTTCATGCGCATCGGCAACCGGTACTTCGGGACCAGCGGATTCGCCCGCCCGGGCGGCGGCGCCGGCTGGTTTGACGTCAACCAGCTCCCGGCCGGCTACCTCGCGACGTTCCGCGAGGTGCACGTACCGGGCCTCGGCACCAACTCCTTCGCGCCCGGCCAGGTCACCATCCCCCCGCCGCCGGCGCCCAAGCGCCACTCGACCACCGTCGGTCTGAAGCTGACGCTGCTGATGTCCTCGTTGGGTCCGTTCCCCCGCGCGTAGCGCGCGTCGCTCGACCCGCCGCCCTTTCCCCCGCGCCGGGCGCCAGAATACGCCGGTGGCAGCCTCGCCGGAATCCGGGCCTTCAGTGATCAGCGCGCTCGAGCGACGACTGGCGCGCCTGCGGTATGACCTGCACGACGGCCCGCAGCAGGACGTCTTCCTGCTGGCCCAGGATCTCCGGCTGTTCCGAACCCAGCTGGCGCCGATGATCGCCGGCCACCCGCACGCGGACCGCGCGCTGGGCCGGCTCGACGATCTCGACGCCCAGGTGCAGGCGCTCGACGGCGACCTGCGCCGGCTCTCCAGCAGCGTGCAGTCGCCCTTTCTGTCCTCCGGCACGCTCGACGACGCGGTGGCCGAGGTCGCCGAGGCGTTCGCGCGGCGGACGCGGATCCACCCGGCGATCGCGATCGAGGGCGACCTGAC
>DATCGA010000024.1:0-2917 GCA_036509215.1 Trebonia sp.
CGGCGGCGGTCGGGGCGAACGTGACCCCGACGGTGCAGGTGGCGCCGGCCGCGAGGGAGGTGCCGCAGTTGTTGGACTCGCCGAACGGGCCGGTCACGCCGATGGACGACATGGACACGGCCGCCGACCCGCTGTTGCTGATGGTGACGGACCGGGCGGCGCTGGTCGAGCCGACGTTCTCGTTGCCGAACGACTCGCTCGACGGTGAGGCGGTCAGCGTCGCGGTGCCGGAACCGCCGCCGCCGGATCCGGGGAAGATCTCGAACTCGGAGACCTGAGCCGCGTCCCAGCCGGTGTTGCCGGTGAAGTCCAGCTCGACGTACCGGTCGCTAGTCCCGGACGGGAGCGGGATGGTGACCGTGTTGCCGGTCGACGGGTTGAACGTGTAGCCGGCCGACCCGACCAGGGTCGTCCAGGTGCTGTCGTTGGTCGAGCCGAGGACGGAGAGCGTCTCGGTCCGGGTGGACCACGCAGTGGACGGCGGCAGGTCCAGGGTGACGGAGCCCAGGCTCTGGGCGGACCCGAGGCTCGCGGTCAGGGTCTGCGGGTAGCCGGCGCCGTCCTGGCTCTCCCAGTACGTGCTGGTGTTCCCGTCGTTCGCGTTCGAGGCCGGGAAACCCGAGTCCGTGCTGCTGGCGGTCATGGTGGCGCCGAGCGCGAGGTTGGTCGTCGAGGTGGTGCCGGTGCCGGACAGGGCGACGGTGGTCGGGCCGTTGCCGGCGTTGCTGGTCACCGTCAGCGTGCCGGCGGTGGCGCCGGCCGTGCCGGGGGCGAAGGCGACGTTGACAGTGCACGATCCGCCCGCCGCGATGGCGGAGCAGTTGTTGGTCTGGCTGAAGCCGCTGGTGACCGAGACGCCGGACACGGTCGCCGAGGCGGTGCCCGAGTTGGTGATCGTCACCGGCTTCGTTCCGCTGGTGCTGCCGACCGCCTGGCTGCCGAAGGAGACGGAGGTCGGTGACGCGCTCAGCGTCGGGCTCGAGCTGTTGGTGACCGACATCGTGATGCTCTGCACAATGAGCGGCGCGCTGGCGTTGGTGACGTTCAGCCGTAGGTCGGCGCCGCCGTTCTGCGCCTCTTCGAATTGCGCCCCGGTCAGCTGCACGGTCGCCGTGGTCCACGTCCCGGTTCCCGGGCTGCTGACCGTCGGGCCATTCTGGTAGGCGTTACTTGGCGTGTCGTACTGCACGACGAAGCCCTGCCCGGCGGTGGCCCAGTACGTGACCTGGACCGTCACGTCGGCCGCGGCCTCGACCGCGGACAGCGGGTTGAGCTGTAGGTAGACGTTCGCGTCGCCCGAACCGCTCTGCGACGTCGTCCACGTCTCCACCGCCGGCTCGCCCCCCTGGGTGATCTGGGTGAGGTTACCGTCGGAACCCGAGCTCGTCTGGCCGACGCCCATGAACTGCAGGCCGCTGACGGCCTGCCCGGCGGTGGCGGTCACCGAGGTGGCGCCCGTCTCGGTGACCGGGCAGCTAGACGATGCCGTCCCGGCCGGTGGCGAGCCCGCCACCATGTTCCATTGCCCGAGCGTCGCCGCGCTGATGTCCGCCGTCGCGCACACCAGCCCGTTTGACTGCTGCGTCTGCGGCACGGCGGCGCCGGTGGCGGCGTTGACCAGGTGGTAGCTGCCCGAGTTGAGGCCGAGGCCGGCCGGGCTGAAGGCGATCGGGTCGTTGTAGGCGGTGCCCGAGGTGATGTTCGCGAGGGTGATGGAGGCGCTGTTGCCGTTGGCGGCCACGGCCGGGACGGTCTGCAGGTTGCCCACATCGGGGGCGTCGATCTCCGCGTACGCGGTCGAGTACTGGGTGAGCTGCTCGGGCTCTGTCAGCAGGTTGCCACCCCCGTTCTTATACGCGGTCAGGTTCGCGTCGACGCCGTTCAGCGGCAGGACCGCCTTGAACTGGGATAGTTTGACCGCGCCGTTGTTCACCTCCTGGCTGGTCACCACGCTGAAGCCGGCCTGGTAGTTCAGCCACAGGTTCGCGATCTCGTTCTCCGCGTTATTCAGGCTGCCGCCGTTGGTGTTTCCGTAGCCCTGGGAGAAGTCGATGTAGACGGCGGCAGACTGCTGCGGGTACGTGCCTGACAGGCTCTTCAGGGTGGGGAGCCAGCTGGTGTAGATGGGGAACCCGACCACGTCCTTCTCGGTGCCGTCATGGATGAAGAAATCCTCGCCGCCGCCCTCCGGCAGGCCCATCGCGTAGAGGGATATCCACGACACCGCCTTCGCGGCGAGCTGGCTGTTGTCGGGCGGCGCGGTCCACTCTTGCGCCACCTTCACCCCGTAGGCGCGGGCCAGGCTGCCGAACGTCAGGGTGAGTCCCTGGGACGAGGCGTCGTCGTCGATGATCGTGACGTTGTACTGCTTAGCGAGCTGGAAGAACGTGTCCGGGTTGTTGGCGTAGGACGTGGCGTTGCCGAAGCCGCCGCCGAAGTAGTAGTACAGCGGGGTGCTGGCGGTGACGGCGCGGACGTCGGCCGTCAGCTGCCCGTAGGTCTGCTGCACGCTCCACGCCCGGAACGCCTGGAACACGCCGAACAGCGCCGCGCCGGGGGCGGCCGCGGGCACCTGGCTGAACGCGCTGTAGGAAGTGCCGTTGTCAGAGTTGAACGTGGCGATGGTGCCGTAGGTCTGCGGCAGGTAAGTGTTCTGGAACTCGCTGACGTCGTCGGCCGCGTAGCCGCCTCCGGCCCCGTTGAGATCCCACTGGGCGTCGAGGTAGCCGTAGTCCAGGATCGCGCCGCCGTAGCCGCCGGGCTGGCTGACGGCGTTCTGGACCGTGTCGGTGACGTAGGTGAAGTACTGGGATTGCTCGGTCGGGTCCCACCAGGTGGGGGCCGCGCCCTGGGCGCCGCCGCTGCCGACCTCGAAGTCGTTGATCCACGGGGCCGGGCTGCCGCCCCAGCCGGCCTG
>DATCGA010000025.1:0-14119 GCA_036509215.1 Trebonia sp.
GGTCCGGGGGGTCGTCCCCCCGGGGGACGATAGAGCCCAGACGCGGGTGCGCATCCGGATGGTGAACACCAACGGGATCGTCACCGCGACGTTCCCCACCCCGGGCGGCCGGCCGCGCTACGACGGGCCGACCGCCATCGACGGCGTGCCCGGCACGGCGGCGGCGATCGTCCTCGACTTCGAGGACTCCGGCGCCGGCGCGAGCGTGTTCCCGACCGGCAACGTCACCGACGTGTTCGGCGGCATCCCGGTGACCTGCGTCGACAACGGGATGCCGGTCGTGCTGGCGGCGGCCTCCAGCTTCGGTAAGACCGGGCGGGAGTCGATCGCCGACCTGGAAGGCGACCCGGAGCTGAACCGGCGTATCCAGGAACTGCGGCTGGCGGCGGGCAAGGCGATGGGGCTGGGCGACGTCAGCGCCACCACGGTCCCGAAGATCTCGCTGGTCGCGCCGCCGGCGCACGGCGGGACGATCGCCACCCGCACCTTTATCCCGGTCCGGGTGCACCAGTCGATCGGGGTGCTCGGCGCGGTCAGCGTCGGCACCGCGATCATGGTCCCCGGCGCGGTCGGCAGCGACCTGGCCGTGCTCGCCGGCGGCAGCCCGCGACTGACGATCGAGCACCCGAGCGGCGCCCTCGGCGTCGAGGTCGAGCTCGACGCCACCACGACGCCGCCGACCGTGATCCGCTCCGGCGTGGTCCGCACGGCCCGCAAGCTCTTCGACGGCACCGTCTTCCCGAGGTAACGGGCGGCTACTCGTCGTCGGCGGGGGTGCAGATGAGGCTGAAGACCGCGCCCCCGGCGTCGGCGACGACGGCCATCCGGCCGTAGGGGCTGTCGGCGGCGGGGCGGAGCACCCGGCCGCCGTTGGCGGTCGCGGTGCTGACGGCCTGGTCGGTGTCGGAGGTGCCGAAGTACACCGACCAGTGCGCAGGGTGGTCGTCGCCCTGGCCGGCCGGGAACGCCCCGATGCCGCCGACGACCTGCTGGCCGTTGATCAGCATGGTGGCGTAGCTGAACCCGTCGCTCGACATGTCGCCGTACTCGTAGCCGAAGACCGCCGCGTAGAACGCCTTGGCCCCCTCGAAGTCGCGGCTCATGTGCTCGCTCCAGGTAAACGCGCCCGGCACGTTGGCGACCTCGGTGCCGGTGCGCTTCATGCCCTGCCAGACGCCGAACGTTGCGCCGGCGACGTCGGCGGCGATTAGCAGACGGCCCTGCTCCATGACGTCCATCGGGCCGGCCAGGACCTGCCCGCCTGCGCTCGCGATCCTGGCCGCGGTCGCGTCCACGTCGGCCGACGCGAAGTAGGTGGTCCACGTGGAGGGGGTGCCGGGCGGGCCCATGATCGGGCCGATCCCGGCGACGTTCCTGCCGCCGAGCCTGGCCATCGTGTAGCCGCCCATCTCGGGGCCGCCCGGTTCCACGTCCCAGCCGAACTGCCTGGAGTAGAAGGCGATCGCCTTCGGGATGTCGCTGCTGCCCAGGTCCACCCAACTGGGGGTTCCGTCGGGCCAAGGGGTGTCACGGGTAACCACTCTTGTCACCTCCGTGTCGGTGTAAGCACGCTCCGTTGCGGCCACGCTATCGCAGACGGTAACACCTGCGCATCGGGCACTCAACGGATCAGCCTGGCGACCTGATGCTCTTACAATGGGGCGATCATGAACGATCCGGCCCCCAGTTACAGCAAGACCCGTCTCGCCTCCGACCAGGCCGCGGGCGCGATCTCGCTCACGCCCCGGCGCAGGCGGATCGTGTACCTGGTGGTCGCCGTGCTGGTGGCGGCGGGCGTCGCGATCGGCGTGTGGAGCGGGGTCAGCCACGACAAGTACGGCCCCTCGGGGAACGGCTGCGTGAACTTGACCATCGCCAGCTCCACCGGCGGCCAGCCCATCCACGATTGCGGGGCGGCGGCGAAGTCGTTCTGCAAGGCGGCGTTCGCCAACTCCGACCGGATCTCGCTGCTCGCCCGGCCGCAGTGCGACCTGGCCGGCTGGACCAAGGCGAAGGTCGCGGCGGGCTGAGCAATGCGGGCGGTCGCACAGCGGGTGAGCGAGGCCAGCGTCTCGGTCGACGGGGGCGTCATCGGGTCGATCGACGGGCCCGGGCTCCTGGTCCTGGTCGGCGTCACCCACGACGACACGCCCGACAAGGCCAGGAAGCTGGCGGCCAAGCTCTGGGGCCTGCGGGTGCTCGACGGCGAGCGATCCTGCTCCGACCTGGGCGCGCCGCTGCTGGTCGTCAGCCAGTTCACGCTCTACGCCGACACGTCCAAGGGACGCCGGCCGACGTGGAACGGCGCGGCCCCCGGCCCGGTCGCCGAGCCGCTGGTGGACGCGGTGGTGGCCGAGTTGCGCGCGCTCGGCGCCCGGGTGGAGACCGGCAAATTCGGCGCCGACATGAAGGTCGCCCTGGTCAACGACGGCCCCATCACGATCATCATCGAGCTCTAGCCAGCGTTGACGCCGGCGGTGCCGAGCAGGTCGATGGCGCCATCGACAGGTCTCCGGTGCTGTCGGCTACGCCATCGACCGCGTCTACTGGGGTCGGCGGTGTAGGCGACAGGGTGTGGGTGGGGTCGGCGGCGTAGGCGACAGGGTGTGGGTGGGGTCGCTGGCGTAGGCGACAGGCGGCGGGTGGGGATTGAGGCGCGGCGCGGGGCGGGGGCGATGAAAGTCGGACGGGCGGGGACTTATCGGACCAATAAGGGCAGGTGAGTAATGCGGAGCGGCCATAATGTGCGAGTGACACCCTTGGAGCAGTTGTCCGTGGGCGACGTGGCCGCCAATCCCGTGCTGGCCGAGGTGATCCGGTCCGGGTTCGTGGAGTCCCGGCACCGCGGCACCGTCGTCGCGCTGGCCGCCGACGGCACGTTCGCGTTCACGGCGGGCATCGCCAACGCACCCGTCTTCCCCCGCTCGTCCAACAAGCCGCTGCAGGCAGTGGCGATGATCCGGGCCGGGCTGCCGCTCGACGGCGAACTGCTCGCGCTCGCCGCCGCCAGCCACTCCGGTGAGGACTTCCACGTCCAGGGCGTGCACGACATCCTCGACTTCGCCGGGCTGACCGAGGACGACCTGCGCTGCCCGGCCTCGCTGCCCGGCGACGAGCCGACCGCTCGGCGGCTGATCAGGGAGTCCGACGTTCCCGAGTCGCGGGTGCGGTTCAACTGCTCGGGCAAGCACGCGGCCATGCTGGCGACGTGCATCGCCAACGACTGGCCGACCGAGACCTACCTGGAGGTCGAGCACCCGCTCCAGATCCGCATCCGGCGGACCATCGAGGACCTGGCCAGGGAGCCGATCGCGGCGGTCGGGGTGGACGGCTGCGGCGCCCCGGTCTTCGCGCTGACGCTGGGCGGGCTGGCCCGGTCGTTCCGGGCGATGGTGCTGGCCGAGCCGGGCACCCCGGAGCGGAAGGTGGCCGACGCGATGCGCAAGTTCCCGTCCTGGACGTCCGGCACCACCAGGGACGAGAACCGGCTGATGACCGACATCCCCGGGCTGCTGCTGAAGGCGGGGGCGGAGGGCGTCGACGCGTTCGCGCTGCCGGACGGGACCGCCGCCGCGGTGAAGATCGAGGACGGCAACCCCCGCGCCCGCACCCCGATCACGGTCGCCATCCTGGCCATGCTCGGCGCGCAGCCGCCGGTCGGGCTGGCCACCACCGACGTGCTCGGCGGCGGCGCCCCGGTCGGCGTGATCCGCGCGGCCAGGCTCGCGTAGCCACCCTGTTCCCGGCGGTGCGAGCCGGGCGCGCTCACCGCATTCACGGGGACGTTACGTCCCGGTGCTAAGTCGTAACGTGGTGGCATAGCCGGGCAGGTAGAAACCAGAACATGGCCCCTCAGACACCTGAAGAACTGGCCGCCGTGATCGAAGCGGACGGCATCGAGTTCCTGTTCGCGATGTTCGTCGACCTGCAGGCAAGCCGTGCGCGAAGCTCGTCCCGGTCTCCGCGCTTGACGAGATGCTGAACGGCGGCGCCGGGTTCGCCGGCTACGCAGCCGGCCCGATGGGACAGACCCCGGCCGACCCGGACCTGATCGCGGTGCCGGACATCAGCTCCTACACCCCGGTGCCGTGGCGACCCGGCCTCGCCATCGTCATGTGCGACCCGCACGTGGACGGCAAGCCCTGGCCGTACGCGCCGCGGGTGATACTCAAGAACGCGCTGGCGGGCCTGGCCGCGCGGGGCATGTCGCTGCACGTCGGCGCCGAGCCGGAGTACTTCCTGGTGAGGAAGACCTCGGCGGGCGGCATCACGGTGGCCGACGAGCTCGACGATGCGGGCCTGCCTTGTTACGACGCTAAGGGCCTGACCAGGAGCTACGAGTTCCTCACGACGCTGAGCAAGACGATGAACTCACTCGGCTGGTCTAACTACGCGAACGATCACGAGGACGGCAACGGTCAGTTCGAGCAGAACTTCAAGTACGCCGACGCGCTCACCACCGCCGACCGGGTGATCATCTTCAGGTACATGGTGCACGCGCTCGCCCAGCAGGCGGGCATGCTCGCCACGTTCATGCCCAAGCCGTTCAAGGACCGCACCGGCACCGGCCTGCACCTGCATCTGTCGCTGTGGAACGAGGCAGGCAGCACGCCGCTGTTCCACGACGACGAGGACCCGCGCAAGCTCGGGCTGTCCGAGCTTGCCTACCAGTTCATCGGCGGCGTCCTCGAGCACGCGGCGGGCCTGACCGCAGTCGCCTGCCCGACGGTGAACTCCTACAAGCGCGTGTCGGCGGGGGCGCCGTTGTCCGGCGCCGCGTGGGCGCCCGGTTTCGTCACCTATGGCGGCAACAACCGGACGCAGATGATCCGGGTCCCCGACAGCGGCCGGATCGAGGTCCGCGTCGTGGACGGCCTTGCCAACCCCTATCTGGCGCTCACCGGGCTGCTTGCCGCCGGTCTCGACGGCATCGACAAGAGCGTCGATCCCGGCGAGCCCAACAAGGAGAACCTGTTCGACCTGGATGTCGCGGTGGTCACGGGGCGCGGGATCGGCCAGCTGCCCGCCACGCTGATCGAGGCGGCGGACGCGCTGGCCGCCGACGGAGTGCTGCGCGAGGCGTTCGGGAAGGTGCCGGGCGGCGAGTACGTGGACTACTACGCGACCGTCAAGCGGGCCGAGTTCGCGGAGTACCACGCCGAGGTCTCCCCGTGGGAGGTCCGCCGCTATCTCACCGCGTGACGCGCGTACCGCTACCCCGGATTAGCACTCCGTACAATGAATGTCGTGAGCACCGCTGAAGCCGGTTACGGTGTCGAGCCTGGCGTCTACGGCGACGATAGCGTCGCCCCGCTCGAGGCGACGCTGGCGTCCGTCATCGCGCTGCGCGTCAAGGAGGCGCGGCAGCGCAAGGGCCTGCCGATCCGGACGCTGTCCGAGCGGACGGGCATCTCCAAGGGGATGCTCTCCAAGATCGAGAATGCGCAGGTGTCGCCCAGCCTCGCCACGCTGGCCAGGCTGGCCGAGGCCCTGGACGTGCCGCTTACCTCGTTCTTCCGCGGCTTCGACGAGGAACGCGACGCGATTTTCGTCAAGGCCGGCCACGGCGCGGAGATCCGCCGCGAGGACGTGGCGGCGGGCCACCACTACCAGCAGCTCGGCTCCATGCGCGGCCAGCATCGCCGGATGACTCCGCAGCTGGTGACGCTGACCAAGGGCGTCGAGGTCTTCCCGCTCTACCAGCACCCCGGCACGGAGTTCCTGTACATGCTGTCGGGCGTGATGGCCTACGGCCACGGCCGCGCGGTCTACGTGCTCGAGCCGGGCGACGCGCTGCAGTTCGACGGCGAGGCCTCGCACGGCCCGGTCGAGCTGATTAAGCTTCCCGCCCAGTTCCTGTCAGTGACCGCCGTCGGCACCGTGCACGACTCGTCCTGAGGCGAGGCGGAGCCGGAGATATCGGGTCGCCAGCCACGTCTCAAGCCGGTCGACTCGCCGTTTCCCGGCTTCGTCGACGATCACGCGGGCCACGCCGGCCGCGCGGGCGGCGCGGGCGAAGGAGCGGCCCGGGGAACGGGTCATCACCACCTCGCCGTCGGCCGCGCCGCCGGCCCGCTGGATCGCCTTGATCGCCCGCGTGACCAGGGCCTGGGCACCGTCCTTCTCCTTCTTGTTCGGCATCAGGCCGGGGTGCTGCAGGCCGAACGAGGCACCGTGGATCCGCGCGACGGTCACCACCCGAATCCGGCTGCCCTGCGCAAGCTCCACCGCGAGGGCGATCGACGCGTCGCTGAACGGCTTGCCGGTGGAGGCCAGCAGGACTCCCGCCGATGGGAGGGCCGCCCTCGGGTTCGGCCGCCGCCAGGGGAGCAGGGCGGGTCGGGCGGGTCGGGCGGGTCGGGCGGCGTCACCGCCCGTTCGAGAGGTCACGCGTCCTCCTCCGCCAACTCGGGCGTGACTACCGCCATCGGCGTCGGACGGCGGCGCAGGTCAGAGCGCTTCCGCCAGTAGTACAGCGGGAAGTACACGGCCATCACCACCGGGCCGAGGAAGAACAGGTACGGGCCCGAGTTCGGCGCGACCACGATGTTCGGCGCGTTCCAGCCGCCGTAGAAATAGACCACCGCCCAGAACAGGAAGATGCCGAGCGCCAGGAAGCGCACGAACCCCCACAGCCGGAGCGGGCGTTCGGCGGCCGGCCGCATTTGCCGGTAGACGAAGTAGCCCAGGAGCGACATCGCGCAGGCGAACAGGTAGCCGGCGTTGGAGAAGATGTAGATCCGCACGGGCGAGCCGAACAGGACCACCACCATCGACGCGACCACGTTGAACGCCATCGAGCGGGACGGCACACCGTGCCTGTTCACCTTGCCGAACCAGCGCGGCAGCATGCCGTCTTCCGACGCCTGGTAGAGCGACCGGCCGGTGCCCATGATCGCGTTCAGCACCGACAGCAGCAGCGCCAGGATCAGCGGCAGGCCGATGAACCACTTGATCCAGGAGCCGTGGCCGAAGATCGCGCCGGTGAAGTCCGTGTACAGCGTGAGCGGGTCGCTGGTGGTCAGCGCTGCGCCGAGCACGCCGACGAAGACCAGCGGGGTCAGGATGTAGATAAGCATCCCGTAGATGCCCTCTGCGGTCAGCGCGATCTTCGCGTCCCGGGGGCCGTTGCGGCACTCCCCCACGTAGCAGGCGGCCGCCTCCATCGCGATCACGCTCCAGGTGATCGGGAACATCCAGGCGATGATGAACGTGAAGTTCGCGTGCACGCCCGCGGGGGCGTGGAAGCCGGCGATGTTCGCCCAGTGGAAGGAACTGCTCTTGAACAGCGGGAGCAGCACCAGGACCGTGAGCGGGACCATGGAGGCAACGCCGAGGACGGTGGCGAAGCCGGCGCCGAGCTTCACGCCGAAGTAGCAGGGGACGTAGATCACCAGCAGGCCGGCGAAGCTGATCAGCAGCACGGTCGTCGAGACCGGCGCGCCGTACGTGCCGAACAGGTGGATCGTGCCGCCCTGGGGGATGCTGAACAGGGTGGACAGGTAGGCGGCGGTGAGGATCATGTTGATCGGGGCGACCGGGAACCAGCCGAGCCAGTACGACCAGCCGGAGAGGCCGCCTATGTGCCTGGCGGCCCTCGTGCCGACCAGCGGCTCGAAGCTCGCGGCCGCGAAGGACGGGATGCCGCCGGTCCGGTCCGGCCACATGCAGGCCAGTTCGGCCAGGCACAGGCAGAGCACCAGCCCGAAGACGGTGTTGATGCCGATCGCCCAGATCGCGATCGCGCCCATGCCCTGGACCGCGTAGGGCGCGATCCCGGTGACCAGGATCGTCCCGGCCAGGCCGATGACGAACGCGCCCCACCAGTTGGTGCCCTTCTGTAGCCCGGTCTGCGTCTCGGGTATAACCGTCGCCATCCGGCACCTCACAGTCTCTGCGGTTACGTGAGACCAGGACACACGCGGCGGGTTACGTCTAGATGTTGCAGGTCACCCCAGACGTTAGGCGCGTGTAACAGGGGGTTCGATTTCCGGAAACAGTGACGCACGGGCCGTGCGGCCCCGAGCCGCGAGCCTCGTAAGCGCAGGTGGGCGGCCAGGGCGAAGCGAGGATCGGGGGCGGGGCGGCCGGTCGCCAGGTCGGCCAGGATCTCGCCGAGGAGGGGGGCGAACTTGGCGCCGTGGCCGGAGCAGGCCGAGGCGATCACGATCGGGCCCGTGCGGTCGAGGATGAAGTCCTCGTTCGCGGTGGACGTGTACAGGCAGGTGATCTCGTTGATGGGGCTGCTGTCGAGGCCGGGGAGGCGCTGGCCGGCGAACTCGACGGCGCGCCTGCGGGCGCCGGGATCCACCGTGAAGTCGCGGCCGTCGGCGCTGGCGGCGGTGCCGCCCCGGTGCTCGCCCAGCTTGATCGCGCCGGGGACCTCGCCGTCGCGGCCGCCAGGCAGACCGTAAAAGTCGTCGATGTCGTCCTTGTAGATGAAGATGGGCCAGGGCGGCGCCGGCTGGCCGCGCGGGCCGAAGTGGAAGACCTGCTGCTGGGTGACCGTCAGCGGGGGAAGGCGGACCAGGTCGCCGATGAGCGGGGCCATCCAGGCGCCGGCCGCGACGACGGCGACCGGGGCGGTGAACGTGCCGCCGTCGGTGTGCGCAGTGGCGCCGTCGCCGCCTGGGGTCGGCGCCAGGCGGGTGACCGGGGTGCCGAAGCGGACGTCGGCGCCGCCGGCGACGGCGAGGCGGAGCATCGCCGTCATCGCGCGGTCCGGGTCGAGCACGCCCGCGTCGGAGTGGAACATGACCGGGCCGCCGCCGTCGAAGGAGATTCCCGGCCAGCGCTGCGCCGCCGCCTCGGAATCGACCAGCTCGGCCGGCACGCCGCAGGCGGCGAGCACCGCGTGCAGTAGCTCCGGGTTCCGCCGCGGGCCGAAGTCAAGACCGCCGGTCAGCCGCAGCAGCGACTCCCCCGCCTCGGCTTCAAGCCGCCGCCAGAGCTCGCCCGCCTGCCCGGTGAGCCGAACGTAGAGCGGATCCGGGTAGGCGCGGCGGAAGATCCGGGCGCTGCCGTGCGAGCTGCCCAGGCGGTGCCCGGCCGGAAATGCCTCGAGCACCACGACCGACAGGCCGCGGGCCGCCGCCGCCCACGCGGCGGCCGAGCCTGCCAGGCCGGCGCCGACGACGATCAGGTCCGCGGTGTAGGTCACGAGGGCACCACCCACCGGCCGCCGTGGTCGTTCGGCGCCACGACGACGATGCCCGACCCGTACATCCGCCGCCGTAGTTCGGCCGCGAGGCCGCTGTCGGCCGCGCCGCCGCCCGCGCCGGCCAGCGAGCCGGCCTCGTCGAGGACGACGACGCGGGCGCCGCGGGCCCGTGCCGCCCGGGCGACCGCGCGGGCAGGCGAGTCGGTCAGCGCGATGCGGCCGAGGGCGGTCACGCCGGCGTCGTCGAGCACGCTCATCGCCAGCGCGACGACCCGGCGCACCTGCTCGGGCTCAGTGCCATCGGCGGCGGGCCGCTCCGCCGCACGGAGGGCTGCCGGCGGCCTCCCGGACGGGGGGGCCGGTCCCGTCATCCCTGCCTGGGTCGGCTGGCGGCTCCTCGCACGCTCTGCGGGCGCCCCTGGGTAGACCACGCGGCCGGAGACGGGGCGTGTTTGGGAGTCAGCCGGGACCGTTCGGGATGATCGATTTGGACTTCCCGCTCCGGCCGTGTGTTCCGACCCGACGCCGATGACGGTCACCACCGACCCGGCCGCCAGCTCGGCGGTGCGCGCGATGGCCGCGTGCGAGACGGCGGTCCCGGCGATGACGAGGAGCACCCGGCTGGCCGCCGCGGGCGCATCCTGCGGCGCGGCGCTCATCCGCGCGCCCCGGGGATCCAGTCGGTGCCTGCCAGCGGCACCTTGGCCATGGCGGCGGCCTCGATGGTGAGCGCGGCCAGGTCTTCCGGCTCCAGATTATGCACGTCGGACTTGCCGCAGGCGCGGGCGAGCATTGTCGTCTCCATGGTGAGCGCTCTCAGGTAGTTGGCGACGCGGTGCGCGGCCAGCACCGGGTCGAGCCGCCGGCCGAGCCGGTCGTCCTGGGTGGTGATGCCGACCGGGCAGGCACCGGTGTGGCAGGCCGAGCACTGGCCGGGAACCGCGTCGAGCTTCGCGTAGTCGGCGGTCACGTCGACGTCGACGGTGCCGGACCGGTAGGACGGCCGGTTGCAGCCGAGCGCCAGCAGCGCCGCGATGCCGATGGACACCGCGTCGGCGCCGAGCGCCAGCGCCTTGGCGACGTCCGCGCCGGTCCTGATCCCGCCGGAGACGATCAGTTGCACCTCGCGCTCGACGCCGAGCTCGCGCAGTGCCTCGGCCGCCAGCCGGACCGCGGCCAGCGTCGGGATGCCGGCGTTCTCGATGAACGACTCCTGGGTGGCGCCGGTGCCGCCCTGCATGCCGTCGACGACGACCACGTCGGCGCCGGCCGCGACGGCCAGCTTGACGTCGTGATCGACGCGCGTCGCGCCCAGCTTGACGTAGACCGGCTTCTCCCCGCCGGTTGCCTCGCGGAGCTCTTCGATCTTGATCCGCAGGTCGTCGGGGCCGGTCCAGTCCGGGTGCCTGCTGGCGGAGCGCTGGTCGATGCCCTCGGGCAGCGTGCGCATCTGCGCGACCCGGGACCCCACCTTCTGGCCGAGGAGCATGCCGCCGCCGCCGGGCTTGGCGCCCTGGCCGATCACGATCTCAATCGCGTCGGCGGCGCGCAGGTGTTCGGGGCGGAAGCCGTACCGTGAGGGCAGGCACTGGTAGACGAGAGTCTTCGACGCCTGGCGTTCTTCGCTGGTCATGCCGCCGTCGCCGGTCGTGGTTGAGGTTCCGACCTCCGAGGCGGCCGCTCCGAGTGCCTGCTTGGCCTGGGCCGACAGGGCGCCGAAGCTCATCCCGGCGATCGTGATCGGGATCGCCAGGTCGATCGGGGTGGCCCCGTGCCTCGCGCCGAGAAGTGTTCGTGTATTGCAGCTCTCCCGGTAGCCCTCGAGGGGATAGCGGGACGCGGAGGCGGTGAGGAAAACGAGGTCGTCGAAGTTAGGCACGGCGCGGCGGGCGCCGAAGCCGCGGATCTGGTATCGGCCGAGGTCGGCCACCGCGTGCACGTCGGCGATGACCTGCGGCGGGAAGGTGTGGTTGTGGTTCTGCACTGTCGGTGGCTCCCTTAGTAGGACGACGCGTGGGCCGACGTGAAGTGGTAAAGCTCTCGCGCGCTGGAGACCTTGGTGACGTCCTCCGGGGTGATGTGGGTGAAGCCGGCCTGGCCGCAGAGCGCCTTCACGGCGGTCACGTCGTCCTCGGTGAGGTCGCTGATCCTCGCGTCCGCGCCGAGCGATTTGATGGTGCCCGCCACGTAGATGACCGCCTCGTAGAGCGAGTCGCCGAGTGCCTCGCCGGCGTTGCCGCCGATCAGGATCGTGCCTGCCTGGGCCATGAACCCAGTCAGGTTGCCGGCCTCACCCGCGATCGCCAGGGCCGCGCCCTTCAGCGAGATGCCGGCCCGCAGGCCGGCATCGCCCTCGACGACGATCAGGCCGCCGTGCGCGGAGGCGCCGGCCGACTGCGACACGCTGCCCTTGACGCGGATAAGCCCGGACATCAGGTTCTCGCCGATGCCCCAGCCGGTGAAGCCGTGCACGGTGACGTCCGGCCCGTCGCCGAGCCCCCCGATGTAGTAGCCCGCGTTGCCGTCGATGGTTATCTCGATCTTGTTGGTCAGGCCGACCGCGAGGTTGTGCCGGCCGCGCGGCTCTGTCACGAGCGCTCGGGCGCCGTCGGGGAGTTCCCTGAGCCTTTGGTTGATCTGCCGGGTGGTCAGCTCGGATGCGTCGAGCGCTACCGGGTCCACGTGTGCACCCCCGTCGGCTCGAAGACCCTCGCGTGCTTGATGCCGGGCAGGTCGGCCAGTGCCCGGTACTCCGACGCCATCGCGACGTAGCCGTCGGTCTCGGCGATCACGGCCGGCTTGCAGGCGATCGGGTCGCGGGCGACGGCGAACTCCGTTGGCGTCGTCACCAGCAGCGTGTAAAAGCCGTCCATCACCTTCGCCATGGCGTGCAGCGCGGTTTCGAGGTCGTCGCCTTGCGCCAGTCGCGACCCGATGTACCGGGCGGCGACCTCGGAGTCGTTGTCGCTGTCGAATCTGGCGCCCTGCCGCTCCAGCTCACGACGGATCGTGCAGTGATTGGAGAACGAGCCGTTGTGCACCACGCAGACGCCGTCGGCCGGCACGAACGGGTGGCAGTGCGCCTTGGTCACGGCCGACTCGGTGGCCATCCGGGTGTGGCCCACGCCCTGGTAGCCAGGCGCGTCCGCGATGCCGAATCGTCCGCACACCTGCCCGGCGCCGCCGATGTCCTTGGTGACGGCCAGGGCGCCTGCGCCGTCGTAGATGGCTACCCCGGCCGAGTCGGGGCCGCGCTCCTCAAGCATGACGAGCATCCCTGCGAGCATCGCGCCCAGTTCCGGCCGCAGCCCAGGGTCTTTCAGCGTCAGCCCGGCGATGCCGCACATCAGCCGGTTCCGCTCTCTGAGACGTCCACGGTTGACACGCGGGTCCTCCCTCACGGTGGTCTCACTCGACGGCCCACCGCGGTGTGGACGCTAAATCAACTCTGTTTCTTCAGAGTGAACGGTGTCGGGCATGAAAGTCAATCCCTAGTTATCCGTGTCTACTGTCAGTGAACCTATTAGCTCAGGTGCGCGGCCAGGGTGAAGCGCGGTTCCCTGGCGGGGTCGCCCGCGGCCAGGTCGGCGATGATCTCGCCGAGGAGCGGGGCGAACTTAGCGCCGTGGCCCGAGCAGGGGGACACGACCACGAACGGGCCGCCGCCGGGCCGGTCGAGGATGAAGTCCTCGTTCGCGGTCCACGTGTAGAGGCAGCTCGCCTCGTTGACCGGGGCCGGGTCGAGTCCGGGCAGGCGGTCGGCCACGAACGCGCGGACCCGGTCCCGGCTGGCCGGGTCGATGCGGAAGTCGCGGCCGTCGGCGGTGGCCGTCCGGCCGGGATCGTGCTCGCCGATCTTGACCGCGCCCGGCCCCCCGCCGTCGCGGCCGCCGGGCAGGCCGTAGCGGTAGCCGTCGCCGTCGAAGTGGATGAAGACCGGCCACGGCTCGGCTTCCCGCCCTGGTGCCGGGGCGAAGTGGAAGACCTGCTGCTGGGTGACGGTGAGCTTGGGCAGCGTGACCAGGCCGGCCAGCAGCGGCTCGATCCACGCCCCGGCCGCGACGACGGCGACCGGGGCGGTGAACGTCTCGGTCGCGGTGGTGGCGACGGCGCCTTCCGGGGCTGCCGCCAGCCTTTCGACCGGGGTGTCGAAGCGGACGTCGGCGCCGTGGGCGGCCGCCAGGCGGAGCATCGCGGCGACGGCGCGATCGGGGTCGAGCACGCCGGCGTCCTGGTGGTACATCACCGGGCCGACGCCCTTGAAGTTGATGAACGGCCAGCGCTCGGCCGCGGCCTGCTCGGGGAGGAGCTCGGCGGGCACGCCGCACTCGGCCAGGACTTGGTGCAGCCGCTCCGGCTCTCGCGCGGTGCCGAAGTCGACGCCGCCGGTCAGCGTGAGCAGGCCCTCCCCCGCCTCGGCCTCGAGTGCGCGCCAGCGCTGCCCCGCCTGGCCGGTCAGCCGCACGTAGAGCGGATCCGGGTAGGCGCGGCGGAAGATCCTGGCGCTGCCGTGCGAGCTGCCGTTGCGGTGCGCGGGGCCGAACGCCTCGAGCACGACCACGCTGCGGCCGCGCCCGGCGGCCGCGTAGGCGGCGGCCGCGCCGGCCAATCCCGCGCCGACGATGATCAGGTCTGCGCGCACCGTCACGCTTGGCCTCCGGAGGTCGGGTTGGCGCCATTTCCCGGCTCGGACCGGGGCAAATAGGCGAAGTCAAGATCATTATTCCGAACGGACCGCGGGTGACTCGGGCGGGGCGACGGCGGGCCTGGTGGGCGGGGTCGGCCTCGGACCGTGATCGTGTGCCGTTGCGGTGCTGCGAGGCGGCGTTGGACGGTGAGCGTGTGCAGTTGGGGGCAGCCCGCGACCCGTACTCCCCACGATCACGAGTGGGAGTCACGGACGTGGTGTCAGCGAGGCTGGTGAGGTGGGGCGGTTGGGTGATCGCGAGGCCGGGTGGG
>DATCGA010000026.1:0-2605 GCA_036509215.1 Trebonia sp.
CTAGAGGGCTCCTGCGATAGGACTCGAACCTATAACCTGCCGGTTAACAGCCGGCTGCTCTGCCAATTGAGCTACGCAGGACCGTCACGCGCGGCGGGCCGGAAATCGGGCCCGTTGCTTGTGCTGCGCATAAGCGTAGCGCACCTTCGGGGGTGCCCGCGGCACCCGGGAGGCCGTCCGAGGTGAGAACTTGGGCGGGCTCCGGGTGAACTTTTCCCGGCTGAGGTGGACTGTCCACGTCAACGGTGGACAGATAACCTTGGACGGCCAACGCACCGTAGCGGTGGCCACCCGGAACGTAAGAGACGTCGGAGACGGATGGCCGCAACGCCACCGGCGACGTCACGCACTGGAAGAAGGGGAACCGGATGCGGTACAAGGCAATGTTCATCGCCGGGTTCGCCGTCGGCTTCGTGGCCGGCGCGCGGTCCGGCCGCGGTACCTACGACAAGCTCGTCGGCTACGGGCGTCAGGTCGCCGAGCATCCGAAGGTGCAGCAGGCGTCGAGCAAGGCGCAGGCCAAGGCGACCGAGCTGGGCAAGACGGCCGCCGCCAAGGCGCCCGACTACGCCAAGTCGGCCGCGAGCAGCGCCACCCACGCCGCCAAGGCGGCCGGGGCGCAGGTGCCGCAGGTCGTCTCGAGCGCCAGGCACGCGGCCGCGGACAAGCTGCCGCGGCAGTTCGGCGGCGGCAACGGCGCGGGCAACCCGGCCGCGGACGACGTCGGGGCCGACGGGAACCTGGTCTACCCGGCCGACGGCGACGGCTCGCCCTCCGCCAACGGGGTCCGCTTCACGCCCGACAGCACCGACGAGCGCTAGCGCGGCAGCGGGCGCACCCGCCGGCGGGCCGGCCACGGCCGTCCGGGTAAGCGGGGCGGCGGGGGCGGAGCGACGGTCCGTTCGATAAGACGGATTTTGATCTGCTTCTGATTTTCTCGCGGCAGAGCGCCGAATGCCGGCGCCGACGTCATTGTCGGCGCCGGCATGCCCGGCCGCCACCCGTCTCGTTCGGCGCGCTAGTCCAGGTACTCGCGCAGCAGCAGCGCGCGGGACGGGTGACGGAGCTTGGCCAGGGTCTTGGACTCGATCTGGCGAATCCGCTCCCTGGTCACGCCGAACTCCCGGCCGACCTCTTCCAGCGTCCGCGGGTGCCCGTCGGACAGCCCGAACCGCAGCTGGATGATCCGCTGCTCGCGCTCCGACAGCTCGCACAGCACCCGGTCGAGCTGGTCCTGCAGCATGATGAAGGCGGCGGCCTCGATCGGCACCACCGCGTCGGCGTCCTCGATGAAGTCACCGAGGTCGGACTCCTCCTCGCCGATCGGCGACTGCAGCGAGACCGGCTCCTGGGCGATCCGCTGGATCTCGGCGACCCGCTCGGGCCCGACCCCGAGCTCGGCCGCGAGCTCGTCCACGGTCGCCTCGCGGCCCAGTTCCTGATGGAGCTGGCGCTGCACCCGGGCGAGCTTGTTGATCGTCTCGACCATGTGCACCGGCACCCGGATCGTCCGCGCCTGATCGGCGATCGCCCTGGTGATCGCCTGCCTGATCCACCAGGTCGCGTACGTCGAGAACTTGTAGCCGCGGGTGTAGTCGAACTTCTCGACCGCCCGGATCAGCCCGAGGTTCCCCTCCTGGATCAGGTCGAGGAAGACCAGCCCGCGGCCGATGTACCGTTTGGCGATCGACACCACCAGCCGGAGGTTCGCCTCGATCAGCCGCTGTTTACCGCGCACGCCGTCGGCCGACAGCCACTCGAGGTCGCCGCGGTCGGCGTCCGAGATCGTGTAGATCGAGTTCAGCTTCTCCTCGGCGTACAGGCCCGCCTCGATCGACTTGGCCAGCTCGACCTCGCCCTCGGCCGTCAGCAGCGGGACCCGGCCGATCTCCCGCAGGTAGATCCGGACCAGGTCGCTGGTGCCGGCCCGGCGCGCGGTCTCCGCATCGCTTTCGGGCAGCTTGGTATCTGTTTCCTCCTCAATCGGTGCGTCAAGCACCTCGATGCCTTCATCGGCGAGCACGCGCGCTACCCCGTCGAGCGCGTCTCTGGCCAGCTCGGCCGAATCGATTGCGGCGGTGACGTCCCCAGTCGTCACGAAGCCCCGTGAGCGCCCGAGCGCCACGAGTTCCGTTAGATGCTGCCTAAGCGATGGTTCGCTCGTTACTACGGTGAGGCTCACGAAGAACAGTGTGCGCCTCCGACCCTGTGCTTCGGGGGACCCAATTTTACTATTCTGACCTGAGGTTTAACCTGGGCGAAACCTGAGTAAATACTCCTGGAATTGTCTTTCCGTTCTCAGGAATGGCCGGCGCTCAGGCCCCGGTCGCCCGGTCGAGCAGCCACTTGCGCCGCTGCTCAAGCCCCACCAGCTCGCCGAACACCCGGCCGTAGGCGGCCTGGTCCTCCTCCGGGTTCATCCGCTGGAGCTTCGCCTTGATCCCGGCGATCTGCCGGCCGGCCGCGAGCTCGCCGACCCGGGCGAGCACGACGTCGGCGTACTTCTCGTCCGGCTCGCCCGACATCTGCAGCGGCTCCACCACGAGCTCGGTCACGAACCCGCGGACCACGTCGTCGGGCGCCGCGTCGCGCAGCGCCGCCGCCC
>DATCGA010000027.1:0-7194 GCA_036509215.1 Trebonia sp.
GACCAGCCGATCCCGCCGCCGCCCCGCCCCGGCCAGGCGCTCGTGGGCGTCGCCCGCGTGGACTAAAGCCAAAATCCAATTCGTCCTATCGAACGGACCGTGGCCTTCGCCCCAACGCAAAGCCGAGGCCCGTTCATCGGCGTTAACCTAAGCCAAGGCACCTCCTCCCAGCGTCAGCGGGATGTTCACAGTTGCGTCGCGCGAGGCGCGATGCCTAAATGGGTACTTCTGGTACAGGACGGCGCGGCCTGGGCACTGCCGATCGCGCCGCAGCGGCCGCAGAGAGGGAAAGCGCCATGGAACGGATGACTCTGCATATCGGTATCGAGCCGGGCGGCGGCCTCGTCGGCCGGTTCGGCGACACCGTCGTCCTGATCCCGCGCGACGACCCGGCCGGCGGCGGCGACCAGGCCGTGACCGAGCTCCTGCAACTGGCCGCCGCCGTCGCCGCCGACTCGCAGCTGCCCGCCACCGTGATCGCGGCCCGGCTGGCGGCCTGGGTCATCGGCCACATGGCGCAGGACGTCACCGCGTTCGGGATCGTGGTGCCGGTGCGAGACGGCGTCGTCATGTTCCTGCGCGGCGCCGTGTGGGGCGCGATCACCGAGGCCGGGGTCACCCACCAGCTGTCCGGGGAGCAGGCCCTCACCTGGGTCGACCACCTCGTGCCGGGCACGTTCGAGCGGCTCGCGATCGGCGTCGCCGCCGACCGGCCCGTGCAGGCCGAGCCGCGGTCGGACCTCGGCGCCGGGGTGGTGCCGGGCCAGGGCTTCGTCATGACCCGGCTGGCGACCGCAGCCGAGCCGGAACCAGCCGTCGTCGTCGCCGACTCAGCCCCGCCGATTCAGCCAGCAGAATCCGTTCAGCAAGCGGAGCCCGTTCAGCCAGCAGAATCCGTTCAGCCAGCGGAGCCCGTTCAGCAGGCGGAGCTCATGCAGCCCGCGGAGCTCATGCAGCCCGCAGACCCGGTGCAGCCCGCGGAGCGGGCCTGGTCGCCCCCGGCAGACCCCGCCCCGCCCGCAGACCTCGCGCCAGCAGCAGAGCCGGTGCAAGCTGAGGAGCCCGCTCCCGCGCCCGCGGAGGCGGCCTGGTCGCCCCCCGCAGACCCGGACTCGCCGGTCGAGCACGCCCTCAACCCGGTCTGGCCCGGCGGGCCCGGCCACGCCGCCGAGCCGGCCCCGTTCGTCCCCGAACCCACCTCAATCGAGGCGATCCCGGCCTACGACGAGGCAGAACCAGCGCCGCTCGGCGTCCTGACCTCGGCCAACGGCCCGACCATCCTCCTCGACCGCGCCTACGTGCTCGGCCGCGACCCGCGCCGCGACCCGGCGGTGGAGAACGGCTACGCCGAGCCGGCCCTGCTGCAGGATCCGGAGAACGTGATCTCGCGCGTGCACGCCTACGTCGCCGTCAACAACGGGGTCGTGCTCATCCGCGATGCCTCCTCGCTCGACGGGACCTACATCAGCCCGCCCGGCGCCGAGCAGTGGACCCGGGTCGGCACCGAGCCGAGCGAGCTGCCGCCCGGCTGGAGCCTGCGCATCGGGGGGCAGGTCCTCACCTACAACCCGGCCGGGCCGGCCGACCTGCGCTGACTGGCCCGGTCGCCCGGCTCACCGGCGTCGGGCGGGCTGGGACAGGATCTTGTCAAGCAGCCAACCGCAGGCCCCGATGATCAGCGCGATGTCCAGGTAGTGGCAGGCCATCGCGCCCAGGAAGGTCGGGCCGCCCCAGGCGTTGGCGGTGAAGTTCGGGTTGAGCCCGGCCGTGACCTGCTCGCCCACCCGCCAGCAGCAGTAGCCGATCAGCGCCAGCGGCGGCAGCGCCGCCAGCAGACGCCACGAGGCCTGCCGCGCGGTCGCCAGCAGGCGCGCCGCGGCGTTCCTGCCCAGCGGGCGAGCAGCAGCAGGCGGCGGCTGCCCCGGCCGAACCGGCGGCCGTGCCGCCACCGGGCGACGCCGTACAGCGCGCAGGCCACGGCGGCCACGGCGAGCTGCTGTCCCCAGGCCGACGTGCCCGGGGCCGGCGATTCCCGGATCGGCGAGCGGTGCAGGTACTCGACGAAGCCGGTGGCGATCCCGACGGCGGTGACGCCAGCCGCCGCGGCCGGCCGCCTTGGTCATCGGCCACATGGCAGAGGACGTCACCGCGTTCGGGATCGTGGTACCCGTGCAGGACGGCGTCGTCATGTTCCTGGGCGGCGCCGTCTGGGGCGCGGTCACCGAACACGGCGTCACCCACCAGCTGTCCGGAGTACAGGCCCTGACCTGGGTCGACCAGCTCATACCGGGCACGTTCGACCAGCTCGCGATCGGCAGCGCGGCCGATCGGCCGGTGCACGCGGATCCGCTGTCGGACCTGCACAGCGGGGTGGTCCCCGGGCAGGGCTTCGTGCTGACCCGGCTCGCGAGTGCCCGTGAGCCGCTACCAGCCGCAGCGGATGCTGACTCCGCCCCGCCGGTGTGGGTCACCGCCCGCCGAGACGCCCGAGTCCGCGGCCCAGCCCCGTCAGGGAAGTCGACCCCATCCGCGGCCCAGCCCCGTCAGGGAAGTCGACCCCATCCGTGGAGGCAGTCCCGTCGTCCGTCGAGGCCACCCCCTCCGCACAGGCAGACTGGACGACAGATCCGATTCAGGCGTCGGAACCGCCCCCGACCGCCGACGCGGCCGAGCCGGCACCGTTCCACACCACCGATGCCTGGACCCCCTCCCCGGCCGAATATCAGCATCCGATCGACGCGGTGCCGGCTGACACGCGTCTCGAGCCCGCCGTGCCGTCCCAGCCGGCTCGCTCGACGGCGACCGCGCCCGCGCCGCTCGGGGTCCTGAAGTCGGATAACGGGCCGGCCATCATCCTCGATCGTGCCTACGTGCTCGGCCGTGACCCCTACCGCGACCCGGCCGTAGAGAGCGGCAGCGTCGCTCCGATCCTGATGCAGGATCCGGACAACGTGATCTCGCGGGTGCACGCCTACGTCTATCCCGAGAACGGGATCCTCATGGTCCGCGATGCCTCCTCGCTTGACGGGACCTACATCAGGCCGCCCGGTGCCGACGAGTGGGTGCGGATCGACACGCAAGAGCCGAGCCAGCTGCCGCAGGGCTGGAGCCTGCGTATTGGCGGGCAGGTCCTTACCTATAGCGCCCGTCAAGCCGACGCCGGGTGACACCGGGCCCGCCGGGTTCACCTGAAGTTCGGGTCGAGTCCGGCCGTGACCTGCTCACCGACCCGCCGACAGCAGTAACGCGTCGCGCAATTGCGTCCTGGGGTCCGCCGCCGACCAGGCCCTCCGCGACCTCACCGATCAGGCCCGGGCCCAGGCCCTCGCCGCCGTCCCGTCAGAACCCGGCCCGTCAGAACCCATCCCGACACAGGACGCGTGACGGTGCGTCGTCCACGGCACCCGGGTCACTGGACCGAGGGAGTCACCCCGGTCCGTTCGGGATAAAAGGCTTTGATCTTCTGACTGGGTGGCGTGTTCTGTCTCCAGGTTGCGGCGAAGGTTAGCCGGGCACCAGGATCGACGCCTCCGCGGTACGGCACAGGTCCGCGAGCGTCGCGAGCACGGCGAGCCCGATGGTCAGCGCTTCCGCGGGTTCTATCGCCTTTTCGCTGATCAGGCAGTCGAGCGGGTTGCCTTCGGATTTGCCGCCGAGTTGCCGCATTGTCTCGGCGTCGGCGGGGTCTGCGTCGAGGCGGTAGAAGTCGGCCGCCGCCCGCAGGAGCGTCTCGGCCAGCACCTTGCCGCTGGGTTTCTGCGTGCAGTTCAGCTCCGCGAGGGCGGCGTCGAGGCGCGGCCCGAGATAATCCAGCACGTCCCTGAGCGGGTCGAGACCCACGACCGCCCAGGTCGCATCCACGAGGCAGCAGGCACCCAGCAGGAAGACGGGCGCGTCGTCCTCGGGAAAGCCTCCCTCGACGCCGCCGATGGGCTGGCTTCCGCGACCGTCCGATGCGGCGTACTGGACCTCGGCATCGACGGCCGGGCCGAGCAGCCGGATGACCCTCGTCACCAAGGGATCGGTAACCGGGACCCGATCCAGGACCACGGCACGGATCAGGGTCGAGACGGCGACATCCCAGTGTCCGGTGTCAGCGGCGAAGGCCTCCGCCGAAGGTATCTCCGCCGTCGCGAGCCGCGGGGCCACGGCATACTTCTTCATTTGCGACTCTGCGAAGAAGCGGTCGCCAGCCGAACCATCCGCCCAGTTCGGGACCTGCGCGGCTTCCGGCTCGGCCCCACGCCGCCACAAGCGGCTGACCGCCGCTAGATGCTCATGCCTCGCCTTGAATATGTCGTTGAGGCTCTTCGAGGCCCGGGCCACCTGCGCCAGGGCTCGCCGGCCTTCGAGGTCCGCCCGCGACGTCCCGATACCTTGCCGCCGCTGCTTCTTCTGGTTGCTCGCCTTGCCCATGATCCTCCGTACAGCGCCTTCGGCGGTGTCAGTAGCTACCTCGGCCAGATCGGCTGACCGTTCCCGTCAGATAGCCGCGACCGCTACGTTGGCCGTCGTCAGGTCGAACCGGGCGGGGTCGTAGTCGCCGGCCCATTCGCGGATCTCGTCGCGCTCGGCGCTCAGCGGTCCGGCGAGCAGCGTCTTGAGGTCGGCGAAGCCGGGCGCGCCACCGCTGTCCTCGGGCGGGCAGGCGCCCTCGCCGCCGGTGCAGGCCGGGTAGACACCGTCCGTTTCCGCTTCCGTGGCTGCCTCGACGGCAACCTCGTGCTCCCAGCCGTCGCCGAAGTCGTACGTGTACCCGATCAGGTCCCCGGGCTTCACCACGTCGCCGAGCCGGGACTGCGTCTCGTCGCTGGCCTGGTTTTCCCTGTCCGGATCGGAGGGGCCGTAGCCGCGGTCGTCGATCGTGAACTCGTGCAGGTGATAGTTCTGCCAGCCCATGGCCGCCTGGATCACCGTGTGCACCCGGTCGAGGGTGTACCCCGCAGGGACGAGTACCCGCCGCCACACCGGCGGGTCGGTGACCTCGGCGAGGGTGATCCGCACCTGCAGCACGGGCTCGCCTGGCTGGGCCATGCCCCGGACCTGGCGGATCGCGTACCGGCCGAGGTCGGTGAGTGTGGCGATGTCCTGTTCCAGGTCGAGCACGACGACGCCGAGGACGTGCAGGGCGGCCATGGCGATCCTGACATCGACGGCGATCGTCCGCCGCAGGGAGTCATGCTGCGAATCGGTAAGCCGCGCGAGCATGTACCGGGCGGCGATCATGTCGTACGCGGTTCCGCTGAGCTCCGTCAGCGGACAGGCCCCCGGATGGTGGAGCAGCGTGGTGAGCAGCGCCTGGCTGATGTCGGTGAAATCGTCTCCGACGATGGAATTGCGCCAGGTGTTCCTGGGGAATATCGGCTTGCCGAGCTTGGGATAGGCCGCAAGCAGCGCCAGCACGAGTTCGAGTGGCTTGTCGGCGAGCGCGGCGTTCTTCTTCACCACCGCGAGCCGGGTGCCGGTCACCCGGACCAGGCGCGCGGCCTTGGCCCACTCCACGACCCGGTTGAGGTTGACCAGTTCCTCGCTGGACTTGGTCTTGAAGACCCGGTCGCCGATCGTCGGGTCGAACGTGTCGCCGGTGCCAAGCGACTCCACCAGGTGGCGGGCGTCGGCGAGGCCGAGGCGGCCGGTCTGCGTGAGCCTGCGCCCGTCGCCGATCCAGGCCAGGAACGAGCGGACCTGGCCGATGAATGCCGCCTTCTCGGCGGCGGCGTGCGACATACCGTTAACTTTAGGACGCTGCGGAGACGGCACGCGGCCGGTTGGCCGGATAGAAGCGCTGGCGCCGAACGGTCGTCCTAAAGACTCGGGCAGCGCCCTCCAATCGCAACTTTTTGATAGTGAGAGTTGGTGTAGGTTGCGATCATAGCAACATTGGCTAAAATGAAGAGGAACTAAGGAGGGGAGTGGCATGACGGAAGGGCTAACCGGTCTCGCCGCGCTTGATGCTCCGGAGGTGTCCGGGGACTCCGGTGCGGATGAGCATGCGGCGCAGGTCGGAGTGCGCGTGGCGGCGGCTCGCAAGCAGGTAGGAATGACCGGGACGCAGCTGGGAGAGTTGACGGGCCTGCGCAAGGACCAGATATCGAAGATTGAGTCGGGTCGGCGCCGACTGGACGTGGCGGAACTGCCTCGGTTCGCCAACGCGCTCGGCGTCACGGTCAGGCATCTCCTCGGCCAGGCTGAGCGTCCCGCATTGGCGGTAGCCGCGCGGCTCGCGGTCGGCGCCGGACCTGAAGCGTCCTACACGGCTCGCCGCCGGGCGCGTCAGCTGTTCGAGATCGACGACCTGCTTACCCAGATCACGCAGATGCCGGCCGCCCGGCCGAGCGCGGCAGGTCAGTTGGTCGCCGAGCAGAGCCGCCTGCGGTTCGGCTCGCTGCCGCCGTCGAAGCAAGCGGCGCAGCGGCAAGGCCGCGAGCTAGCCGAACTGACCCGCCGTGAACTAGATCTGGGTAGTGACGCGCTCGGTGATCTGGCCGGACTGATCGAGCAGCACTTCGCGGTTGACGTGGCGCTGTCACGGCTGGGCACCGAAGTCGACGGGCTGTGCGTGCACAGCGGCCCGGCGGCGCTCATCCTCGCGAGCAGTGACTTCCCCGAAGGCCACGTCCGGTTCACCCTCGCCCATGAACTCGCGCACCACATCCTCGGCGATCCCCGCGAGATCATCGAAGAGGCCGAAGGCGACATGTTCGCGGACACCGCAGCGGAGTGGCGGGCGAATGCCTTCGCCGGGCACTTCCTGGTCCCCGAGCGAGGCGTACGATCGGTCCTCGACTGGCTCGGCGAGACGCCGGGCACCGTCACCGAGCGAGCGGCGGTCGCGCTGATTGCGCACTTCGGGGTCTCGCTCGCAGTCCTCGTGTACCAGCTCAACGTCATCGGCGTCCTAAGCTACAGCGCTGGGCAGCAGCTTCGCGGTCGCGGCGTGGCAACGCTGCTCGCGCAGCACCGGGACGTAGCCCCTACCGGGGCCGCCGCCGGGATCCGGCGCATCCGCCGGTCGCCGGAACGGCTCACCCGCCGAGCGCTGTCAGCCGCCCGCGAGCAGCGGCTGGGCTTGTCGGTCGTCGCATCCCTGCTTGAACGCGACGACGACCAGCAGCTCTGGAACGAGGTCATGGCGGGCCAGGCGCAGGATACGGCCGATCCGGGAATCGTCCTGTGACCGCCGCGCCCGCGGGC
>DATCGA010000028.1:0-16545 GCA_036509215.1 Trebonia sp.
AGGACGATCAGCGCGGCCACCCCGGCCGCCGCCCAGGCGGCCAGCACCCACAGGTGCAGCGCGGTGGCGTGCCCGCCGAAGTAGACCACGTTGCGCATGACGCTGGCCGCGAGCCCCAGCGGCAGGACGGAATCGAAGAAGCGGAAGCCGGCCGCGCTGAATGGGGCCAGGTTGGCGGGTCCGCCGCTGTCGGGGATCCCGGCCACGACGAACAGCAGCACCGCCACCGCGACCAGCGGCGGCTTGATCCGGGCCAGGACCGCGGTCGGGGCGGCCACCGCGAGCGAGAACAGCGCGGTGACGCCAGCCACCGCGGCGAAGTTCCCCAGCCCGGCGATGCCGTCGGCCACCGCCGCCGAGACCAGCCCGATGGCGACCGCGACCGCCACCGGCGCGACGATGCCCAGCGCGGGCCGGGCCTTGCGGAAGGCCAGCGCGCTCCCGGAGCCCGCGACCAGGCTCGGTATCAGCACGCCGAGGAGGAGGAAGAACGACGACAGGGCCTGGGTGTCACCGGGCAGCGGCGGCACCACGTCCGTGACCACCAGCTTGCTTCCGGTGTGGGCGGCCACCGTCCCTGCCGCCGTGGTCAGGAAATTGGCCGGAGCGGTGCCCCCGCCGGTGGCGACCAGCAAGTGCAGGTTAGAGCCGGACGCGATCATCGCCCCGTCGACGTCACGCTGCGTGATCCCGGTCCGCGCGTCGGCCGCGCTGGGGTAGCTGTGCCAGTCGATGGCCCCCGGCAGGGCGGTGTCCAGCGCGTGCTCGATGCCGCTGGTCGCCAGGGCCGAGCCCACGATGCCGACCGGAAGATCATGCGGTCTGGGCGCGTGATAGGCGCCGACGGCGAGCGCAACGAAGACCGCGGCGAACGCCGCGCACGCCACGATGAAGCCCGCGAGCGCCCGATACGGGATCGGAAGCCTACTGCCCTGACCTGGGCTCCTAGTCGCCATCTGCGTTCTCCCTCAAAATGCCAACGGTTGTTGGCACAAAACTATGCGCACTTGTAAATACTGTCAACAAACGTTGGCCAACAAACGTTGGCGAGAGGTAGGATAGGACATTGTGACGGACAGCAGCCATCCCGCAGGACCGGCCGCAGGCCAGGCCGGCCCGGTGCTCGGGACCGGCGGGCCCCGGTCCGAGGGGACCCGCCGGGCCATCCTCGGTGCCGCCAGGGCGACGTTCGCCGCGCGCGGATACGAGCAGACCACCATTCGCGCCGTCGCCGCGCAGGCCGGGGTCGACGCCTCGATGGTCATGCGCTACTTCGGATCCAAGGCGGGGTTGTTCACGGCCGCCATCACCGTCGACCTGGACATCCCCGACCTGCGCTCGGTGCCGGCCGGCGGCCGCGGCGAGCTGCTGGTGCGCCTGTTCGTCGACCGCTGGGAGCATCCGGTCCACGGCGACGAGATGATCGCCATGCTGCGGGCCGGAGTCACCAGCGAGATCGTCGCCGAGCAATTCCAGTCCGTGCTCAGCCAGCTGGTCACCGAGCCGATCGCCGCCCTCGGCGATGAGGCGGCGTCCGAGCGCGGCACGCTCATCGCCGCGCAACTGCTCGGCCTCGGCCTGTGCCGGTACATCCTGCGGTTCGAGCCGCTGGCGTCGATGACCGCTGATGACGTCGTCGCCTCGGTCGGGCCGTCGGTTCAGCGCTACCTGACCCAGCCGGTCGGCGGGCTGCCCAGCCGGGGGCCGACTGACTAGCCAACCCGGGCCCGCAGGAACTTCCCGACCTCCTCGGTCGCCTCGGCTGCCTCGGGGGTGCCGAGCATGAGCGGGTAGACGTGCGGGAGGTCCTCGCCGATCTCCAGGGTGACATCGACCCCGGCCTGGTCGGCCGCCGCCGCCAGCCGTTCGGAATCGCTGAGCAGCAGGTCGGCCGTGCCCACCAGCACCAGAAGCGGCGCCAGCCCCGCCAGCGGGGCGAACAGCGGCGACGCCAGCGGCGTCCGCGGGTCGGCCCCGGCCAGGTAGTCGGCCGCGAACTGGCGGAGCATGACCGGGGTGGAGATCGGATCCTGATCGACCCGCTCCGTCATCGAGGCCCCCGAGCTGGTGAGGTCCACCGTCGGCGACATCAGCACGGCGGCCGCGGGCAGCGCCTCCCCGGCGTCGCGGATGGCCACCAGCAGCGCGACCGCGAGGCCCCCGCCGGCCGAGTCGCCCGCCACCGCGATGGAGCTGGCCGGCCGTCCCTGGTCGACCCGGAGCCAGCGGTACGCCGCCACGGCGTCGTCGATCGCGGCCGGGAAGTGATGCTCGGGCGCCAGCCGGTACTCGGGGAACAGCACCCGCATCCCGCCTGCCCTCCCGAGCCGGGACGCCAGCTCGCCGTCGCTGCGAACCGACCCGAACTCAAAGCCCCCGCCGTGCAGGAACAGCAGCACCCGCCCGGCGTCCACACCCGGGGCGGCCAGCCAGTGGGCCGTCACCCCGCCCGCGGTCACCTCCGTCACCAGCACGTCGTCAGGCACCGGATGAGGTGTGCCGCCGGGGGCGAAGGTGGCGCGGCGCTCCGCCAGCGTCGGCGGGGCCTGGCCGGCGGCGGCCCTCCGCTGCTCCCTGAGGCCGTCAATCACGTTCTGCATCGCGTGGCTCGGCATCGCCGTCTCCTCGGGCTCAGCGCTCGCTGTCGGGAATCCGCTCGGCTATCGCCGCCCGCGATGCCGGCGCCGCGAAGGGGTCGGCGAAGTACTGGGTCTCGTGCGAGACCTGATCGTCGGTGAACTCCATGACGCTGACCGAGTAGCTGGGCGCCCCGTCGTAGGTGATCACCACCTCGCTCACCCACAGGTCGCCGCCGCCCCGGATGCGCAGGACCCTGAAGTGGCGATCAGCGGGATTCCCGTCGCGCTGCCCCTGGATTCCCGACCGGCCGCGGAAGCGCTCTCCCGACTGCGGGTAGTCCAGGATCGCGTCGTCCGCGTAGACCGACTGCTCGGTTTCCCCGTCGCCGCTCTCTGAGGCCTTCCAGTGCTCCTCGATCCGGGCGCGGGTCCTGGCGTCCCGATCGGTCGCCGCGTTCACCGGGCCCCCGTTAGCGGCAGTCTCATAGTTCCTCCGTAGCGATAACTGGGCATCTGCAGGCATGACGCTTCTTCCCAGGGGGCCGGCCAGGGTGATCCACGGGCGCGACCGACGGCCGGGAGCGCGACCGTGTATGTACCCGGATCTGCTGTTCCCAGCCGCGCGCCGACCGTGCCCAACGTGCAAAGGACTCGGCCATTCAATGAAATTGGACAAAATCTCGCCGGATCGTCCACTTGATGGCACCGCACCACTGGACGGGACTGCACCACGGTCGGCGGGCACCCAGCGGCGGGCGCTCCACCTGACGGCGAACCTCTTCGCCGCCAGCTTCGGCCTGGCCGGTCTGGCGGCGGCCTGGACGACGCTGATGCGCCTCGTGCACGGTCCGGACTGGCCGGGCAACGCGCTCTGGATCGTCGCTGCCCTGGTGTGGCTGATCACCGTGGTCGGCTATCTGGGCAACGTCGCCGCGCAGCGCCGCTGGAAGCAGGAGCTATCGGACCAGACGTTGGGCCCGTTCACCTCGCTCATCTTCATCATCCCGCTGCTGCTGTCGGTCCCGCTGGCCGCGCAGGCCCGAGGCGCCGGCGAGGTCGTGTTCGGCTGCGCCGCCGTCTTGACGGTGCTTTTCGGCGCCTGGATCACCGGCGACTGGATCGCCCGGGACGGCGAGATCCGGCGCTGGCATCCCGGCTACTACCTGCCGGCGGCGGCCGGCGGCCTGATCGCCGGGGGCGCCAGCGCCGCGCTCGGGTTTGTCACCCTGTCGCACGTGCTGTTCGGGCTCGGCGTCGGCTCCTACCTGCTGCTCGGCTCGATCATCGGGCAACGGCTGTTCGTGGTGCCGGAACTGCCGAAGCCGCTTTTGCCGACGATCGCGATCGAGCTCGCGCCGCCGGTGGTGGCGGCCAACACCTGGTTCGCCATCAACGACGGCCGGGTGGACACGACCGTGGCCGTGATCAGCGGTTTCGCCGTGCTGATGGTGCTGGCCCAGCTGAGGCTGATCCCGCTGTACCGGACGGCGCCGTTCGGCCCGGCCTACTGGGCCTTCTCGTTCCCCGTCGCCGTCGCCGCCGCCGTCACCTGCGGCCTGCGCTGGCTCGGGGCCGAGCGCGTACCCGGCTCCACCGGCCTTGGCTACGCCGTCGTCGGCCTCCTGTCGGCCGGGTTCCTGCTCCTAGCCGCGCGGACGGTCATCGCCCTCACGCACCACACGTTCTTCCTCCGCGTCCCGGTCCCGGTCCCGGACCAGGCCGGTCCCGCCGCTACCGCGCAAGCAGCCGCCACCGCTCCCTAGCCATGTCCTCCAGCCGGTCGGTGACCGCGACGATCTGATCGCCGAGCCGGTCTTGCAACTCGTCGACCTGCTGTGTCGAGCGATCGACGCCGTCTTGCGCGTCGCGGATCCGGCGACCGACCGCGAGGTCGGTGAAGATGTTATTGAAGAAGATGTCGGCGAACCTGAAGCCGGCGCCGAACTCGAGCCTGGGCGCGGCGGGCTCGGAGTCGCCCAGCGCGGCCAGGTCGAAGCGGAGCGCCGCCAGCCGCTCATCGGCCTCGCGGGCCGCCTCCGCCGCCTGGTCGATCCGGTCGTGCTTGATCGAGTTGGCGATGATGCCGTGGGCGAAGTAGGTATCAAAGGCCGACCAGTCGGCGGCGGTGCCGAGGCGGTCGCGAACCTCGGCCAGCGCCTCCCCGGCCGCGTCGGCATCGTCGACGGCGCGACGCAGCTCTCCGAGCTCAGCCGTCAGCCGGCCGCGTTCCTCGGCCAGCGACAGCAGCCAGGCGCCGCGCGGGTCGGCCGACCGCGTCAGGTACCGCTCCTTCGCCGCCAGGGCGTCCGCGTACTCCCACCGTGCCCCGGCCAGCTCCGCCTGCCGGCTCTCGACCCGTGCGAGCTCAGCCCGGACCGCCCTCGCGGGCACTCAGCTGGCCGTGCTGCTGCGTGCAGAGGTCTTGCTCGCGGACCGCCTGGGAAGCTGCGGCCAGCCGCCGCTCGATCTCGCCGGACGCTGACGCAGGAGATGCGCTGAAGTCCATTAAGGAACCGCGCCGTAAATCATCATCGCCGGGTGATCGATGGTCGAGTTAGCGGTCTTCTGCGCGCTGGCCGTGCCCCAGTAGGCGCCGGAGTCGCCGGGGATCGGGGCGATATCCGTAACGACGCCGCCATCAAAGGGCGGAACCGGCAGGGTGTTCAGCCAGCTGCGACCGGTCCACAGCGCCCACGGTCCCATCCAGACGCCGCTCGACCCGTAGGGCACCGGGCCCGGGCTGGCGGCGACGTTGCCCGCCGAGATCACCTGCTGCCACTTGCTGCCGTTCCAGTGCAGCGCCAGCACCTGCGAGCTAGTCCCGCGCCAGCCCTCGATCCAGATATTGCTGGCGGAGGGCATCGCGATGCCGGGCCAGCCGGACATGTCCGGGTGCGCCATGACCACCGGGGTCCAGTGCGTCCCGGCCCACCGGTACGCGGCCACCGTCCCCTCGCCCTTCGAGTTGACCCCGCCCAGGCCGACGGCCCAGACGTTGGACCCGGAGCTCGCGTCGATGCTGTACACGGTGGTGCCGATCGGATGCGCCAGCCACGTGCTGCCGTTCCACTGCCACACATCGGTGACGCACTTGGAGCCGGTGCAGGAAATCTGCCCGGTGACCCAGACATCGGTGGCGCTCAGCACCATGAGGTTGTCGAAGTTGCCGTCGGGAACCGACATCGTGTGCCAGTGCGACCCGTCGTAGCGGAACAGTTTCTGGGTCACCAGGCCGTTGTCATCGTTCCCGAGCACCCACACGTTGCTCGCCGACGAGGCCGACACCTCCGACGAGTAGTAGCCGCTGCTGCCGGGAATCGTCACGCCGCCCCAACCGGCGCCGTTCCAGTGCAGCACGTACGGGCTGTTGACCAGCGCGGTGCCGTGGTAGGTCTCGCCCACCGCCCAGGCGTCGGTCCGGCTGATCGCGACGACGCTGTTCATCCTGCCAGTGACCGACGAAGCGTAGCTCGAGAACCGCCACTCGGCGGTCGTGGCCGCGTTGCCGGGCATGGCAGTCGCCACCGTGAGCGCGGCCGCCCCGACCGCAGCCAGCGCAGCCCGCCTGAACACACGCCTATTCATCGATCTAGCTCCCCGTCCCCGCATCAAGTCCCGGGAACATCATGTCGCATTTTGCGCGAAAAATCACCGCCAGAAAATTCAAATTCAGGTTTCCCGAACGGTCCCGGCCGGCTCTGGTGCTTCCATGGCTCCTGGCACCCGGGCAGGCCCCGGCAGTGCCGCCGGCTAGCAGGCCTGCCTGCCAAGCACCAGCACCCCGGCGGTGGCGAACATGCCGCCGTTGCCGAGGACCACGCTGATGTCGGGCCCGTCGACCTGCGCGGCCGCCTCGCCGCGGATCTGCCGCACCCCCTCCTGGATGGCGAACATTCCGTACATCCCGGTGTGGGTATAGGACAGCCCGCCACCGTTCGTGTTCAGCGGCAGCGGGCCGCCCGGCTCCGTGTTCCCCTCGGCGATGAACGCCCCGCCCTCGCCCTTGTCGACGAAGCCGAGCGCCTCCAGCCCGTAGATCGGGACGTGCGCGAACGCATCGTAGATCATCAGGTGATTGACGTCGGCGACGGTGATCCCGGCCGACGCGAAGGCGGCCCGGCCGGCCTGGCGGAACGCCTGCGACTCGGTGAAGTCGACCATCTGGGAGATCATCGGGGTCTCCGACGCCTCGCCGCTGCCGAGCACGTGCACCGGCGGCTTGGGGAAGTCGGCCGCGCGGTCGGCCGAGGTGACCACCAGGGCGCCGCCGCCGTCGGTCACCAGGCAGCACTCCAGCAGGTGGAACGGGTAGGCGACGATCCGCGAGGCGAGGACGTCCTCGACCGTGATGATGTCGCGGAACATCGCCCGCGGGTTCTTCGCCGCCCACTGGCGCTGCGCGACCGGGACGTACGCCAGCTGCTCGTGGGTGAGCCCGTACTCCTTCATGTACCGCAGCGCGGGGATCGTGAAGGTCGTGGTCGGCCCCATCGTGCCGTACGGCGCCTCGAACTGGCCCGGCGGCGACGACAGGTCGAGCCGGTACGGCGGCGCGCCGACCCGCGACCGGCCCGACTCGCCGTGGGTGATCAGGATCGTCTTCGCGTAGCCGGCCCTGATCGCGGCGACCGCGTGCCTGACGTGCAGCAGGAACGACGTGCCGCCGACGCCGGTGCCGTCGATCCAGTCCGGGTAGATGCCGAGCGCGTGCGCGACCTGCACCGGTCCCGGCGCGGACACGGTCGCGATCCCGTCGATGTCGCGCATGGTCAGGCCCGCGTCCGCCACCGCGTTGCGGGCCGCCTCGAGGTGCAGCCCGAGCGTGGACGTGTTCGGCAGCCGCCCGATCTCGTCGGTCTCGGCCGCGCCGGCGATGATCACACCCGGATTGCTCACAGATCCTCCGCGTTCTCGGCCGAGGCAGGCGTGAACACCGGCAGCGAGAGCTCGCCCCGCTGCTCGAACGCGACCCGCAGCTCCATGTCGAGCTGCAGCGCCTCCGGGGTGGGCGCCACCCCGACCAGGTTGGTCATCATCCGCGGTCCCTCCGCGAGCTGCACCACCGCGATCGCGTAGGGCGCGTCGGCCTCGAAGCCGGGCGCGGGCCGGTGGTTGATCACGTAGGAGTACAGCGTCGCCCGCCCGCTGGCGGTGAACCACTCGACGTCGCCGGATCCGCACGACGGGCAGAGCGGACGCGGGTAGAAGTACGCGGTCCCGCAGTCCAGGCAGCGCTGGATCCGCAGCTCGCCCGCCGCCGCCCCGTCCCAGTACGGCTGGGTTTCCGGCGTCGGCACCGGCACGGCCTTAGCTCGCGCCACCGGCGTCGCGGGGCTCACGCGTCCCGGCCCAGGATCGGCCCGAACGCCCGCTCCACCTGGTCGCCGAGCGCGTCGGGGTCGTCCCACGGCCCGGTGCCGATGATCCGGCTGACCGGCTCGGGGTTGTTGTACAGCGAGACCTCGTACCCCATCGAGTGGATGACCCGGCCGGTGATCCAGCCGGAGCGCTCCGACGCCAGGTAGGCCACGATCGGCGCCACGTTGTCGGGCGACCGCTCGTCTTGCTCGGAGGCAGTGCGCGCCCGGCGTCGGTCGGTCGGGACCGACTCGGTCATCCGGGTGGCCGCGCCGGGCGAGATCGCGTTCACCGTCACCCCGTACTTCGCCAGCGAGTGGGCCGAGGAGTAGGTCAGCCCGACGATGCCCATCTTGGCCGCCGCGTAGTTCGGCTGGCCGGGCGCCCCGTGCAGCCCGGAGACCGAGGTGAAGTTGATGATCCGGTTCTGCGCGGTCTCGTCCCGCAGCGACCGCCAGTGCGCGGACGCGAACCGGGTGGTGTTGAACGTGCCCTTGAGGTGCACGCGGATGACGTCGTCCCACTCGGTCTCGGTCATGTTGAAGACCATCCGGTCGCGCAGGATGCCGGCCACGTTGACGAGCACGTCGAGCCGGCCGAACTGCCCGATCGCGCCGGCCACCAACCCCTCCGCCGCGTCGAAGTCGGAGATGTCGGCCCCGTTGACGACCGCCTTGCCGCCAGCCTCGGCGATCTCGGCCACCACCTGCTGGGCGGGCCCGGCATCGTTTCCCGACCCGTCCATCTCCGCCCCGAGGTCGTTGACCACGACCGAGGCGCCCTCGCTGGCCAGCAGCTTCGCCACCGACCGGCCGATTCCCCGGCCCGCCCCGGTGACGATCGCCACCCGCCCGTCCAGTCGCGCCATGCCCGCCTCACCTGACCCTTCCCGAATGCCTAAGGACAAGTTAGCCTACGACTGAACTCGTTTCTAGAACGATCTACGGTAAATAGGCGAAGGGATGCAGCATGATCGACTTCTCGCTGTCGGATGAGGAGCGGGCCGTCCGCGACACGATCAGGCAGTTCATCCAGCAGGAGGTCATGCCGCTCGAGGACCAGGTGCTGCGCAACGAGCGCAGCGGGCTGCCGCCGCTCGAGCCCGGCCAGCTGGCCGAGCTGCAGCGCAAGGCCAAGGACGGCGGCTGGTGGGGCATCAACACGCCCGAGCAGTACGGCGGGATCGCGCTCGGCCCGGTGATGTCCGCGATCGTCGCGATGGAGACCGGCCGGACGTTCGTCCCGTTCCGGTTCGGCGGCTCGGCCGACAACATCCTCTACGCGGGCACCGACGAGCAGAAGCAGCAGTACCTCATACCCACGATCAACGGCGAGCGCCGCAGCTGCTTCGCGATCACCGAGCCGGGGGCGGGCTCGGACGCCCGCAACATCAGGACCCGCGCGGTCAAGGACGGCGGCGACTGGGTGATCAACGGCGAGAAGACGTTCATCACCGGCGGCAACGAGGCCGACTTCGTGATGGTCTTCGCGGTCACCGACCCGGCCAAGGGCGCCGACGGCGGGGTGACCTGCTTCCTGGTCGACCGCGACATGGGCTGGAAGTCCGAGCCGATCCCGACGATGGGGGAGTGGGGGCCCGCGGCGCTGGTGTTCGAGGACGTCCGGGTCCCCGAGCAGAACATCCTCGGCCAGCTCGGGCACGGTTTCGCGCTCGCCATGCAGTGGATAGGCAACGGCCGCTACATGATCCCGGCCCGCGCCATCGGCGCCTCCGAGCGGCTGCTCGGCATGGCGATCGAGCACGCCAAGAACCGGGTCTCGATGGGCCACCCGATCGCCGACTACCAGGCCATCCAGTGGCAGATCGCCGACTCCCACGTCGAGATCGAGTCGGTCAAGTGGCTGACCCTGCATGCCGCCTGGCAGCTGCAGAACGGGCGCGACAACCGGCACGCCTCCTCGATCGCCAAGCTGTCCGGGGCGGTGATGGCCAACCAGGTCGTGGACCGGGTGCTGCAGATCCACGGCGGCATGGGCTACACCAAGGAGCTGCCGATCGAACGCTGGTACCGCGAGCTGCGGCTGCTGCGGATCTTCGAGGGCACCGACGAGATCCAGCGCCGCACGATCGCCAGAAACCTCATCAAGGGCCACGTCAAGCTCGGCCAGCTCGGCGACTGATGGCTGCCCCCGCCCCTACCGCCCCCGCAGCCGACGTCGACCAGGTTCGCCGGCTGTTCAACCCCCGGTCGGTCGCGCTGATCGGCGCGACCGACAAGTCCCGCTGGTCCTGGAGCATCTTCGGCAACCTCCAGCTGCACGGCTTCGCCGGGCCGGTCTACCTGGTGAACCCGCGCGGCGTCCCGGTCCACGGCCAGCAGAGCTACCCAAGCGTGGCCGACCTGCCGGAGCCGGTCGACCTCGCGTTCGTGATGGTGCCGACCTCGGCCGTGCTCGCCGTGCTGGCCGAGGTGGCCGACGCCGGCATACCGTCGGTGGTGCTGCTGACCTCGGGCTTCGCCGAGGTGGGGGAGGAGGGCGCCGAGCTCGAGCGGCAGGTGGTCGAGCTGGCCCGGCGCCGCGGCCTCACCATCCTCGGCCCAAACGGGAACGGGTTCATCAACGCCGCCGCCCGCATCACCCCCTACGGCCTGCCGATCGACAATCCGCTGCTGGGCGGCCCGGTCGGGGTCGTGCTGCAGAGCGGGGCCCTGGCCAGCTCGGTGCTGACGTTCGCGCAGACCCGCAACGTCGGGGTCAGCCTGCTGGTGTCGATGGGCAACGAGTCGATGGTCTCGATGACCGACGTCATGCGCTACCTCATCGACGACGACGCTACCCGCGTGATCGCGCTGTTCATCGAGTCGGTCCGCAAGCCGGCCGAGTTCATCGCGCTCGCCCGCGAGGCCCTGGCCAAGGGCAAGCCGATCGTGGCGATCAAGGTCGGCCGCAGTCAGACCGGCGCCCGGGTCGCCCGCGCCCACACCGGCTCCCTCGTCGGCGTCGACGCGGTCGTCGACGCGGTCTTCAGCCAGCACGGCGTGATCCGGGTCGACTGCCTGGAGGACCTCATCATCACGGCCGGACTGCTGGCCGCGACCGGCCCGCTGCCCGGCAACCGGGTCGGGTTCGTCACCGCGTCCGGGGGCGCCAGCGAGATCATCGCCGACCGGGCCGAGGACGAGGGCATCGAGATCCCCGAGTTCGCCCCGGACACGGTCGAACGGCTGCGGCGGGTCGTCCCCGAATTCGCCGCCACCCAGAACCCGGTCGACGTCACCGGCTACATCCTCGTCGACCGCAACCTGCTCAGGAACGCGCTCACGGCCGTGCACGACGACCCCAGCCTGGACGCGCTGGTGCTCGTCACCGACCTACCGCGGACCCTGCCGGCCGACCCGACGCTGATCATCGACGGCTTCCGGCAGACCGGCGAGCTGCTGCGGACCAGTGTCAAGCCGATCGTGGTGATGGGCAACACGCTGACCGACATTACCCCGGTCGGCCGCGACGTGGCCGGCCAGACCGGGTTCCCCGGCGTCCTCGGCGGCATCCACCACGGTCTGACCGCCCTCGGCCGGGCCGTCCGCTGGTCCGAGGTACACCGGGCGGCGCTGTCCGCTACCGCCCCCGCTGCCGCCCCCGCCCCCGCGCCGCTGACCCTCCCGGACGAGCCCGGCGCCTCCTGGTCGGAGTACCGCGCCTCGTCCTTCGCGGCCGAGCACGGCATCCCGGTCGTGCCCAGCGTCCTCGCCACCGACCCGATCGCGGCCGCCGAGGCCGCCAACGCGCTCGGCTACCCGGTCGTGGTCAAGCTCGCCGCCGACGAGATCGAGCACAAGAGCGACATCGGCGGGGTCAAGGTCGGCCTCCGCGACCCGGCCGAGGTCATGGCGGCCTACGCCGACGTCGTCAGCGCCGGAAGGGAGGTCGGCGCCGACGTGGCCGGCGCGCTCGTGCAACCGCATCGGGAGGGCGGGATCGAGCTGCTGGTCGGCATCGTCACCGACCCGGTCTGGGGCCAGGTGCTCGCGGTCGGCCTGGGCGGGGTCTGGGTGGAGATCCTGCGCGACACCGCCCTCCGGGTGCTCCCGGTCGACCGCGACCAGATCCGCCAGGCGCTGCGCAGCCTGCGCGGCGCCCAGCTGTTCGACGGCCCCCGCGGCACCGAGAAGGCCGACCTCGACGCGGTCGCCGACGCCATCGCGGCGGCGGCGGCGCTGGCCGGCCGGCTCGGCGACCGGCTCGAGGCGCTCGAGATCAACCCGCTGCTGGTCCGCGGATCGCAGGTAGAAGCCCTCGACACGCTCATCACCTGGCGGAAAATCGAATCAAATTCTTTATATCGAACGGACCCTGCACTCCGCCTATCATCCCAATGACACCTCAGTCCTAGAAGGGCGGCGATGGAACCAGCACCAGCACCAACAGCGCGCCAGCCCGGCACCAAGGCCGCGGGCTCCTGGCAGTGGGCGCGCACCGCGGGCACCCAGCGGGCGCTGCTCGACGCCGCCCGCGCGGTCTTCGTCGAGCAGGGCTTCGCCGACGCCAGCATCGCCGAGGTGGTCCGCCGGGCCGACTCCAGCGTGGGCAGCCTGTACCACCACTTCGGCGGCAAGAGCGAGCTGTTCATCGCGCTCTGGCAGGAGCACCAGGCGGCGCACGAGGAGGCGGCAAGCACGGCCGTCGGGCAGGCCAAGCGAGCGGGCGTGACCGACCCGTTCGAGCTGTTCTCGGTCGGCGCGCGGGCCTACCTCGACGGCAGCTGGCAGCGCCGGGACCTGGTGCTGCTGTTTGCCAACGGCGACGGCCCGCCCGGCTTCGAGCTGATGAAGCGGCAACGGGGTCACGAGTGGATCGCGCGGAACGATGCCCTGCTGCACCTGTCGGAGAACGCGTTCGACCGGCTCTACGCGAGCATCCTGACCTCGCTCATCGGCGAGGGCGCGCGGGAGGTCGCCGCCGCCGGCACCCGCCGTCAGGCGAACAAGATCATCGACGCGGTGATGGAGTACGTGCGCAGGCTGATGGCGGACGGCCCCTGGAAGCCGCCCGCCGCCGTTCGGACCCGCTAACGGGAGCCGACGAGTCCCAATCAGCCCGGCCAGCTGCCCGGCGTTGACGTGCGCATAGTCGCGGTAGCAGTTGTTGAACACCACGTGGGTCTCGTCGGCGTCCTCGGCCAGTCGCCTGACGTTGTCGGCCCACGTCGCCAGCTCGTCGCCGTCGTAGCGGTAGCGGAACCGCTCCTGGATGTCATGGCTTTCCCAGTGGTCCGAGTGCCCGTGCAGGCGGACCACCGCCAGGTCGCTGGTGGCGGCCAGCACCGGCGGGATGGAGTTCGAGTAGCCCTGCGGCTCGTCCACGCACACGTACGGCAGCTCGTGCGCGGACAGAAACTCCAGTGTCTCCCGCTGGTTGTCGTCGGTCATCCAGGTGTGGTTGCGGAATTCGACGCAGACCCGCCGCGGGGCGGCCCGCTCCGCGCAAGCGAGGATGTACTCCTTATTCGACCGTGAGATCGGGAACCAGGGAGGAAACTGGAGCAGGATCGCGCCGAGCTTCCCCGCCCGGCGCAGCGGCTCCAGCGCCGCCAGGAACCGGTCCCAGGCCTCACCGGTCACCTCCGGGTCGACGTCCTTGAGGTAGACGCGGTCCTTGCCCGCCTTGGCCGCGGCCTCCCGCAAGTCGGCGGGCAGCATCCGCACCGGGGTGGGGTGCTGGGTGAACAGGCTGAAGGCCTTGACGTTGAAGGTGAACCCGTCCTGGGTCCGTGCCGCCCATGCCTCGGCGGTCCGCTCGGCGGGCAGCGCGTAGTAGGTCGAGTCCACCTCAACCAGCGCGAACTGGCTGGCGTAGTACCTCAGCCGCTTCTCCGGATTACCGGCGTCGGGCGGGTACCAGCCGGAGTCGATGAGCGACTTGTCGGTCCACCCCGCCGTGCCCACCCGGATCTGTCCCATACGGGATCATGTCCCAGCGTCGCGTCCCCTCAAACCTCAGCGGCGAATGTACCCGGGTTCACCGCACGGTCGCTGTAATTCCGATCGCCGCGGGTACCGCACCGCGTGGTCGCGGAACTCCCCGGTCAGCCGGGCGTCCGCCAGCGCGGCGAGGAAGCCGGCCGGGCCGTCGAAGTCGGGCATCTCCAGATAGGCGGCGCCCACCCCGGGCGCGTCGTGCGCGTCCGAGCCCGCCCCGCCCGGCAGCCCGAACGCCGTCGCCAGATCGGCCGCCTGGCCGTTCAACGCGGTGTCCGCGATCTTGGCGTTGAACACCTCGATCACGTCCACCGCGCCCTGCGCGCACAGTTCGGGAAGCACCCGGCCAAGGCTGGACCGGGCCAGGTCGAACGGGTGCGGAACGTAGACCAGTGCCTGCTGGCCCCTGATCCGGCCGATGACCTCGGCCAGCGGCAGCACGTAGGGAATCCGCTCAGTCAGGAACAGCCCGATCACGTCGCCGTCCGGCGTCCTGATCTCCTCGCCCACGACGACCCGCACGCCGAGGTCGCGCTTGGTTGCCTGCACCGCCGCCGTGGTGACGTTGTGGTCGGTGATGCAGACCACGTCCAGGCCCGCCAGTCGGGCCCGCTCGGCCAGCTCCTCCAGCGTCAGCACCGCGTCGCCGGACGCGACCGTGTGCAGATGGCAGTCGACCCGCACCCGACCAGCCGGTGCGACGAGACCCATCCGACCCACTCCTCGCTCGCGTCCCGACCCTCGCTGGCGGCCCCACCCCCACCCCCATGGTTGACACGACCGCTGCCACTACAGAGAATATTTCTAGAACATCATTCTAGCAATCGAATACGCCTGCGACGCCGGAGGTAGCCATCCATGGGGCTTGACCACAGCCTGGTAGGAGTGCCGAGCGAGCCGCACCTGCGGTCCTGGGACAGCAAGGACGCGCTGCTGTACGCGGTCGGCGTCGGGGCGGGCCTGGGCGACCCGCTCCAGGAACTGGAGTTCACGACCGAGAACAGCGAGGGCATCGAGCAGCAGGTGCTGCCGACCTACGCGGTGCTGATCGCGCAGGCCCCGATGACCCGCAGCCTCGGCGACTTCGACCGGGCCATGCTCGTGCACGCCGAGCAGTACTTCGAGCTGCACCGGCCGCTCCCGGTGGCGGGCACCGTCCGCATCACCTCGACCGTGACCGGCATCTACGACAAGGGCTCGGGCGCGCTGGTGGTGACCGAGAGCGTGGCCGTCGACGACGCCACCGGCGAGCCGCTGGTGACCAGCAGGAGCGGCGCGTTCGTCCGCGGCCAGGGCGGCTTCGGCGGCCCTCGCAGCACCGACCCGCCGTGGTCGCTGCCCGACCGGGCGCCCGATCACCAGGTGGTCAGGGAGACCAGGCCGGAGCAGGCGCTGCTCTACCGGCTCTCCGGCGACCGCAACCCGCTGCACGTGGATCCCAAGTTCGCCGCCCGCGGCGGCTTCAGCCTGCCGATCCTGCACGGCCTGTGCACCTACGGGGTCACCGGCCGGGCCCTGCTGCGGGTGCTGTGCGACGGCGACCCGGCCCGGTTCCGCTCGATGTCCGGCCGCTTCACCCGCCCGGTGCTGCCGGGCGAGCCGCTGACGATCTCGATCTGGCGGCAGGAGGGCAGCGACACCGCGCTCTTCCAGACCGCCAGAACCGACGGCGAGGTGGTGATCGACCGCGGCCGGGTCCAGACCCGGCCGCCGGGAGAGGCCTGACCTCGATGCGCATAGGAGCAGTCGCGCTCGGATCGAAGACCGATCGAGTCATCGCGCAGGCACAACAGGCCGAAGCAGACGGCTTCGCCAGCCTCTGGTTCACCGGCGCGGTGCCCGGCGACCCGTTCGTGGCGATGACGCTGGCCGCCCGGGCCACCTCGACGATCGAGGTCGGCACGGCCGTCCAGCAGACCTACGCCGCCCACCCGCTGCTGCAGGCCGCCCGCGCGATCGGCGCGGCCGAGGCGATCGGCGCCCCCAGCCGATTCACGCTCGGCGTCGGCCCGTCCCACCGCCCCGCCATCGAGGGCAGGCTCGGGCTGTCCTACGACACCCCGGGACGGCACACCGACGAGTACGTCCAGATCCTCACCGCGCTGCTCCGGGGCGAGCAGGTGACCTTCGCCGGCCAGGAGTTCACGGTCAACGCCGGCCCCCTCCCCGTCCCTGAGGGACTCGAGATCCCGGTCCTCGTCGCCGCCCTGGGACCGCGCCTGCTCCGGGTGGCCGGCCAGTACACCGCCGGCACGATCCCGTGGATGGCCAACGCCCAGGCGATCGAGACCCACATCGCCCCGATCATCCGCAAGGCCGCCGCCGAGGCCGGCCGCCCCGCCCCCCGCATCGTCGCCGGCCTCCCGGTCGCCGTCCACGACGACGTCGCCGAGGCCCGCGCGGCCGCCGCCGACCAGTTCGCCACCTACGGCATGCTCCCCAACTACCAGCGAATCCTCGCCCACGGCGGACTCTCGGGCCCCGCCGAAGCGGTCATCGTCGGCGACGAGGCCAGCGTCACCCGCCAGATCAAGGCCCTCTTCGAAGCCGGCGCCACCGACGTCTGGCTCCCCCCGTTCCCCGTCGGCCCCGACCGCTCAGCCTCCAGAGCCCGCACCCGCGCTCTCCTGAAAGAGCTTGCCCGCAGCTAAGCCCAACCCCCACGC
>DATCGA010000029.1:0-27089 GCA_036509215.1 Trebonia sp.
GACTGGCGCGCCCGCTTCGGCGCGGGCCGCATCGAAGCCCTCCGCGCCGCACTCGAACCGCTGGCCGCAGGCGACCCGCCCCCGCTGCTGGCCGGCCTCGAGCCCTACCCGGACAACTGGCGCGCCCGGGTCAAAACGCCGCTGGTCCTCCCGCATTACCCGCTGACCCTGCACCGCGGCGGCTACCCGGACGGCGCCTGACCACGGTGCCGTGCAGACACCGAAGGTGTGGGAATGCCCCGTGCCTGGGTACAGCAGTAGCAAGGAGGTGCCGATCATGCGGCTTGGCAAGGAACAGTCGGCAGGCTACGTCGAGGACACCGAAGTCGATTCGATCGCCGTCGACGAGGTCACGGCAGAGATCACAATCGACTCCACCGAACGGACCCGGCTGACTCCAACAGCCCAACCCTCCATCCCCGTCGGCTGACGCACGACCTGGGTGGGCCTGTCTTCGTGGTTGTCCGGGTCAGCGCGCGGTGAGCACCCGGACCGACCGTTCACCGGTTACAAGCTCGCGCACGCGGCCCTGTCCGCCGACGGCGCCAGGACCGGCTTCGCCGGCCTGACCATGGGCGCCGGCCACGTGTACGGCGTGGTGGCCGACGCGACCTGCGTCTGGAACTCGCGGCACCAGTCGCCGCGGCGCTGGTGCGGCTGCGGCTTCTACTGCCTGCACGCGCTGACGGACGCGCTCTCGCTCGGCTGCGCGACCGAGAACCGCTCCGCGCTGCTGATCGAGGTCGCCGCGTCCGGGCGGTACATCCGCTACGAGCGCGGCCTGCGCTACAGCAGGCAGCGGGTCCGGGCGATCAAGCAGGCCTGGTGCGGCTGCGGGCGTCCCGGCGTCGCCCTCGCCGACGCGGGCAGCGGCCTGGTCGGCTGGCGTCACCTCGCCCCGGCCTGCGACCAGTGCGTGGCAGGCCGCCCGACCCTGACCGTGCGCGACTTCGTCGCCCGCCTCGACGGCCGGGTCCGCATCGACGAGGGCCCGGACGGCATGGCCCAACTACCGGGGATGCAGGCCCCGGCCGCGATGACCGCCGAGCAGCCGTTCGCGGTCCTCACGGCCGAGATCGCGCTGCTGCACGCCCGCCTCGACAACCTGCAGGCGCGCCTCGACGGCTGATGGAACTGGCGATCCTGCTGTCACTGGCAGCCTGCTTCTGTACCGCCACCGCCTCCGTCTGCCAGCGTCTGGGCGCCCGCAACCTCGAGCGCACCCCCGCCAAAACCGGCGGCTTCGACCCCTGGCTGGTCTTCCGGCTGGCCCGGCAGCCCGCCTGGCTGCTGGGGCTGATCTGCATGATCGCCGGATTCGTGCTCCAGGTCGGCGCGCTGAGGTTCGGCCCGCTCGCGCTCGTGCAGCCGATCCTGGCGATCGAGCTGCTGTTCGTCTTCGGCTACCTGGCGCTGCTGCCGGCCGCGCGCCGTTCCGGGCCCCGGGTGCGCGGGCGCGACTGGCTGGCGGTCGCGGTCATCTGCGCCGGGATCAGCGTCTTCCTCCGCGCGGCGGCGCCGTCGGGCGGCCGCGACCACGCGCCGGCCGGCCTGTGGTGGCTGACCGCCGCCGTCACCCTGGTCGTGGTGGCGATCGCCATCGCGCTCTCGGAGCGGTCAGGCGGGTCGCCGTCGCGCCGGGCCGCCCTGCTCGGCATCGCGACCGGCATCAGCTGGGGCTTCGTGGCCGCCGTGATCAAGGAGCTCAGCTCGCACGTCTCCGGCGGCCCGGCCGCCATCTTCACCAACTGGTCGGCCTACGCGCTGATGATCACCGGCGCCGCCGGGATGCTGCTGGCCTCCCACGCGTTCGCGGCCGGCCCGCTCGCCGCGTCCCAGCCCGGCTTCACCATCCTCGACCCGGTCACCGCCACCCTGCTCGGCGTCTTCCTGTTCAGCGAGCACCTGGCGACCTCGCCCGCCGCCCTCGGTGCCGAAGCGATCGGCCTCCTCCTGCTCGCCGCCGGCGCCTTCGCCCTCAGCCGCAGCGACCTCATCACCGCAGAATCCGCAGTCCCACCCCCCGCCCCCCAACCCCAATCCTGACCCGGTCAGGACCGGCCGGTCACGACCGGCCAATCAGGACCGAGCAGGAAGGTGGCGATGACCACGCCCGCGATCAGCCCGGTCGACCCGCCCGGCGCGTGCGAGCTGCTGAACCACGACCACGACGGTCCGGTCACGCCCGCCGCGTGCGAGCTCAGCTCGTGGACCAGGCCCCAGACCGCCAGCACGCCGATGATCAGGTACTCGCCGAGCACGATCCAGCCCTGGAACCGGATCGTCACCTTGACGCCGACCACCGCGATCGCCATCACCAGCAGGCACACGATCGTGGCGACGACCCAGGTCAGCGGCTTGTCGGTGGTCTGGCTTGGCGTGATCAGGCTGAGCACGGTCGAGCCGATCAGCGTGATGTTGCCAATGTTGGAGGTCAGCGCGGCCGGCTGCGCAGCGTCGAGCGCGCGCTCGACGCGCTCGAGCTGATGGCCGGCGCCGGCCAGGGCGGCCTGACGCTGACCGAGCTCGCGGACCGCCTCGGGGTCGCCAAGAGCAGCGCGTTCACCCTGCTGCACACGCTCGCCGCCCGGGGCTACGCGGCCGAGTCCGGCGGGCGGCTCGACCGCACCGACCGGCTCGGCATGGCCCTAGCCAAGCTCGGCGACGCCGCCGAGCGGCAGTCCCCGCTGATCAGCCTGGCCATGCCGGTGCTCCAGTCGATCACCGACGGCACCGGGCTGACCGCGCGCCTGGTCGTCCCCGACGGCCCCTACGCGGTCGCCGTCGCCCGGGTCGACGCGCCGGGCACGGTCGGGTTCGCCAGCTACCTGGGCGCCAGGGAGTACCCGCACTGCACCTCGGCGGGCAAGGCGCTGCTGGCGGCGCTGCCGCAGGACCGCGCCCGCGCGCTCGCGGTCGAGGCGGGCCTGCCGCCGCGCACGCCGCGGACCATCACCGACCCCGACGCGCTCACCCGTGACTTGGAGGTGAGCGCCGCCCGCGGTTACACGATCGACGACGAAGAGGACTGCGAGGGCGTGTTCTGCGTGGGCGCCGCCGTCTACGACCGGACCGGCGAGTGCGTCGCCGCCCTCAGCGGCACCGGCCTGAAGCTCAACCGCCCGACCTGGCGAGTCGACGAACTCGGCGTCGCCGTCCGCGATGCCGCCGACCAGCTCACGCTGGCCCTCGGCGGAACTGTCTTCGCCGACCGCCTCGTCCTCCGGTCATCAGTGAAAGGTGAGACCCATGGCTGACCATCGCGCGCTCGTCATCACCGAGCCAGGCGCCATCGCGCTGCACGACCTGGTCGATCCCGCCTACGTGCGTTACCCGCCGGTCCCCGGCCACGAGTGGTCCGGCGTGATCGAGGCGGTCGGGCCGGGCTTACGCCGGGCCAACCGGTGATCGCCGAGGGCATCATCCCCGACCGGATCTGCGCGCAGTGCGCGCGCGGCAACACCAACCTGTGCCTGACCTACGACGAGATCGGCTTCACCCGAGCGGGCGCGGCCGCCGACCAGCTCCGGCTGCCCGCCCAGGTCGTCCACCCGCTCGCCGCGCAGCCCGGCCGGTCGAACGTCCGCCTCGAGGAAGCGGCCCTGGCCGAGCCCGCCGCCGTCGCCTGGCGCGGAATTATCCGGGGCCAGCCGAGGCCGGGGGAGCGGGTCGCGGTCGTCGGCACAGGCATGGGCGTCTTGGCTGTGCAATCGGGTACTGCCGGGTTTTTCTTGGTCTGGCTGGGGCTAATGGCGCTCGTCGGCGGTGTCTATCCTGCGGCCGGACGGGTAGTGCACCGCCGCCTGCGCATCAGGCGCTCCCGCTACGTGCTTACCAGCCGCAGGCTGATCACAACCTGGTGGCCGCTGGGCGGCGGTCCACCGGTTGTGGTCCAGGCCTCGCTCAGTGCGCTGCTCCCGCCGGTTCTGCGCGGTACGTCGGTCATCACCGGCCTTGCCGCCGCGGACGGCTCATCGCGGCTCCGGGGGTGGAAGGCACTCCCGTGGCCCGCGGCCACGGTCAGTCCGCCTGTATTCATCGGCTTGGCGAACGCGCAAGAGGTCGCGGGGCTCATCGGCGACGCCCAGATCGCCACGCGCGCCCGTGAGCAAGTCGCGGCCCCGCCGAGCTGGTGGCCAGTGACGCCCACGCTGATCTGGCGCTGATAGGCCAGGTCCCTGTCGCGGGGAAGATCCCCGCTGAACCAGGCTGCCGGTGCCCGCTAATGAAGGACCTTGCTGAAGAACACCCGCTGGTAGCCGTTCTGTGTTGCCCGGTGCGTCTCGCGATATCCGCGGCGCGGGTAGTAGTCGAGGTTCTCGGTCATGGCTTCGTTGGTGTAGAGCCGGATCTCCGGCAGTCCCATGGCCAGGGCGTGCTGCTCGGCGAGGCGCAGCAGGCGACTCCCCAGGCCCGTGTTCTGCGCGCTGGGCGCGACGGCGATGTTTTCGAGCAAGAGATGACCCTCGGCCGGCTGCATCACGAGCAGGCCCACGAGCTGATCGCCGTGCTCGGCGACCCACGCGTGGCCTCTCGTGACGACAGCGGCGTAGTCATCGGCCATCGGCGCCGGCGCGCGCCCCATGCGGGGGACGTATTTCCCGTAAGCGCTGATGGCCAGATGCTGCATCGCTGGAGCATCGCCCGCCTCAGCCAGCCGCAGCACTACCTCCCGGGAACCGGGTCTGGCCTGATCAGACGACGCGGCCGTGGTCTGGTCTGGCTGGTCGGCGAGAGCGGGTTCCGGCGCGCGTCGCCCCTGGTCCTGACCTCCTGAGGAAGGCGCGGGCACGGTTCTGGGTGGTATCAGGACGCCGCGGCCGCCAGGACGCCGGCGAGGACGCTGACGAAGCGGGGAATCGCCTCCGGTTCGCCGGCGCTGCGGGTCGGGTTGAGCTCGCCGATCGACAATGCTCGCAGGCGCGGGTCACGCGCCGCTACCCTAAGTGCCTCGCCTGCCTGGTCGAGGGTGGGTCCGGTGTTGCGGCCATCAGTGCTCTCGGCGAGCGGGGCGTCGGTGAAGTCCAGGACGTCGACGTCGACATGGACGGCGAGCTGGCCAGGCGGAAGGTACCCGAGCGCGGCGCCGGCCGCAGCGGCAGGATCGGCGGCGAGCGCCTCGCTGGAGGTCACGCGCAGGCCCAGCCTGCTGGCCTGTTCGCGCTCCCAGTCGGTAGCCGTTCCTGGCTCGACTCCCAGCCACGCCACCTGGTCTGGCTCAAGGAGGGGCCTCGGTCCGAAGGCGCCGGCGAGGGCGTCGACGCAGCCCGGCAGCGAGAGCGCATGCGCCAGGCCCATCCAGTCAAGTGCGCCGTCGGTGGTGCTCTGCGGGGTGTTGATGTCATAGTGCCGGTCGACGTATAGCAGCCCCGGCGGGCCGGCGCGCATGCGGCGGAGCGCGGCGATGACAGCCAGCGCGATCGTGCAGTTCCCGCCCAGCACGAGCAGCATGTCGCCGCTCGCTAGCAGGGGCCCGAGCCGTTCTGCGAGCTCTCGCAGGCAGGCCGTCACCTGATCCGCGTTCTGAGCACGCGGGTGATCCCGGTCAGGACGCCACACCTGCACCGGCAGGTCCCCGTGGTCGCGCACTTCCCGGCCGGCGGCGACGAGTGCCTCAACCAGGCCGGCCGAGCGCAGCGCCCCGGGCGCCTGGTCCTGGCCTGCCGCGTAGCTGGCTGCGCTGCTCGGCACTCCCACCACCGAGATACGCCTCATCTGGGCATCATAGGCGCCCGTGATCATCGAGTCACCCTATTCTTCCGGCGGAAATCGTCGCTGCAGACTTGCCGCAGCCCGAACATGGGAATTGAAGGCTTGATGACTGAGAACCAGCTGCCTGCCGCGATCGCGGACTTCATCGAGGCGACCAACCGTGGGGACTCTGACGCGTTCGTCGCCGCATTCACGCAGGACGCCTACCTCAACGACTGGGGCCGTGAGTTCCACGGCCACGACGGCGTGCGCGCCTGGAACCGCACCGACAACATCGGCGTCCGTTCGCAATTCGAGCTCGTCAGTGCCGAGCCTGGCGCCACGCCCGACAGCTACGTCGTCAGCCTGACGGTGACCGGCGACGGCTTCAACGGGACCGGGCCGATGAACTTCGAGCTCCGCGACGGGCGGATCGCGGGCCTGCGGATCAGCTAACCTGCACCCTCAGGCCCAGGGCCGGCATCGTCTCCCGCTGGACGCGGATACATGCTTCGCGCTTCTCCTCCTCAGGTCGTAGCCCGCCCTCTACCTTCCCCCGCCGGGCTTCCCGTGTTGTTCCTGATGCGGGCGGGCAAACCGCCCGGGAAATGGTCAAGCGCGCCGGAATCTACGGCTCGCCACACGACCAACCCGAGTCCGCCGCTGGAGCCTGGCGGGTAGCCGCCATGCTGCCCTCGGCGGCAGGCGAGAGCGTGCAAGTACGCCGGGGGCACGTAGCTTCGAGGTCAGCCCGCTCTGATCCGCGCAGCCTTGGCCGGCTGGGAGGAACCACCTTCCGTTCGAGATGATGGTTTTGATCTTCCGAACGAAAGGCAGTTTCTGCTCAGTCCGGGAATTCAGTCCAGGAACTCGGTCACGTCGGCGGCGAAGTCGGCGTGGTGCTGGAAGAGGAATCCGTGGGCCGCGTCCGGGTAGATCTTCAGCCGGGCCTGCGGGATCAGTCCGGCCAGCAGGTAGGAGTAGCGCGGCAGGATCATCGGGTCGCTGTCGCCGTTGGCGACGAACACCGGAATGTCGATGGCGCTCACCCGCTCGAGGGCCGCGTGGTCGGGGATGCCCCAGGCGCACACGGCGTCGTACTGCGCCTCGCGGGTCGCCCAGTCGGTCGTCTCGTCGCGGCCGGAGGTCCGCGCGTACATGCGGCCGAGTGCCTCTTTGCCGGCCTGCTGGCTGGCCGCGGAGGCGGCGAAGAACACGCTGAGGTATTCCGCCGGGCTGGTCTGCGGGGTGCCGACCGCGCCGATGACGTCGGCTGCCCAGCCGTGCATGCCTGGCGCGCTGGGTTCAGTCCGTGAGGGCTGTGCGAAGCCACTCTTCGATTCCGGCGATGTGGACCATTGCCCAGGAGGCGGCGAGGTCAGCATCCTTGTTGGTAATCGCCTTGTGAATGGCGCGGTGCTCGTTCATCGTGCGTTCCAGGGCGCGCGGTTCGGTCATACCGCGCCAGACCCGGGCGCGTGCCGTGGGCAGCGACATGTTGTCGACCAGAGATGCCAGCACCGAGTTACCTGAACCCTGCGCGATCCTCCGGTGGAACTCCAGGTCGGTGGCGACGAAGTCCTCGACCGGGGAGTTGACCGAGACCGAGTCGAGTATCTTGCCCAGTTCGGCCTTGTCCTGGTCTGTCATCCGCAGCGCCGCCAGGCCGGTGGCCGAAGGCTCGAGGATGCGTCGTACCTCGAGGAATTCAAGCACGGTGTCGTCGCGATGGAAGTCGACGATGAAGCTCAGCGCCTCAAGCAGAAGCGAGGGCGCGAGGCTGGTCGCGTACGTTCCGTCGCCCTGGCGTACGTCGAGCACGTTGATCAGGCTGAGCGCTTTCACCGCCTCGCGCAGCGAGTTACGGGACAGACCGAGCTCGGCGGCCAGGTCGGCTTCCCTGGGCAGCTTCTCTCCCGGCCGCACTCGGCCGGAGAGGATCATCTGCTTGATCTTGTCGATCGCCTCGTCAGTTAGCGCCACGAACCGCTCTCCCGCCCCTGTCCCGTCCGTTCCGCGCCAGACCCTCATGCAAGGCCATTTTCATGCAAGGCCTTTCTCTTGCGCGGTAGCAAGGGATTCCCACAGTTCCGGCGGTATGTCAAGCCCGCGCAGTGTGATCGCGTCGGTGACCTCGGCCGCGTTTCGCGCGCCGATCAGCACGCTGGCGACTGCGGGGTGCGCCAGCGGGAAGCGCGCGGCCGCGGCGCGCAGCGGCACCCCGGACTCCGCGCAGATCTCCTCCAGCCGCAGCGCGCGGCTGATCAGGGAGCCGGGTGCGGCCGCGTAGTCATAGGTGGCATCCGGAGTCGGCGCGGCAAGCACGCCGGAATTGAACACCCCTCCAGCGATGACCGACACGCCGCGCTCAAGGGCGGCGGGCAGCAGCGTGTTCGCCGCGGTCTGGTCGAGCAGCGTGTACCGGCCGGCGACGAGGACCACGTCGATGTCGGTTTCGCGGACGAACCTGGTGAGCATCTCGGTCTGGTTCATGCCGACGCCGATCGCGCGGACAACGCCTTCAGCCCGCAACCGGGCCAGGGCGGGGTACCCCTCACGCAGTGCCTGCTCCTCGTGCGCGTCAGGGTCGTGGATGAGGGCGATGTCGACCCCATCCAGGCCCAGTCGGTCCAGGCTCGCCTCGAGGCTGCGGCGGACGCCGTCGGCGCTGTAGTCGAACCGCCGGACCAGGTCGGTGGGGACGTCGAACCCTTCGGCGTCGCGCCCGCCGGCCGGGGCCGGCTCGAGCAGCCTGCCGACCTTGGTGGAGATCACGTAGTCGCCCCGCGGCCGGCCGCGCAGGGCCGCGCCGAGCCGGCGCTCGGACAGGCCGAGGCCGTAGTGCGGCGCGGTGTCGAAGAACCTGATGCCGCCGTCCCAGGCCGCGTCGACCGCCGCCCGCGCGTCGTCGTCGGTCACCGCGGTGAACAGGTTCCCGATCGCCGCGCCCCCGAACGAGATCTCGGTGACCGTCACCCCCGAGCGCCCGAGCTGACGCAGCGGCAGCGGGAGGCGGCCGGCCGGACTCGCGTCCGGTGCCGCAGCGGTCACGAGCGGGGCCGGATCCGCAGGCCGGACATCCCGCCGTCGATGGCCAGCGCCGTCCCGGTGACCGACGACGCCAGCGGGCTGGCCAGGTAGGCGATGCCCGCCGCGACCTCGTCCGCGCTGACCAGCCGGCCCATCGGCTGCCGGGCGTTAAGCGCCGCGCGCTCGGCGGCCGGGTCGTCGGCTTGGTCGAGCAGCCGGCCGACCCACGGCGTGTCGGCGGTACCGGGATGGACGCAGTTCACCCTGATGCCCTCGTGGACGTGGTCGGCTGCCATTGCCAGCGTCAGCGACAGCACCGCGCCCTTGGTCGCCGAGTACAGCGCCCGCTGCGGCAGTCCGGCTGTCGCCGCGATCGAGCAGGTGTTGACGATCGCGGCGTGCTCGGAGGCGCGCAGGTACGGCAGCGCCGCCCGGGTGACCCGGACCAGGCCGACGACGTTGACGTCGTACACCCGGTGCCATTCGTCGTCCGGGTTGTCGGCCACGGTGCCGATCGAGCCGATACCGGCGTTGTTCACGAGGATGTCGAGGCCCCCGAGGCGTCCGGCCGCCGTGTCGACCGCGAGCCGCACCGCCGCGTCGTCGGTGACGTCGGCGGTCACACTGGTGAACTCGTCACCCGGCTTGAGGTCGAGCACGGCTACCTCGGCGCCGCGGCTGGCGAGGAGCCGCGCCGTGGCCAGCCCGATCCCCGACCCGCCGCCGGTCACCAGCGCGGTCAGCCCGGTCAGTTCTGGCATGTCAAATCTCCCTCTCGTCTTGCGGTCTTTGCCCTGCCCGGCCCGCGGGCAGGTTCAGGGGGCCGGGATGAACCGCTGTCGCGCCCAGCCTAGGCCGTCGATCTCAAGCCGCACCTCGTCTCCCGCGCGCAGGTAGGGGTGGCCGGGCAGGCCGAGCGCGACCCCGGCCGGGGTGCCGGTGTTGATCAGGTCGCCCGGCTCGAGCACCATGTACTGGCTCAGGTACCAGATGAGGTACGCGACCCCGAAGATCATGGTGCCGGTCGACCCGTCCTGCCGCGCGCGCCCGTTGACCGCAAGCCGCAGCCCGAGCTTCTGGGGGTCGGGCACCTCGTCGGCGGTGACCAGCCACGGCCCGAGCGGATTGAACGTCTCGCACGATTTGCCGAGGTCCCACTGCGACGACAGGTCGAGCTGAAACGCCCGTTCCGACACGTCGTGGCTGACGGCGTAGCCGGCCACGCAGGCCAGTGCCGCATCGGGCGAGTCGAGGTAGCGCGCGGTGGCACCGATGACGACGCCCAGTTCGACCTCCCAGTCGGTCCGCTCCGAGCCGCGCGGTATCCGCACGTCGTCATACGGCCCGGCCACGGTCGACGGGTCCTTCATGAACACCACCGGACGCTCCGGTATCGCGGCGCCCGTCTCCTCGGCGTGGTCGCGGTAGTTGAGCCCGATGCACACGACCTTGCCCGGCCGGGCGACGGGCGCGCCGATCCGGCCGCCGGTGGCTGGCAGCGCCGCCCGGCCGGACGGGTCCGCGAGAGCGGCGGCGAGCTCGGCCAGCCCGCCGCGGGCGAAGAACTCGGGGCCGATGTCCCCGGTCAGGCCGGACAGGTCACGCGCGACCCCGTCGTCATCGAGAACGGCCGGGCGTTCCCGCCCCGGGTCGCCGATGCGCAGCAGCTTCATGACGTCTCCGCGGTGGACTCGCCGCCCACGATGCGGGCGAGGAACAGCGCGAACAGGATGACGGCGCCGTCGATGGCCTCGATCCAGTAGTTCGACACGTTGGTCAGGTCGAGGATGTTCTGCACGATGCCGAGCAGGATCACGCCCGAGGCCGCGCCGATCATGTTGCCGCGGCCGCCCTTGAGGCTGACGCCGCCGATCACCGCCGCCGCGAAGACGTTGAAGATGATGCCCTCGCCGTAGCCCTGCTGGCCGGTCACGGCCGAGACCCGGCCCGCCTCCATCAGCCCGCCGATGGCGGCGAGGACGCTGCCGGCCACGTAGACGCCGATCTTGACCCGGTCGATCTTGATGCCCGCGGCCCGGGCCGCGGCCGGGTTGCCGCCGACCGCGTAGATGGCGCGGCCGGTGCGCTGGTAGCGGAGGAACAGGCCCACCAGCACGAAGATGATCACGGCGACGATGAGCGAGACCGGCACCTGGCCGATCGACGCGGCCCCCAGGTAGCCGAAGGCAGGCGGCAGGTTGAACAGCGTCTGCGCCTTGACGATGCCGTTCTGCAGGCCGGCCAGCACGATCGTCATGCCGAGGGTCACGATGAACCCGTTCAGCCTGCCCTTCACGATCAGCAGCCCGTTGAGGAGGCCGATCGCCGCACCGACGGCGATCAGCACCACGATGCCGAGGTAGGGGCTCAGGTCGGTGCCCTCGCCGTAGGCGGCGATCGGCACGATCAGCCAGGCCGCGACCATCGGCGCCAGGCCGTAGGTTCCCTCCAGCGACAGGTCCATGCCGCCGATCATCAGGATCAGGCTCTCGCCGACCACGACCACGCCGAGCGCGGCGCTCTGCTGGCCGATGCCGGCGAAGTTGGAGACGGTCAGGAACGCCGGACTGACCACGGTTCCCACGACGATCAGCAGGATTAGGACGGGGAGGAGCGCCACCTCGCGCAGCAGGCCGACGTTCTTCCGTGAGAACCATGACCCGACGCCGCCAGCGGCGGGCGGCGCCGTTCCCGCGCCGCCGTCAGCGACAGTGGGAGAGTTCGAGATCATTCTGCTGCCTCCTGGGCTATCCCCTCGGTGGCGACGATCAGGGCGTCGCGGTCGAAAGGCGGCTCGGTGAATTCGGTGAAGACCTCGCCGCGGACCAGGACGAGGACCCGGTCGCAGATGTCGAGATCGGAAAGCTCGTCGCTGCACAGCAGCACACCCGCCCGGTTGTCGCGGGCGACGCCGGCCAGCGAGCCGAGCAGCAGTTCCTTGGACGCGACGTCCACCCCGCGGGTCGGCGTGATCGCCACGATCAGCGACGGGTCATGGGCCAGGGTCCGCGCGACGGTGACCTTCTGCTGGTTGCCGCCGGACAGCTCGCCGACCGGCTGGCCGGGGCCGGACGACACCAGCGAGAGCCTGCCGGTGAGCGGGGCGGCGGCCGCCACCCGCCGGGCCGGGCTGAGCAGTCCGAAGCGGTCGGCCAGCCGCTTCGTGATCGTCATGGTGACGTTCTCGGCGACGCCGAGGTGGGGGACGAAGCCCTCGCTGTGGCGGTCCTCGGGGATGTAGCCGACGCCCGCGCGCTGGGCGACGTCGCGCTGCCCGGACGGGACGCGCCGCCCGCGCACCCGGACCTCTCCGCCGGAACTTTCCTCGGCGCCGGCGATCACCCGGCCGATGGTGGCGACGCCCGCGCTCAGCAGGCCGGTGATGCCGACGATCTCGCCCGTCCGCACCTGCAACGACACCCCGGACAGGCGTCCGCGCAGCGAGTCGGCAGTAAGATCTTCCACCGAGAGCACCACGTCCTCGCCGTCGGCCGGGGTCGCCCCGGGGCCGGGAGAGGGGTGGCCGACGAGTGCTGCCACGGGCCGTTCGATGGACTGGGTTTGATGATTTTGACCGACCATCGCCAGCACCAGGTCGTCGCGGGACAGCTCCGCCGTCCGCGCGGCCAGCACCAGCTCGCCGTCGCGGAGCACCGCGACGTCCTGGCAGATCTCGAAGACCTCCTCCAGATGGTGCGAAATGTAGAGGACGGCGACGCCGCCGGCGGTGAGCTGGCGCACCCGGTCGAACAGCCGGCGGCCCGCGTCGCGCTCAAGGGTCGCGGTCGGCTCGTCGAGCAGCACGCACTTAGCGCCGCGGGCGAGCGCTCGCGCGATCTCGACGATCTGGAGCTGCTCGACCGACAGGTCCCGGCAGAGCGTGCCGGCCGCGATGTCAAAGCCCCAGTCGCGCATGATGCCGTTGGTCCGGTCGCGCATCGCCCGCCAGCTGATCAGCGCCGGGGTGCTGCCGAGGAACACGTTCTCGGCGACGGACAGGTCCGGCACGATCATCGAGTGCTGGAAGACGGTGGCTATCCACTCGTGCCAGCGGGCGGTGTCGCCGACGCGGGGGGCGGGCTCGCCGCCGAACGCCACCGTCCCGGCGTCCGGCTCGACGAGGCCGGACAGGATCGAGACGAGCGTCGACTTGCCGGCGCCGTTGCGGCCGACCAGGCCGAGGCACTGTCCGGCCTTGATCGTGAGGCTAACGTCGTGCAGGGCGCGGGTGGTGCCGAAGCGCTTCTCGATGCCGGTCACTTCGACGAGCGCCTGGCCGCTGGAAGTCATTGCTTATATCCGTTCTGGTGGCCGGCGCCCCGCGGGCGCCGGCCACCGGGAGACGTTAGGACGAGGCCGAGGCGGCGCAGACGCCGCCGTGCGCCGCGCCGTACACGTTGCCCCACAGGTCCGCGTCCGAGACCGGCGTCGTCGTGAACGAGGCGGGCAGGCCGTCGACCGGAGTGGTGAGCGACAGCTTGGTGGCGCTCTTGGTGACGAACGGCGCGACGATCGGGTCGGCGAGGTTGGTGTCGCCGTCGTACGAGACGTTCTCCAGTGCGGGAGCGCCGCCGCCGGGCTGGCCGGCCGAGACTGTGACGCCCTTGGCGGCGTCCGCCGCGTAGGTCAGGGCGTACTGCGCGTACAGGTTGGCGGGCTGCGACTGCGAGGCGGTCACCGAGCCGCCGCCGATGTCGCACATCTCGAACGGCACGCCGTCGTCACTGATCACGATGGTCTTGCTCAGGCCCTTGCTCTTCAGCAGCGGGAGGATGCCGGTGTCCGGGCTGGACCACTGGGAGTAGATGGCCTTCAGCTGCGATCCGTAGGCGTTGACCGCGTCCTGCGCGTCGGTCACGGCGGTCGCGTCCGTCCAGACGGTCGGGTCCTTGAGGAGCTTCACGCCGGGGTCGTTGGCGGACATGCAGGAGTCGAAGGCGTTCGTGCGGTCGGCGCCGTTGGATGAGGTGAGGTCCCCCTCCAGGTCCAGGACGTAGCCGGACTTGACGTTGTTGGCGATGTAGGCGCAGGCGTCCTGCCCGTACAGGGTGTTGGAGGCGCGGACGACCATGTACACGTGGCCTGCGCCGACGATCGTGTCGACGGAGACGAGCTGGACGTGGTGCGCGGCCGCGTAGGTGATGGCCGGGCCGAGGCTGGTGGCCGTCTCCGGGTTCACGATGATCGCCTTGGCGCCCTCGTTCACCAGGTTCTCGATCTGCTGGTTCTGCAGGCTGGCGTTGGCGGCCGCGAGCAGCGGGCCGAGCAGCTTGATGTGCATCTGCGTGGCGTACTGCTGCTCGTAGTTGATATAGGCGGCCCAGAAGGCGGTGTTGTTGTAGGTCAGGTCGACGCCGATCGTGACCTGGCCCGAACTGGACGAAGTGGCGGCGGCGCTCGCGCCGGCCGTGCTGTTGCTGGCGGTGGCACCCGGGCTGCTCGAACTGCTCGAGCTGCAGGCGGCGACCAGCAGTCCTGCCGCGGCCAGCGCCACGGTACCGATCAGGCGTCTCTTTGCTCTCATGGGTCTCTCCTCACATGTTTCGGAATGTTACGGATAGAAGGTGACTTTTCGGACTCTTAATGGCTACTGACCTCCTAGCTGCTGCCAGACGGCACCATTGGGGAACTCGTAGTCGCGCAGTGACTGAGGCCGGAGGGTGGTGGAGAAGCCGGGCTCGGTCGGCGCGAGATACCGGCCGCGGACGATGCGCACCGGGTCGGTGAAGTGCTCGTGGAGGTGATCGACGTACTCGAGGACGCGGTCGTCGGCCGACGCCGACACCCCGACGAAGTCGAACATCGCCAGGTGCTGGACCATCTCGCACAGGCCCACGCCGCCCGCGTGCGGGCAGACCGGGACCCCGAATTTGGCCGCAAGCAGGAGGATCGCCAGGTTCTCGTTGACCCCGGCCACCCGGCAGGCGTCGATCGTCAGCACGTCGGCCGCCTCCGCCTGCAGGATCTGCTTGAAGATCACCCGGTTGGCGACATGCTCGCCGACCGCGATCTTGATCGGCGCGATGCTGGTCTTGATGACGGCGAGGCCGAGGATCTCGTCCGGGCTCGTCGGCTCCTCGACCCAGTACGGGTGCCAGGGGGCGATCGCGGCGATCGCGGCCTGCGCCTGGGCCACGCCCCAGCGCTGGTTCGCGTCGACCGCGATCCGGATGTGCGGTCCCACCGCCTCCCGGGCGAGGGCCATCCGGCGGACGTCGTCGCCGGTGTCCGCGCCCACCTTCAGCTTGATCTGGGTGAAGCCGTCGGCGACGGCCTGCTGGGAGAGCGCGACCAGCTTCTCGTCGGAGTAGCCGATCCAGCCGGGCGTGGTGGTGTAGGCCGGATGGCCGACGGCTTCAAGCTCCGCGATCCGCAGCTCCCTGCCTTCCCGGGCGGCGCGGAGGATGTCCAGCGCCTCGCCCGGGGTGAGCGCGTCCTCCAGGTACCGGAAGTCCACCAGTCGGACGAGCTGCTCAGGCGTCATGTCCGCCAGCAGCCGCCAGAGCGGCTTGCCCGCCACCTTGGCGGCCAGGTCCCAGGCGGCGTTCACGACCGCGCCGATGGCCATGTGCATGACGCCCTTCTCAGGGCCGAGCCACCGAAGCTGGCTGTCGCCGATCATGCTCGCGCTGAACTGCCCGAGGTCGCCGATGATGTCGTCGACGTACTGGCCGACCACATGCTGCCGGAGGGTCGCGATGGCGGCGACCACGACGTCGTTGCCGCGGCCGATGGTGAAGCAGAGGGCGTGGCCCTCCAGCTCTTCCGCATCGGTGCGCAGCACCGCGTAAGCGGCCGAGTAGTCCGGATCGGCGTTCATCGCGTCCGAGCCGTCGTGCTCGAGCGAGGTCGGAAACCGCACGTCATAGCAGTCGAGCGCGACGACCCTTGCGCCCGGCGCGGGAAGGTCGGCGGGCGCGACGGTCCCGACACGCACGCCACGCCCGGGAAGGCCGGCCGGCGCGCCGCCGGCCGGCGGCGCCGGATTCGTGGCGGGCTCTGCTGGCTGCAGGTGCGACACTTACGCTCCTCGAAGTGGAAACATCGGATCTATTGATCGGATGTTTACACCCAGAGGGTGGGTGGCGCAAGGGGCTCGTTACAGGGAAATGTCCTGACTGTGCCCCGAAGTTTCGTTTCGGCAACAGTTCAGAGATCGGGCCTTTACAGAAGGTTGGTGTAAGTCGTATAAACCAGTCATCCGATGTTACGGCGCCATGAACGCACCGGACAGGCAAATCGGCCTGTCTGGTGCGGGCTCATGCGCCGATTCATCGGATCACCAGTGCTGCCGAATCATCGGACCACATCCGGGCAGTCGGCCATGGGGCTGTCCACACTCGCACTTGCCGTGGAGGCCGCTGTGTCGCTGAGCCCGCCCTGCCCGTCCCTACCGTCGTCGTCACCGCCCCGACGTTCCGGGCGCACGATCACCCGCGCCCGCCGGCTCGCCGCGGCCGGCGCCGCGGCCCTCGCCGCCGCGACCGGCCTGGTTCTCGCGAGCGGCCCGCTGCCGGCGGACGCCGCCAGCGCGGCCGCCGCCGCGACCGGATCCACCGCCACCACCACGACCGCGTGGCGCAACGGGACCTTCGCCCTCGATCCGGACGCCGTGGTCAGCCGCGACGATATCGTGCTCGGCCAGCCCAACATCAACCCGACCGCGTCGATCCCGCTCGGCAACGGCGCGCTGGGCGTGGCGGCCTGGGCCGCGAACGGCTTCACCGCCCAGCTCAACCGGTCCGACACCATGCCCGACCGGAAGTCGCCCGGCCAGGTAAACATCCCAGGTCTTTCGGTAATCTCCCACGCGGCCGACTTCAGCGGCAAGCTCGACCTGGCCGACGGCGTCCTTGAGGAGTCCGGCGGCGGCGAGTCGATGAAGGCCTGGGTCTCGAGCGCCAAGGACGAGCTGATCATTGACGTCAGCGGCGCCAGCCCGAACGTGGCCCAGACCGCGTCGATCAACCTATGGTCCGGCCGGAACCCGACTGCGGCGGTCAGCGGCGAGACCGGCACGCTGGCCGAGACCTGGGTGGACAACTCGGGCAACGGCGCCAGCGGGCAGACCTTCGGCTCGCTGTCCGCGATCACCGCGGGCGGCCGGGACGTGTCGGTCTCCGTCGTCAGCCCGACCAAGGTGCAGGTCAGCTTCAGGCCGAACGCCAATGGTGACTACCGGGTCGTGGTCGCCGCTCCGCACTGGGCCGGCGGGACGGCAGCCGACACCGCCGCCGTGACCGCGGCGAAGGTCATCGGCAACGACGCCAACGCGCCCGAGCAGGCGCTGCTCGGCAGCCAGAACCGGTGGTGGGACGGCTTCTGGTCGCACTCCGGCCTGGTCGAGATGAGCTCCGCCGACGGCAGCGCCGCCTACCTCGAGAACCTGCGCACCCTCTACCTGTACGACGAGGCCGCCAGCGAGCGGGGCAGCTACGGTGGCAGCCAGGCCGGCGAGGCGGACATGTTCGACTGGGACGCGGACACCCAGACCTGGGCGCCCAACGAGTTCTGGATCTGGAACCTGCGCGGCGAAATCTCCGCCAACATGAGCTCGGGCAGCTACCAGCTCAATGACCCGGTCTTCGACATGTACATCAACGACCTCCCGGCCATCGAGGCGTGGACCAAGGCGCAGATGGGCGGCCTGCCCGGCGCGTGCGTGCCGGAGACCATGGCCTTCAACGGCAACGGCTACTACGGCGGCGGCTCCGCCTCCTCGAACGCCTCCTGCGCGCTGGCATCCAGCCCCAGCTACAACGCCGAGGACATCACCAGCGGACCGGAGATGTCGCTCTACATGTGGGAGCAGTACGAGGGGACCGGCAACCTCGCGTTCCTGAAGAAGGCGTTCCCGTTCATGGAGGCAACCGCCCAGTTCCTGCTCGCCTACCAGCAGGTCGGCTCGGACGGGCTGCTGCACGCGGTCGCCAACGCGCACGAGACGCAGTGGGCGGTGCAGGACCCGACGACCGACATCGCGGCCGACCAGGCGCTCTTCCCGATCATCGGGCAGGCCGCACGGCTGGTGGGCGACAAGCCGTCCAAGGACCCGCTGCTGGCCCAGTTCTCGTCCGCGATCAAGCAGATCCCGCCGTACCCGCGGACCGACGACGCGACCAGGACCCAGCTCCTCAACCCCGACTACACCCAGGCCGAAACCCAGGCGGCGGACGCGACCGGCACCGACATGATCGCGATCTCCTACCAGCCGGCCGCGAAGCGGAACAACGGCGAGAACATCGAGCTCGAGCCGCTGTGGCCGTGGGATGACGTGAGCGACACCGGCGCCAACCTGTTCGCCCTCGAGCAGCGCAGCTACACCAACCGGCCGAACAAGGGCGGCAACGACTGGTCCTACGACGCGGTCGACGCCGCCAGGCTCGAACAGCCCGCCCAGGTGGAGAGCGACCTGATCTCGCTCACCGAGACCCACCAGGTCTACCCGAACGGCTTCGCCGACATCGGCTCGAGCGTCGGCTACCAGCCGTACCAGGAGCAGTCGGCCAACGTCGCGACCGCCGTGGACGAGGCGCTCGCCCAGGACTACGACGGCATCATCCGGTTCGCGCCCGCCTGGCCGACGGACTGGAACGTCAGCGGCACCGTCTATATCCAGCACGGCGACAAGGTCGACGTGCAGGTCGAGAACGGCCAGCTCGTCACCGCCGCGATCCAGGCCGCCACATCCGGTCAGCTCACGGTCAAGAACCCGTGGCCCGGCCAGCAGGTCGAGGTCGTCTCCGGCAGCAACCCGCGCCAGGTCGTCGCGCGGACATCGACCAGCGACGCATTTGCCTTCCAGGCCCGGGCCGGCCAGTCTTACCTGGTCGAGCAGGTCTCCGCGCCTACCACGCAGCTGCCGTTCGCCCCGGTCACCGGCACCGCGCCCACGACCGACCGGCACCTCGGGGACGTCCAGATCGGGCTCGACCCGGCCGGCCCGGCCGCCACCGCGGTGGTCGGCACGGTGCTCGGCAGCACCAACACCAGCGACGGCCTCACTCAGGTCGACTACTCCGGCACCGACGAGGCTGCGCAGACCGCCGCGTCCGAGGTGGGCGGACTCAGCGCGCGCACCACGACCGGCTCCGCGTCTGAGAACGACATGTACTTCAGCATCGCCCCGTCGGTGGCGGCGACGTCCAGTTACGACGCGACCATCAAGGTGTCGTACTACGACTTCGGTGCCGGCACGGTCGCGCTGCAGTACGACAACGGGTCGGGCGATCCGTACCACACGGCCGGCACGATCACCCTGACCGGCAGCGACACCTGGAAGACGGCCTCGTTCACGGTGACCGGCGCGTACTTCGGCGGGCTCGAGAATGCGGGCGCGGACTTCCGGCTCGACGGGCAGCAGCCGATCACCGTGCACAGCGTCGGCGTCTCGGTCACCGGCCCGGCGGTCCCGGCCACGGCGGAGTTCCCGCCCGCGCCGGCGATCACCACCCCGAAGGGCGGCCAGACCCTCACGCTCGACTCCTCGATCTCCGGCACGTCGGAACCGGACGCGTCGGTGACCGTGGACGAGGGATCGACGGCGCTCTGCACCGGCACCGCCACCGACTCCGGCTCCTGGTCGTGCGCGCCCGCCGCCGGGCTCCCGAGCGGCAAGCTGACCATCACCGCGACCGCGACCGACCCGACCGGGTTCGCCAGCGGCCCGTCGGCGGCGGTCAGCTTCGACGCCTCGGACCTGCCGCCGGGCACCGCGGTCGTCGGCTCGATCGTGGGGCCGACCGACTACGCCTACGGCCTGAGCGAGAACGTCGCGGCCTACGACGGCCCGACGACCGGCTCCGACATCGCAGGCCTGTCCGCCCTGACCAGCACCGACAGCAACATCTACTTCAGCATCGACAACTCGGTCGCGTACGAGGGCGATTACTCGGCCACGTTCACGGTCGAGTACTACGACACGGGGACGGGCTCGTTCCAGGTCCAGTACGACAACGGCACCTCCGACCCCTACATGGCCGCGACGCCGAACATCCCGCTGACCAACACCGACACCTGGAAGACGGCGACGGTCACCGCGACCGGCGCCTACTTCGGCAACCAGCAGAACGGCGGGGCCGACTTCCGGCTGCGCAACGGCAGCGGGCAGCTGACGGTGCACAGCGTCGCGGTGAAGATCAGTGGCGACGGCGTCGCCAACGTCACCGACTTCCCGCCGCCGGTCGCGATCACCGCCCCGGCCGCCGGGGCAACCGTGACGACAACCCCAACCGTGTCGGGCACGAGCGAGCCCGACGCGACCGTGACGGTCACCGCGGGCAGCACCGCGATCTGCACCGCCACAGCGTCGGACGGCGGCTCGTGGTCGTGCGCCGCGTCGACCCCGCTCGCCGACGGCGCTTACACCCTCACCGCCACCGCGACCGACGCGATCGCGAGCCCGGTGACCTCACCGCCAGTGCAGGTCACGGTCCAGGGCTGAGTTCCAGGAAATGACGGTGGCGGGTGCCGGCGGATGACCGTCGGCGCCCGTCTCCGCCGAGGAGATGACATGACACAGGAGCGTGCCGACATGGCAGGCGACGCATGAGGATCGCGTTGCACACCCGGATCCGGGCCGGGCGGATCGAGGAGTACGAGCGGGCGCACGCCGAGGTTCCGCCCGCGCTGACCGAGGCGATCAGGGCGGCCGGGGTGACCGGATGGACGATCTGGCGCAGTGGAACCGACCTGTTCCACCTGATCGACTGCGAGGATTATCCGGCCGTGCTGGCCGAGCTGGCCTCGCAGCCGGTGAACATCGCCTGGCAGGCCCGGATGGCGGAGCTGCTCGAGACCCCGCACGACTACACGGCCGACGGCGGCGACGCCGTGCTCCCGGCCGTATGGCAGCTATGAGCGCGAAATGGCAGCGATGAGCATCGTCGACGCCCACCACCACGTCTGGGACCTCGCCGTCCGCGACCAGCCGTGGATCGCCGGCCCGGAGATGGCCCCGATCCGCCGCAGCTTCCGCGTCGACGACCTGCGGCCGAGCGCGCACGCGGCCGGGGTGACCGCCACCGTTCTGGTGCAGACCGTGACCGTCGCGGCCGAGACGCCCGAGCTGCTCGCCATCGCCGCCGTCGACCCGCTGGTAGCCGGGGTGGTCGGCTGGACCGACCTGACCAGCCCGGAGATCTCCGGCGAGCTGGCCCGGCTCGCCGCCTGCCCGGGCGGCCGCCACCTCGTCGGGATCAGGCACCAGGTGCAGTCCGAGCCAGACCCTGACTGGCTGCGCCGCCCCGAGGTCATCCGCGGACTGCACGCCGTCGCGGCGGCCGGGCTCCGCTACGACCTCGTCGTGCTCCCGCACCAGATCGCGGCCGCCACCCACGCGGCGACCGAGGTGCCCGGCCTCACGCTGATCCTCGACCACGCCGGCAAGCCGCCCGTCGGCAGCGGGAGCCTCGACGCGTGGCGCGCCGCGATCAGGGCGTTCGCCGCCCGGCCGAACACCGCCTGCAAGCTGTCCGGCCTGGTGACCGAGGCGCCGCCCGGCGCGCCGGACAAAGCGTTGGCGCCGGTCGCCGATGTCATCCTCGAGGAGTTCGGCCCGCAGCGGGTCATGTTCGGCTCGGACTGGCCAGTCTGCCTGCTGGCGCGGGATTACGCGGGCGTGGTAGAGCAAGCGCGACTGCTGACGGCTGGCTTGTCGGACACGGAACGGACCGCGGTGTTCAGCTCCACCGCGGCTCGGCTGTACGGGATCGGCGTACCCCGCCCGGGCGCCGACGGGGACCAGACGTCAGGAGACGGGTCGTGGCTCTAACCGACGAGGCGATTGACAAGATCAAGGAGATGATCACCTCCGGTCGCTTGCGGCCAGGGGAGAAGCTCCCCCGTGAGGCGGATCTGGCGGCCGAGCTCGGCCTGTCCCGCAACTCCCTGCGCGAGGCAGTGAAGGCGCTGAGCATGATCAACGTTCTCGATGTGCGGCAGGGCCACGGCACCTACGCGACCAGCCTCGCGCCATCGCTGCTGCTTGAGGCGCTGAGCTTCATCGTCGACTTCCACCGCGACGACACCGTGCTCGAGTTCCTCGAAGTGCGCCGCATCCTCGAGCCGGCCGCCACCGCCATGGCCGCGCTCCGCATGCCCGAGGAAGGGCGGAAGGAGCTCGGGGAGATACTCGGCGCCGCCACCGTGAACTCGCCGATCGAGGACTTCGTGGCGGCCGACCTTGAATTCCACCGCAAGATCGCGGTCGGCGCCGGCAATTCAGTGCTCGCCTCCCTGATCGACAACATGTCCGTGCCCACCAGGCGGGCCCGGCAGTGGCGTGGCGTGACCGAACCCCGGGCCCAGGAGCGCACGCTGGCCGAGCACGCGGCGATCCATCACGCCATCATGAGCAGGGACGCCGACCTCGCCCGGTCTTCGGCCATCGTCCACATCGCCGGCATCGAATCCTGGCTCCGCACCGCCCTGGCCGACTGAAAAGGCCCAAAGATCAAATTCGTTTGTCCGAACGGTCCGTGACTCCGCCCCACCCCCACACCCCACGCACCTCACCCGCGCTGGTCACCCATCCCCGAGCGGACCCCGACTCCGCCCCACGCACCTCGCCCGTGCCCGCAACACCGCCCGCCCCACCTCGCCCCGACCCGGCACCCGCAAGCCATGATCACGAAGGATTTATACACCTATAGGCGTTTTTGCCTTCGCCAGGATAAAAGGCTTCGTGATCATGGAACCGAACAGCGCGCAACCGCGTGACCTGGGGTGAAGCTGTGATCCGAGGGGCGGCAGAGGCCCGCCGCCGCCCGGCCGAAGGGACTACTGGCCGAGGACCTCGAGGATGCCGTCGCCGTACTTGGCCAGCTTCGACTCGCCGACGCCGCTGATCCCGGCGAGCTCGCCAAGCGAGGACGGCGCCGCCGCCGCGATCGCGCGCAGGGTCGCATCGTGGAAGACCACGTAGGCGGGCACGCCCTGCTCCTTCGCGGTCGCGCCGCGCCAGGCCCGCAGCTCCTCGAAGACCGCCTCCTGCTCGGGGCTGAGCTCGACCGCGGCCAGCCTGGCGGCCGCGCCCGCGCCGCCGCTCCCGCGCGACGACCGGGCCGCCTTCGGCGTGGGCGCGTCCTGCCTGAGCATGACCTGCCGCTGCCCGCGCAGCACCTCCGCGCCCGCCGCGGTAAGCGCCAGCGTCTGGTACTCGCCCTGCACGGCCAGCAGCCCCTGCGCCAGCAGCTGCCGCACCACGCCGCGCCACTGCGACTCGGTCAGCTCGGTCCCGATGCCGAACGTCTTCAGCTCGTGGTGCGCCTTCTCCGACACCTTCTGCGTCTTGCGGCCGAGCAGGATGTCGATGACCTGCCCCGCCCCGTAGCGCTGGCCCAGTTCCTGGTTCAGTCGCACGATCGTGGAGAGCAGCTTCTGCGCGGGCACGGTGCCGTCGAAGGTCTGCGGGGGCAACAGGCAGGTGTCGCAGTTGCCGCAGGCCACGGTCCGTTCAGAAAAATAGGCCAGCAGCTGCGTCCGGCGGCAGTCGGTCGCCTCGCACAGAGCGAGCATCGCGTCGAGATGCGATGCCATCAGCCGCCGGTGCGCGACGTTGCCCTCGGAGGAGTCGATCATCCGCCGCTGCTGCACGACGTCGGCCAGCCCGTAGGCGAGCCAGGCGGTGGCCGGCTGGCCGTCTCGCCCGGCGCGGCCGGTCTCCTGGTAGTAGCCCTCGACCGAGCGCGGCATGTCCAGGTGCGCGACGAACCGGACGTCCGGCTTGTCGATCCCCATCCCGAACGCGATCGTCGCGACCATCACCAGGCCGTCCTCGCGCAGGAAGCGCGCCTGATGCTCGGCCCGCACCCCGCTGTCCAGCCCCGCGTGGTACGGCAGGGCCGGGATGTCGTTCTCGGTCAGGAACGCGGCGATCCGCTCGGTCGAGTCCCGGGAGAGGCAGTAGACGATGCCCGCGTCCCCCGGGTGCTCGGTCCGCAGGAAGTGCAGCAGCTGCTTCTTGGGCTCGTTCTTGGCGACGATCCGGTACTGAATGTTCGGCCGGTCGAAGGACGACACGAAGAGCTTCGAACCAGCCAGCTTGAGCCTGATCGCGATCTCTTCCCTGGTCGCCTGGGTGGCGGTCGCGGTCAGCGCGATCCGAGGCACGTCCGGCCAGCGTTCGTGCAGCACCTGGAGCTCGAGGTAATCGGGCCGGAAGTCGTGGCCCCACTGCGACACGCAGTGCGCCTCGTCGATGGCGAACACCGAGATCTTGCCCGCGTCGAGCAGCCGCAGCGTCGCCTCGGTCCGCAGCCGCTCCGGCGCCAGGTAGAGCACGTCGAGCTCGCCCGCCTTGAACTGCTGCTCGACGACGTGCCTGGTCCCCGGGTCCTGGGTCGAGTTGAGGAAGTCAGCGCGGATGCCGAGCTGGCGCAGCGCCTGCACCTGGTCCTGCATGAGCGCGATCAGCGGTGAGACGACCACCCCGGTGCCCGGCCGCACCAGCGCCGGGATCTGATAGCAGAGCGACTTGCCGCCGCCGGTCGGCATCAGCACCAGCGCGTCGCCGCCGCCGATGACGTGGTCGATGATCTCCTCTTGGCGGCCGCGGAAGGAGTCGAAGCCGAACACCCGGTGCAGCACGGTCGCCGCCCGGCGCGCCCCGTCGGGCACGGCGGCGGGGGCGCCGGCCTCGCTCGGATCGCTGGCGTCGCTCGGGTCACGGGGGGAGGAGGACACGCGGCAATCCTACGGCCCGGCACCGACAGTCGCAGTGCTTCCCCCGCTCGCCGCCGGGCGCTCTGAGCCCCTGCCTGCTCCCTCGTCGCTCGGTCGCTGCGCTCCTTCGCTCCCCAGCCCGCTGGCAGGGGCGCGCCCTTTGGCTCGCGGGAGGTCACGCGACGTGAACGGCCGGCCACTTCCGCTAGGCTGCTCAATATCCCTGAATCCAGTGCCCGAGTGCACTCGTTGAAGGCGACGTCGACACGGACCGTGCTCAGCCGGATCCGCGACGTTGACCGCGTGCTGCGCGGCGCCGCTATCCCGATCGCGGCCGCCGCCCTGATCGGGATCGTCATCGGCGCCGCCACCGCGCTGGTGCAGCCGCATCTGAGCGCGCCGTGGAGCGCGCTGGCGAACTCGGCCAGCCCCTGGCTGCTCGGCGGCTTCGCGGCCGGCGCGCTGGCGGCGCGACGGCGGGTGGCGGTGGCGGCGGGGCTGTCCGCCTGCGCCGTTATGGTCGCCGCCTACTACATCACCGCGGCCGCGGTCGAGATGCCCGTCGCTCGCTACCTCGGCGCCTTCTGGCTGGCGTGCGCGCTGGTCGGCGGCCCGGTGTCCGGGCTCGCGGGCTGGGCGTGGCGGCGGGGGGCCGGCCGGGCCAGGGCCTACGGGGCGGCGTTCCCGCCGGGCACCTTCATCGCCGAGGCGGTCGGGGCGTACGGATTCCGCCTGCACTACCAGCCCGCGGCCGCGCTCTTCCTGCTGATCGGCGCCGCCCTGCTCTGCCTGCTGTTCAGGCGGGTCCCGTGGACTGGCTTCCTGGCCTGGACGGCGGTCTTCATCGTGGCGGGCGCGCTCGTCTACGGGCCGCTGCTTGACGCCGTCGTCGGCACGAGCTCAGGCGGCGTCAACTACGGTCCGTGACGGCCAGCCCGCGCAGGCCGGTCAGATGCCCGGCAACCAGGCTCACGGCTCGTCGAGGCGGACCGCGATCACGCCCGCCAGGATCAGCGCGCCGCCGACGAACTGGGTGGCCGTCGGCGTCTGGTGCAGCAGGATCCAGGCGAACAGCACCGCGAAGCCGATCTCGGCCATCGCGACGAACGACCCGAACTTCGGCCCCAGTCGGCGCGCCGCCCCGATGCCGGTCACGTACGCAATCGCGGCCGCCACCACGCCGAGCCCCAGCACCGGCACGATCCAGCTGGTCCGCCCGCCGAACAGCGCGACGTCGGAAGCGGCGAACCGCATGGGGGTGACCCGGACCGCGCCGCCGACGGCGATCGCCGCCGCCCCCACGATCATCCCGCCCCAGGTCAGCACCACCGGCGGAAGGTCGCCGGGGCTGTCCGCAGCAGCAGGCCCGGCGGCTCCGCCAGCGTCCGAGCCGGTTCCCGACGTCGCCGCCGACTGGAAGAAGTACACCGCCATCGACACCGCCGCCGTCAGCGCGAACAGCACGCCGATGAGGCTCACGCCGCCGGCGCCGGTCAGGTTGAGCATCAGCGCGAGCCCGCCCAGGGCGGCCACCCCGCCGCCGATGGTCAGCGGTCGCGGCGTCTGCCCGTGCCGTACCCACAGCCAGAGCACGATGAGCACGATGCCCAGGTACTCAAGCATGATCGAGATCCCGACCGGCATCCGCGCGATCGCGTTGAAGTAGCAGACCTGGCAGGCCGCCACCCCGACGAGCCCGTAGACCGTCACCTGCCAGAGCGACCGGCGCAGTGCCCGCCACCGGCCGCGCAGCGCGAGCACGGCCGGGACCGTCAGCGCCAGCGCCGCCACCAGCACCCGCGCGAACACCGCCCCAGCGGGCGACCAGCCCGCCCCGATCAGCGCCGTCCCGAACGTGCCCGAGGTGCCGAAGCACATCGCCGACAACAGCCCGATCGCCACCCCGGCCGACCGTGCGGACCGCCGTGGCAGCGCCGGGCGAGCGCCCGGCGCCGCAGTCGTCGCAGGCGGCAACCCCGGCGTGGCGATAGGCCCGCCCGCGGCCCGTACGGTGGTCATCCGCCCGCTCCTCGTCCCGCACTAAGCTGTAAGTGGTAAAACGTAGCTACGTCCATGACACTAGCGAGGTCGGCTGAAAGGAGTCAAATGGCTTTTACCCATGACACAGAGCTGTCACTGAACGCGACCGCCACCCTGGTCAACACCGGCCGCGCCCCCGTCGACGAGATGCCCGACGTCGCGGCGCTGGACAAGTTCATCGACCACTGGCAGTGGACCGGCAGCCGCACGCACGACGCGGCCGAGCTCGCCGCGGTGCTGCGGCTCCGCGAACGGCTGGCCCGGCTCTGGGAGATGACTCCGGACAAGGCCGTGGCGCTGGTGAACACGCTGCTGGCCGGCGCGAACGCGCTGCCGCAACTGGTCAAGCACGACGGCTGGGACTATCACATCCACGCGACCTCGCCGGACGCGCCGCTGGCCGACCGGATGGCGGTCGACGCGGCGATGGCCATCGCCGACGTGATCCGGGTCGGCGAGTTCGGCCGCCTCCGGGTCTGCGCGGCCGACGACTGCGAGGACGTGCTGGTCGTCCTGTCCAAGAACCGCTCCCGCCGGTTCTGCGGCACCGCGTGCGCGAACCGGGTCAACGTGGCCGCCTACCGGACCCGCCAGGCCGCCCGCCCGGCCGCCGCTCCCCCGGCCGCCGCTCCCCCGGCCGCCGCTCCCCCGGCCGCCGCTCCCCC
>DATCGA010000030.1:0-7761 GCA_036509215.1 Trebonia sp.
GGCGGGGATGAGGCGGGGATGGGGCTTAGCCAGCGAGGCGCGCGCCGGTAGCGGGATTGAAGGCGAGGACGTCGGCCGACTGGACGCGGAAGGCGACCCGCTGACCCGGGGCCGGCGGCTTGCGACCCTCGGCCCTGGCCACCACCGAGCCGCCGCCGTCGGTCAGCCGTACGTGCAGCAGCGCGTCCGCGCCCAGCTCCTCCACCAGCACCACGTCGCCGAGCAGGACCGCGCTGCCCGGGTCGGCCCCGGCCGAGGCGCCGACCGAGGCCGCGGCCGGCGCCGACCCGCCAAGGGCGGGCACGGTGTCCGACGGGCCGGCGTCGGTCAGGTGCATCTGCTCGGGCCGGATGCCGAGGACGATCTCGGTCAGCCTGTCCCGGTCGGCCGCGACGCGCACGGCCGGGGCAAGCGGGACGACCGCCCCCGCCAGCCTGGCGCCGCCCTCGGTCAGCGGCGCCGTCTGCAGGTTCATCGCGGGCGAGCCGATGAACCCGGCCACGAACTGGTTCACCGGGTTGTCGTAGAGCTCGCGCGGCGAGGCGCACTGCTGCAGCCTGCCGCCGCTGAGCACCGCCACCCGGTGCCCCATCGTCATCGCCTCGACCTGGTCGTGGGTTACGTAGACGGTGGTGACGCCGAGGCGGCGCTGGAGCTCGGCGATCTGGCTCCTGGTCTGCACCCGGAGCTTGGCGTCGAGGTTGGACAGCGGCTCGTCCATCAGGAACACCTTGGGCTCCCTGACGATGGCGCGCCCCATCGCGACCCGCTGCCGCTGGCCGCCGGAGAGCGCCTTCGGCTTGCGGTCAAGGAGGGTCTCGTCGAGGTCGAGAATGCGGGCCGCCTCGTGCACCCGCCGGTCGCGCTCGGGCTTGGGGACGCGCTGCATCTTCAGCGCGAAGCCCATGTTCTCGGCCACGGTCTTGCTCGGGTAGAGGGCGTAGTTCTGGAACACCATCGCGATGTCCCGGTCCTTCGGCTGCACGTCGCTGACGTCGCGCCCGGCGATCTCGATCCGGCCCCCGTCGAGCGGCTCTAGTCCGGCCAGCATCCGCAGGGCCGTGGTCTTGCCCGACCCGGACGGGCCGACCAGCACCATGAACTCGCCGTCTTTGATGTCGAGGTCGAGCATGTCGACCGCGGGCTTGGCGCCCTTGGCGTACAGCCGGCTCGCGCCTACATACCTAACTCCGGCCATGGAGGGGCCTCCTCGAAGCAACGGTCCGTTCGACCAAATGGTTGTGAAGCTTTTGATCTGTCACTTGATCGCCCCCATGGAGAGACCGCGGACGAGCGAGCGCTGCGCGATCCAGCCCACGATGATCACCGGGACGGAGGCGACGGTGGCCGCTGCGCTCAGGTGCGCTATGTACAGGCCCTCCTGGGGGACCGAGCTGATCAGGAACATCGGCATGGTCGACGCGTTCGTGACCGTGAGGTTGAGCGCCAGGAACAGCTCGTTCCAGGCGAAGATGACGCAGATCAGCGCGGTCGACACCAGCCCGGGCGAGACCACCGGCATGATGACCTCGGTGATCTCCCTGAACCGGCCCGCGCCGTCGAGCCTGGCCGCCTCGAGCATCTCGGTCGGCACCTCGAGCATGAACGAGCGGATCATCCAGATCGCGAGCGGCAGGTTCATCGCCGCGTAGAGGATGATCAGCAGCCAGAGGCTGTCAAGCAGGTGCGCCTTCAGCGCGATCACGTAGAGCGGGCCGATCGCCGCGACGACCGGCAGCATCTTGGTGGAGATGAAGAAGAACAGCGAGTCGCGCCACTTGCCGACCGGGCGGATGGACAGCGCGTACGCGGCGGGCAGCGCGAGCACCAGCACCAGGATGGTGGAGCCGACCGTCGCGATCGCCGAGTGCTCGATGAACGGGCCCATGCCGTCCCACACCAGCCGGAACTGGCTGAGGGTGGGACTGAAGGTGAACTGCGGCGGCCAGGTCTCCGCGGCCGACTCCGGCTTGAACGCCGTGATCACCATCCACAGGATCGGCAGGAAGAAGGCGATGCCCACCACCCAGCCGAGCACCGCCCAGCCCGCCTGCCCGGAGATCTCGCGGGCCCGGCGGCTGCGCCTCGGCGCGGCGGGCGCCTGGGCCGGCGCGTCGGCTGCCGTGATCGCGGTCATCCTGCCTCCTCGAACTGGAAGACCCGGGCGAACATCCGCAGCGCGAAGCTGGCGACGATGATCGTCAGGACCACGGTGACCACGCCCGCCGCGGCCGCCCCGCCGATATCGAAGGCGTAGTTCACCTTCTGATACAGGTAGAAGGGGAGCGTGGTGGTCTCGGTGCCCGGCCCGCCGTTGGTCATCAGCCGCACCTGGTCGAAGGCGGTCACCAGGTAGATCGAGCCGAGCAGGATGCCGAGCTCGATGTAGGGGCGCAGGTGCGGCAGCGTGAGCTCGCGGAAGGTCGCCCACGCGTTCGCCCCGTCGACCTTGGCCGCCTCAAGGGTGTCCTGCGCCTGGCCCTGCAGGCCGGCCAGCACGATGAGGGTCATGAAGGGCGTCCACTGCCAGATCATCACGACGATCACCGACCCGTAGGCGTGCGTGGTCAGCCAGGCCACGTGGTTGACGCCGAACGGCTCGAGCAGCCAGTTGAGCAGCCCGAACTGGGGGTCGAGCATCGGCCCGGCCCAGATCAGCGCGGCGGCCGCGGGCATGACGAGGAACGGCGTGATGATCAGCGTGCGGACCACGCCGCGGCCCATGAACTTCTTGTCGAGGAGCACCGCGAGCGCGATCCCGAGCGCCATCGCGACGATCACCGCGATCGCCGTCATGGTCACCGAGCGCCACAGGGCGCTCCTGAAGTTCGGGTCGGTGAAGACTTCCTTGTAGTTGGATACCCCGGCCCAGTGGGCGCCGCCGGGCTCGTTCCAGAAGTAGCTCTGGAAGCTGTACCAGAGCGTCACCAGGAACGGGACCTGAGTGACGACGATGGTGTAGACCAGCGCGGGCAGCAGCGGGAGGCGCCGCTGCCATCGGTCGCGCCGGCTCACCCCCCGCGGCCGGAGCCCGGCCGCGGGGGGCGAGGTGACGTCCTCAAGAACTGCCATGTCCTTGACTGTCCCTACGTCAGTTCGAGCCGGACAGCTCGGCCGGCGTGAAGGCCGAGGCGTCGGACTGGGCGGCCGATATCGCCTGGCTCACCGATTCCGTGCCGGCTATCGCGCCGGCGATCTGCTGGCCGACCGACAGGCCGAGGGTCTCGAACTGCGGGACGTCGACGTACTGGACGCCGACGTAGGGCACCGGGTTGACCGTCGGGTGGTCGGGGTCGGTGCCGTCGATGGACTGGATGGTGATGTTGGCGAAGGCGGCGGCCGCCTTCTGGTAGCTCGGGTTGCTGTACAGCGAGGTCCTGGTGCCGGGGGGCACCGCCGCCCAGCCGTACTTCTGCGCGACCAGCGTGTCGTAGGCCTTCGAGGTCGCCCAGGAGACGAACTTCCAGGCGGCGCCCTGGTCGGACACGCCCTGCGGGATGCCGAGCGACCAGGACCAGAGCCAGCCGGAGGACGCGGTCTTGTCGACCGGGGCGAAGGCGTAGCCGGTCTGGGCGTAGACCGTCGGGTAGGTGGTCGCGATCGAGGTTGCCGCCACCGTGGCGTCGTACCACATCGCGCACTTGCCCTGGCCGTACAGCGTCAGCAGCTGGTTGAAGCTGTCGTTGGAGGCACCGGACTCGCCGTAGTTCTTGATCAGGTTGACGTAGAAGTTGATGGCCGCGGTGTCCGCGGGCGAGTTGAGCTGCGCCTGCCAGCTGTTGTTGTACCACTCGCCGCCGTAGGTGTTGATCACCGTGTCGAGCGCCGCCATGTTGTCGCCCCAGCCGGCCAGGCCGCGCAGGCAGATGCCCGCGACCTTGCCCGGCTGGTTCACCTTCGCCGCCGCGGCCTGGACCTGCGCCCAGGTCGGGTGCAGCGGCATGGTGACTCCGGCCGCGCTGAGCAGGGTCTTGTTGTAGTACAGCATCGAGGACTCGCCGTAGAACGGCGCCGAGTACAGGTCGCCCTTGTAGGACAGCGCCTTGGCGACCGGGGGCAGCAGATCGGACGCGTCATAGGACGGGTCGCTTGCGGTGTACGTCTTGGTCAGGTCGACGAGCCAGCCGTTCTTCGCGAACAGCGGCTCCTCGTACGGGCCGATCATGACGACGTTGAACGAGTTGCTGTGCGTGCTCACGTCTTTTTCGATTGCGGCCCGCAGGTCGCCCTCGGTGTAAGTGGCGAACTTGACGCTGATGCCCGGGTTCTCTTTCTCGAACACGGACTGGGTCAGCGGAATCATCTGTCCGGTGATCAGCGGATTGGACACCACGGCGACGGTCACCGTGCCGGTGTCGCTGCTGCTGCCGCCGGTCGCGCCGGCGTTGCCGGTGCTCGAGCCGCCGCCGCTTGAACAGGCCGCGGCCAGCGTTGCCAGTGCGACCGCGCATCCGGCGGCCGCCAGTTTTCTCTTGGAGAAGGAGAACCTGGACGAACTCATAAATCAACCTCCACGGCGATGAGGACATGCTGGCGCGAAGCGCCGCCGACCATGCACCAGGTATGCTCATATGAGCGTGACGTGCTCAAATGAACTTGACTTCACACTGAACTCGCCGCTATGCAATGTCAATAGAAGCTGCAATTATGAGATATATGCGCTCAAATGAGCGCATGGCCGGAGGCGTATATGGCCAGCTTGTCGGCTGATCGGCCGTCCGAAGTTGTCCTCGCCGCGCGCGTGGCGCGGCAGTATTACCTGGAGGGCGTCTCCAAGATCGACATCGCGGAGCGGCTCGGCATCAGCCGGTTCCGGGTCGCGCGGCTGCTCGACTCGGCTCGCGAGAGCGGGCTCGTCCGGATCGAGATCGGGCTGCCGGGCGGCGTCCTCGACGCGGGCCTGTCGGCCGAGCTGTGCTCGGCCTTCGGCCTCCAGCAGGCGTTCGTGTTCAACTTCGGCGACGACGAGTCGCCGCTGCGGCTGCGGCTGGGCGAGGCGGTCGGCCAGGTGCTGATGGACCTGATCAAGCCGACCGACGTGCTCGGCCTGTCCTGGTCGCGGGCGCTGAGCGGTCTCACGGCCGCGCTCACCCAGCTCCCGCCGTGCCCGATCGTGCAGCTCACCGGGGCGGTGCCGCCGCCCGACGGCCGGGACCTGCTCGACCTGGTCAAGAGCGTGGCCCGGATCGGCGGCGGGCCGGCCCACGTGTTCTACGCGCCGATGCTGCTCGACGACGCGCAGACGGCGGCCGCGATCCGCCGCCAGGGCGACATCGCCGAGGCGTTCGCGCTCGTCCCCAGCGTGACCATCGCGGTGGTCGCGATCGGCGCGTGGGAGCCGGGCCTGTCGACGATCTATGACGCGGTCACGACCGCGGAGCGGTCGGCCCTCACTGCCCTGGGCGTCCACGCCGAGCTGGCCGGGGTGTTCATCGGCGCCGACGGCCGCCCGCTCGGCACCCCGCTCGACAGTCGGATGATCGTCACCCCGGCCGCGCTGTTCACCGAGATCCCATTCGTCCTTGCCGTCGCCTACGACGCCGCGAAGAGCCACGCGGTGCGGGCCGCGATCCGAGGAGGGCTTGTCCATGGCCTTGTCACCCACACGAGTCTCGCCCGAGCCCTGCTCAGCGGCGTGGACGGCCGCGACGGAGGTACCTAGGGCCCGCCCGTCGGCCGACGGCGGCGTGCCGCTGCGGGGCGGGACCGCCAACCGGGGCCGCGTCGTCCGCGTCGGCGACACGGTCGTTCGGCCCGCCGCCCCCTGCTGGCGCGCCACCCACGCGCTGCTCGACCACCTGGCCCGGGTCGGCTTCGACGGCGCACCGCGGGTGCTCGCGACCGGGCCGGCCGGCGAGACCCTGAGCTACATCGAGGGCCGGGCGGCCGTCCCGCCGTTCGCGGCCGACACCCTCACCGACGACGCCCTGGTCAGCGTGGCTGACCTGCTGAGCCGCTACCACCAGGCGGCGTCCTCGTTCGATCCGGCCGGCTACGACTGGCCCCGTCCGGTCCCGGCCCGCTACCGCACCGGCATGGTCAGCCACAACGACGTCTACCCGGCCAACCTGGTGTTCCGCGGCGGCCGCGCGGTCGCGCTGATCGACTTCGACCTGGCCGGGCCGGGCAGCGCCGCCTGGGACTTCGCCGCCGCCGCCCGGTCGCTGGTGCCGCTGCTTGACGAGGCCGACGTCTTGGACGTGCGGTGCGGGCGCGCGGTCGAGCGGTTCCGCATTCTGCTGGCGACGAGCGGGCTCGACCGCGACGGCCGCAGGCGGGTGGCCGAGGCGGTACTGGCCAACCACGACTGGACGTACGCGATCGTCACCGACGCGGCGGCGGCCGGCCACCAGGGCTTCGCCGACCACTGGCGCGCGGTCGCCCCCACCGCGACCCGGGCCCGCAACTGGTGCCGGCGCCATCGCCGCGACCTGCTCGCGGCGGCGAGCTAACGGCTGACGGTTGAAAATCGAATAGGTCCATGGCGTTTCCGGTGCTATGGCACCGGAAACGCCATAGGTTTCGAAAAGCCGAACTTGTCGGCAGCGCCAAATCGTCACAGCCGCCAGACATGGCATCACGAGTCGCTCATCGAACCGACGAGCACCAGGTGTCCCCCGGAAATCTGCGGGGTCAGTCGCCGAAAATCTGTGGATTGACTCCGCAGTTTGCCGCCGAAGGAGCGGGGCGGGCGCGCTTGCCTTCGGGGGGCGGGCGGCAGAGACTGGGTGGGTGAGCCCGGTGGTGGAACTGGTCCTCGTCATCGCGCTGATGCCGGTCGTCGGATACGGCCTCATCGGGGCGTGGCGCGCTTCGCAGTGGCTCGGCGAGGCGCGCGCCAAGGCGCCGCCGCCGGCGCCGGTCGAGCGGCTGACGGCCGACCTGCGGCGGCTGCGGGCCGAGCTGGATGACACCGAGACCAGGGACGGCCTGACGGCCAAGCAGCACCGGGTGCGGGCGCTGCGCGGGGCCTACTTGGACACCCTGTCGGCAGCGTGCGAGCGGCTGGAGGTCCCGCCGCCGTCGCCGCCAGGCGACCGCGCGTCGCTCCAGGAGATCTACCGGGCGGAGGCGGCGCTACGGCAGCGGGGCCTCGACGTGCGCGAGCCGGCCGCGCACTGACATGCCGGGCCGACCGGCTGGCCTTGGTAACTCCGGGCGCGGAGTGGACCGCGGGCGCGGGATCCGGGTGCTGGCGGTGTCGGACGAGGTCGACGAGGCGCTCGCGGCCGACCCGGGCCCGGCCCGCACCGCCGAGCTGATCCTCGCCTGCGGCGACCTGCCGTTCGAGTACCTCGACAGGCTGATGAACGCGCTCGACGTCCCGCTGGTCTTCGTGCCGGGGAACCACGATCGCGACGTGTCCGGCTTCCGACTGGCGCGGAGCGGGCTGACCCTGCGGGCCGGCCTGCCGGCCCGGCCGCCGTGGCCGGACGGGGCGGTCAACGCCGACGGCCGGGTGGTCGACGTAGCCGGGCTGCGGGTGGCCGGGCTCGGCGGCTGCCTTCGGTACGGCGCCGGGCCTAACCAGTACACCGACCGGCAGCAGGGGCTGCGCGCGCTGCGGCTGCGCGGGGCCGCCCGGTGGCGGCGGCTGCGCGACGGCCGGGGCGTCGACGTGCTGCTCACCCACGCCCCGCCGCGCGGCGTGGGCGATGGCGACGACGCGCCGCACCGCGGGTTCGCCGCGCTGCCCGGGCTGGTCCGCGCGCTGGCGCCGACCGCTCTGCTGCACGGGCACGTGCACCCGTATGGCTCGCA
>DATCGA010000031.1:0-27871 GCA_036509215.1 Trebonia sp.
GGACGACGATGATCTTCCTGGTCTTCTCCGTCTCCTCGATCTTGACCCGGCCGGCGACCTCGCTGATCGGGGCCATTCCCTTGGGAATGCGGGCCTCGAACAGCTCGGTGATACGCGGCAGACCGTGCGTGATGTCCGCGCCCGCCACACCACCGGTGTGGAAGGTACGCATCGTCAGCTGGGTGCCGGGCTCGCCGATGGACTGCGCGGCGATGATGCCGACCGCCTCGCCCACGTCCACCAGCTTGCCGGCCGCAAGCGAGCGGCCGTAGCACTTGGCGCAGACGCCGACCTTGGCCTCGCAGACCAGGACGTTGTGCGTCTTGATGGCGTCGATGCCCGCGCTGACGAAGGCGTCGATCATCTGATCGGTGGTGTCCTCGCCAATGCGCCCGAGCACGGTGCCGTCGGCCGCGACGACATCCTCGGCCAGGCTGCGCCCGGTGCCGGTGTTCTCGATGTTGTCCAGCTTGCGGAGGGTGCCGTCGGCGCCCTTGCTCGCTATCTGCATCGGGAACCGGCGCTCGGTGCCGCAGTCCAGCTCGCGGACGATGACGTCCTGCGCCACGTCCACCAGACGGCGGGTGAGGTACCCGGAGTCGGCGGTGCGGAGCGCGGTGTCGGCCAGGCCCTTGCGGGCGCCGTGGGTCGAGATGAAGTACTCGAGCACGGTCAGGCCCTCGCGGAAGGAGGACTTGATCGGGCGCGGGATCGTCTCGCCCTTGGGGTTCGACACCAGACCGCGCATGCCGGCGATCTGCCGGACCTGCATGGGGTTACCACGGGCACCGGAGTTGACCATCATCCAGACCGGGTTATCGGCCGGGAAGGCGGCTTCCATGTCCGCGGCGACCTCGGCCGTCGCGTGCGTCCAGATCTCGATGAGCTCCTGACGGCGCTCGTCGTCGGTGATCAGGCCGCGCTCGTACTCGCGCTGCACCTTGTCGGCGCGGCGCTCGTAGCCCTCCAGGATCGTCGCCTTGTTGGGCGGGGAGACGACATCCTCGATGCCGATCGTCACGCCCGAGCGGGTCGCCCAGTGGAAGCCCGCGCTCTTGAGCGCGTCAAGCGCCGCCGCCACGTGCACCTTGGCGTAGGTCTCGGCCAGCGAGTTGACGATGACCGTGAGCTGCTTCTTGGCCACGTGGTAGTTGACGAACGGGAAGTCCGCGGGCAGCGCCTCGTTGAACAGGCACCGACCGAATGTGGTCTCCATCCGCAGCGGCTCGCCCGGCTGCCAGCCCTCAGGGACCGGGTAGTCGGCCGGGGGAACCACGTCGTACAGCCGGATCTGAATCTGCGCCGACAGCTCGAGCTCGCCCTTGTCGTAGGCCATCTGCGCCTCCGACATGTTCGAGAACGACCGGCCGGTGCCGACCACGCCATCGTCAAGCCGCGTCAGCCAGTAGAGCCCGATCACCATGTCCTGGGTGGGCATGGTCACCGGCTTGCCGTCGGACGGCTTGAGGATGTTGTTGGTCGACAGCATCAGGATCCGCGCCTCGGCCTGGGCCTCGGCCGACAGCGGCAGGTGGACCGCCATCTGGTCACCGTCGAAGTCCGCGTTGAACGCGGTGCAGACGAGCGGGTGAATCTGGATCGCCTTGCCCTCGACCAGCTGCGGCTCGAACGCCTGGATGCCGAGGCGGTGCAGCGTCGGCGCCCGGTTGAGCAGCACCGGGTGCTCGGTGATGACCTCTTCGAGGACGTCCCAGACGACCGGCTTGGCGCGCTCCACCATCCGCTTGGCGGACTTGATGTTCTGCGCGTGGTTGAGGTCGACGAGACGCTTCATCACGAACGGCTTGAACAGCTCGAGCGCCATCTGCTTGGGCAGACCGCACTGGTGCAGCTTGAGCTGGGGGCCGACGACGATGACGGAACGGCCGGAGTAGTCGACGCGCTTGCCGAGCAGGTTCTGGCGGAACCGGCCCTGCTTGCCCTTGAGCATGTCCGACAGCGACTTGAGCGGGCGGTTGCCAGGTCCGGTGACCGGGCGGCCGCGGCGGCCGTTGTCGAACAGGCTGTCAACCGCCTCCTGGAGCATCCGCTTCTCGTTGTTCACGATGATCTCGGGTGCGCCCAGGTCAAGCAGCCGCTTGAGCCGGTTGTTGCGGTTGATGACCCGGCGGTACAGGTCGTTCAGGTCGGAGGTGGCGAACCGGCCGCCGTCGAGCTGAACCATCGGCCGCAGGTCCGGCGGGATCACCGGGATGCAGTCGAGCACCATGCCCATCGGGGAGTTGGTGGTGTTGAGGAACGCGGAGACCACCTTGAGCCGCTTGAGCGCGCGGGCCTTCTTCTGGCCCTTGCCCGAGCGGATGATCTCGCGCAGGTCCGTCGCCTCGGCGTCGAGGTCGAAGGTCGCGCACCGGTCCTGAATGGCCTGCGCGCCCATGCCGCCGCGGAAGTACCGGCCGAACCGGTCCCGCATCTCGCGGTAGAGCATCTCGTCGCCCTCAAGGTCCTGAACCTTCAGGCCCTTGAACCGCGACCAGACCTCGTCAATCCGGTCGATCTCCTTGGCGGCGCGGTCGCGGATCTGCTTCATCTCGCGGTCCGCCGACTCCCGCACCTTGCGGCGCGCGTCGCCCTTGGCCCCGGCTACCTCGAGCTCGGCCAGGTCGGCCTCGAGCTTCTTCTGGCGGGTCTCGATGTCGTTGTCGCGGCGCTGCTCGAGCTGGGTCCGCTCGACCGTGATCCGCGCCTCGAGAGACGGCAGGTCGCGCTGCCGGGCCTCGTCGTCCACGTAGGTGATCATGTAGGCGGCGAAGTAGATGACCTTCTCGAGGTCCTTCGGCGCCAGGTCGAGCAGGTAGCCGAGCCGGCTCGGCACACCCTTGAAGTACCAGATGTGCGTGACCGGGGCGGCCAGCTCGATGTGCCCCATCCGCTCGCGCCGCACCTTGGCCCGAGTGACCTCGACGCCGCAGCGCTCGCAGATGATGCCCTTGAACCGGACCCGCTTGTACTTGCCGCAGTAGCACTCCCAGTCCCGGGTCGGACCGAAGATCTTCTCGCAGAAGAGCCCGTCCTTTTCCGGCTTGAGCGTGCGGTAGTTGATCGTCTCAGGCTTCTTGACCTCGCCGTGAGACCACTGCCTGATGTCCTCAGCCGTGGCCAGCCCGATGCGAAGGTCGTCGAAGTAATTGACGTCTAGCACTGTGTAAGTTCCCCCTTCGGTGGGTCAGACCTCTTCGACACTGCTGGGCTCACGCCGCGACAGATCGATGCCGAGTTCTTCCGCAGCGCGGAAGACATCCTCGTCGGTGTCGCGCATCTCGATCGCGGCGCCGTCGCTTGACAGCACCTCGACGTTGAGACAGAGCGACTGCATTTCCTTGATGAGCACCTTGAAGGACTCGGGGATGCCGGGCTCGGGCACGTTCTCGCCCTTGACGATGGCCTCGTAGACCTTCACGCGGCCGAGCACGTCGTCGGACTTGATGGTCAGCAGCTCCTGCAGCGCGTAGGCGGCGCCGTAGGCCTCCAGGGCCCACACCTCCATCTCACCGAACCGCTGGCCGCCGAACTGCGCCTTGCCACCGAGCGGCTGCTGGGTGATCATCGAGTACGGGCCGGTCGACCTGGCGTGGATCTTGTCGTCCACCAGGTGCAGCAGCTTGAGGATGTAGATGTAGCCGACGGCGACGGGCTCCTTGAACGGCTCGCCGGTGCGACCGTCGAACAGCCGCGTCTTGCCGGTGGAGCCGATCATCTGGTCGCCGTCCCGGTTCGGCAGCGTGGAGCCGAGCAGGCCGGTGATCTCCTCCTCGCGCGCACCGTCGAACACCGGGGTCGCGACCTTGGTGTTCGGGACGCTGCTGTCGGCGCCGATGGCGCGCAGCCGGTCCTTCCAGTCTTCGTCGGCCCCATCGACCTGCCAGCCGGTCTTGGCCACCCACCCGAGGTGAGTCTCCAGAACCTGGCCGACGTTCATCCGGCCGGGGACGCCGAGCGGGTTGAGCACGATGTCCACCGCGGTCCCGTCGGCGAGGAACGGCATGTCCTCGACCGGCAGGATCTTGGAGATGACACCCTTGTTGCCGTGCCGCCCGGCCAGCTTGTCGCCGTCGGTGATCTTCCGCTTCTGGGCCACGTAGACCCGGACGAGCTGGTTGACGCCCGGCGGGAGCTCGTCGCCGTCCTCGCGCGTGAACACGCGGACGCCGATGATCTTGCCCTCCTCGCCGTGCGGGACCTTGAGGGACGTGTCGCGGACCTCGCGGGCCTTCTCGCCGAAGATCGCGCGCAGCAGCCGCTCTTCCGGGGTGAGCTCGGTCTCGCCCTTGGGCGTGACCTTGCCGACCAGGATGTCGCCGTTGACGACCTCCGCGCCGATCCGGATGATGCCGCGCTCGTCGAGGTCGGCCAGCACCTCGTCGGAGACGTTCGGGATGTCCCGGGTGATCTCCTCCGGGCCCAGCTTGGTGTCCCGGGCGTCGACCTCGTGCTCTTCGATGTGAATGCTCGACAGCACGTCGTCTTGCACGAGACGCTGGGAGAGGATGATCGCGTCCTCGTAGTTGTGGCCCTCCCACGGCATGAACGCGACCAGCAGGTTCTTGCCGAGCGCCATCTCACCGGTGTCGGTGCAGGGACCGTCGGCGAGAACCTCGCGCTCCTCGACCCGCTGCCCCTCCTCCACGATCGGCTTCTGGTTGAAGCAGGTGCCCTGGTTGGAGCGGCGGAACTTCTGGACGTGGTAGGTGGTGCGGGTTCCGTCGTCGTTCATCACGGTGACGTAGTCCGCGCAGGACTCCTCGACCACGCCCGCCTTCTCGGCCAGGATCACGTCGCCCGCGTCGGTCGCGGCACGATACTCCATGCCGGTCCCGACGAGCGGCGCCTCGGACCTCAGGAGCGGCACCGACTGGCGCTGCATGTTGGAGCCCATCAGCGCGCGGTTGGCGTCGTCGTGCTCGAGGAACGGGATCATGGCGGTGGCGACCGACGTCATCTGACGAGCGGACACGTCCATGTAGTCGACCTCGTCCGGCGGGATCTGGTCGACCTCGCCGCCCTTCCGGCGGACCAGCACCCGGTTGGTCCCGAAAGAGCCGTCGTCGTTAACCGGCGTGTTGGCCTGGGCGATGACGTGACGGTCTTCCTCGTCAGCGGTCAGGTAGTTGACGTCGTCGGTGACGACGCCGTCGACGACCTTGCGGTACGGGGTCTCCACGAAGCCGAACGGGTTGACCCGCGCGAAGCTCGCGAGCGAGCCGATCAGGCCGATGTTCGGGCCTTCAGGCGTCTCGATCGGGCACATCCGGCCGTAGTGGCTGGGGTGCACGTCGCGGACCTCGAACCCGGCCCGCTCGCGGGACAGGCCACCCGGGCCAAGCGCGGACAGGCGGCGCTTGTGGGTGAGCCCGGCCAGCGGGTTGGTCTGGTCCATAAACTGCGAGAGCTGGCTGGTGCCGAAGAACTCCTTGATCGACGCCACCACCGGGCGGATGTTGATCAGGGTCTGCGGCGTGATCGCCTCGACGTCCTGGGTCGTCATCCGCTCGCGGACCACGCGCTCCATCCGGGCCAGGCCAAGCCTGACCTGGTTCTGGATCAGCTCCCCGACGGTGCGCAGCCGCCGGTTGCCGAAGTGGTCGATGTCGTCGGTCTCGATCACGATGGACCGGTCGCCGCGGGTCTGCTCGTCTTCGCCCGCGTGCAGCTTGACCAGGTACTCGATCGTCGAGACGATGTCTTCCTCGGTCAGCGTGCCCTGACGGATCGGCAGGGAAAGGCCGAGCTTGCGGTTGACCTTGTACCGGCCGACCTTGGCCAGGTCGTAGCGCTTGGGGTTGAAGTACAGGTTGTCGAGCAGCGCCTGCGCGGACTCGCGCGTCGGCGGCTCGCCCGGGCGCAGCTTGCGGTAGATGTCGAGGAGCGCGTCGTCCTGGCCTGCCGTGTGGTCCTTCTCCAGGGTGAGGCGCATCGACTCGTACTCGCCGAAGCGCTCGAGGATGCGCGCGTCATCCCAGCCAAGGGCCTTGAGCAGCACCGTGACCGACTGCTTGCGCTTGCGGTCGATGCGGACGCCGACGGCGTCGCGCTTGTCGATCTCGAACTCGAGCCACGCACCCCGGCCAGGGATCACCTTGCAGGCGTAGATGTCCTTGTCGCTCGTCTTGTCGACCTGGCGGTCGAAGTACACACCGGGCGAACGGACGAGCTGGCTGACGACCACACGCTCGGTCCCGTTGATGATGAACGTGCCCTTGCGGGACATGAGCGGGAAGTCACCCATGAACACCGTCTGGCTCTTGATCTCACCGGTGGTGTTGTTGATGAACTCCGCCGTCACGAACATCGGGGCGGAGTACGTCATGTCCTTGTCCTTGCACTCCTCGTCGGAGTACTTTGGGGGCTCGAACCGGTGGTCGCGGAACGACAGGGACATCGTGCCGGAGAAGTCCTCGATCGGACTGATCTCCTCGAAGATCTCTTCGAGGCCGGACTGCTCGGCGATGTCGGTGCGTCCCGCCTCCTTGGCGGCCTGAATACGCGCCTTCCACTTGTCGTTGCCAAGCAACCAGTCGAACGAGTCGGTCTGCAGGGCCAGCAGATCGGGAACCTTCAGGGGCTCGTTGATCCGCGCGAAAGATACGCGGCGGGGACCAAGATTCGTGGCGGAGGCGCTGCGCGAAGCTGCCAACAGGGGTCCTTCCGAACTTGTCGCGGAACTATCATGCACGCACGCCAAACGCTCCACGGCAAAAGCTCCACAGAGGCGGAAAAGGTACCGGAGACGTAAGAGTGCACGGCAAATAGTCAGTGTAGCCAGAGACTGCACTGCTTGTCAACGGTACGCCTGTATGTGGATCACCTTGCTTCGCAGCATCCCCTGTCGGGGACCAAACGTCAAGCAGAAACCCGCTGGTTTGAGCGGGTAAGTCGCGTGATCGATACCACAGGCGTCCCGATGTGTAGAGTGCAACACCACCGGGTATGGCTGTATTCCCCCAGGTGACAGAAGCGCCGCCCGGGGCGTGCCCGGGCGGCGCTCTTGACGCGTAGCTGCTCTAGCGAGAGCTGACTACTTCACCGTGACGGTGGCGCCGGCGCCCTCGAGGGCAGCCTTCCCCTTCTCCGCGGCGTCCTTGTTGACCTTCTCCAGGACGGTCTTCGGCGCGCCGTCGACCAGGTCCTTGGCCTCCTTGAGTCCAAGGCTGGTGAGCGTGCGCACCTCCTTGATGACCTGGATCTTCTTGTCGCCAGCGGCCTCGAGGATGACGTCGAACTCGTCCTGCTCCTCGACCTCTTCCGCCGCCGCCGCGCCGGCGCCGCCGCCTGCGGCCGCGACCGCGACCGGGGCGGCCGCCTTGACGTCGAAGGTCTCCTCGAACGACTTCACGAACTCGGACAGCTCAAGGAGGGTCATCTCCTTGAACGCGTCGAGCAGATCAGTGCTGCTGAGCTTTGCCATGATCGTTTCCCTCTTTCCCTAGTCCTGGGTCTGTGTTTCGGTGTCCGCGGCCGCCTCGGCCTCGGGTGCCACGGCCTCGGGTGCCACGGCAGCGGGTGCCACGGCAGCGGCCTCGGCCGACGCGCCGGCCTCGACCTTCGCCCGCAGCGCGTCTGCGAGCAGCGCCATCTGCGTGGGCAGCGCGTTGAACGTCGCCGCCGCGCCGGCCATCGACGCCTTCATGGCGCCGGCCAGCTTGGCCAGCAGCACCTCGCGCGGCTCGAGGTCGGCCAGCTTGCCAACCTCCGCCGCGGTCAGCGCCTTGCCGTCGAGCACGCCGCCCTTGATCACAAGCAGCGGGTTCGCCTTGGCGAAGTCGAGCAGACCCTTGGCGGCCTGCGACACGTCACCGCTGACGAACGCGATCGCGGACGGCCCGGACAGCATCGACTCGACCTGGTCGCCCACGCCCGCCTGAGTCGCCGCGAGCTTGGCCAGGGTGTTCTTGGTGACGTTGAACGTCGCGTTGCCCCTGAGGTTGTTGCGCAGTTCGCGCAACTGGGCGACGGTCAGCCCGCGGTACTCGGTCAGCACCGCGCCGCTCGAATCCCGGAACTTACCGGCCAGGTCCTCGATCGTGGCAGTCTTCTCGGCGTTTGCCATGAGCCTCCTTCCCGTGTGTCGTCCCTGCTTTGGTCCCGAAGACGACGAACGCCCCGGCGCGCGGCGCACGGGGCGGCAGACTACGTTCAGCGGGCCCGGCGAGGGGCCTGCGCTGTCAGCGGTTTGGGCTCACGGTCACCTGCGCGGGATGTCCATACGGAACCTTAGGCCGACCCCTTGCGAGGCAGCATCCAGCGGTCTTCGGTAGCTCAAGTGTACGTGACAAAAAGAGCGGCGGCGCTCCCCTTGCGAGGGAGCGCCGCCGCTTTTTACCTGGCTGGTGAGGCTACGCGGCGGGCGCGCCCTCTTCGTCGAAGAAGCCGCGGGTCTTGCTCGGGTCGACGGGGATGCCGGGGCCCATCGTCGTGGTGAACGTGATCTTCCGCAGGTAGCGGCCCTTGGCGGCGGCCGGCTTGAGCCTGACCACCTCGTCGATCGCCGCTGCGTAGTTCTCCAGCAGCGCCTTGGAGTCGAAGGACGCCTTGCCGATGATGAAGTGCAGGTTCCCGTGCCGGTCGACGCGGAACTCGATCTTGCCGCCCTTGATCTCGGTCACGGCCTTGGCCACGTCCGGGGTGACGGTGCCGGTCTTCGGGTTCGGCATGAGGCCGCGGGGGCCGAGCACGCGGCCGAGCCGGCCGACCTTGCCCATCAGGTCCGGGGTCGCGACGACGGCGTCGAAGTCGAGGAACCCGCCCTGGATCCGCTCGATCAGGTCGTCCGAGCCCACGTAGTCGGCCCCGGCCGCCTTGGCCGCCTCGGCCCGGTCGCCGGTCGCGAACACCAGCACGCGGGCGGTCTTGCCGGTGCCGTTGGGCAGGTTGACCGTGCCGCGGACCATCTGGTCCTGCTTGCGGGGGTCGACGCCGAGCCGGAGGTTGACCTCGACGGTCGGGTCGAACTTGGTCACCACGGTCGACTTGGCGAGATCCACGGCGTCCACCGGGCTGTAGAGCTCGTCGTGGTCGATCTTGGTGTCGGCGTTCTGATACGCCTTGCTGCGCTGCATGATGCACTCCCTGGAGTGGAGGTTGTGGTCGTCGGGACCTGCGCCAGGCCCTGCCACTTAAAGATTGAAAAGCAAATGAGTTTTCGAACGGACCCGGCCGACTCTCAGCCGGAAACGTCTAGCCCTCGACCTTGATGCCCATCGAGCGGGCGGTGCCTGCGATGATCTTCTCGGCCGCCTCGATCGAGGTGGCGTTCAGGTCGGGCATCTTGGTCTCGGCGATCTGCCGGACCTGAGCCGCAGTGAGCGAGCCGACCTTGGTCTTGTGCGGCTCGGCGCTGCCCTTGTCGACGCCCGCGGCCTTCTTGATCAGCTCGGGCGCCGGGGGCGTCTTGGTGATGAACGTGAACGACCGGTCCTCGAAGATCGAGATCTCGACCGGGATGATGTTGCCCCGCTGGGCCTCGGTGGCAGCGTTGTACTGCTTCACAAAGTCCATGATGTTGACGCCGTGCGGGCCGAGGGCGGTGCCGACGGGCGGGGCCGGGGTGGCCGCGCCGGCAGGCAGCTGCACCTTGACGACGGTCTTGAGCTTCTTTCTTGGCGGCATTGCGCTGCGATTCCTTCTCTAGAGCTTCGATACCTGGTCGAACGACAGCTCGACGGGCGTCTCGCGGCCGAAAATCGACACGAGGACCTTGAGCTTCTGGGTGACCGAGTTGACCTCGTTCACCGTCGCCGGGAGCGTCGCGAACGGGCCGTCCATAACGGTAACCGACTCGCCGGGCTCGTATTCCGGTGACGTCTTCTTGGCGGCGGCCGCCTGCGCCGCAGGCGATCCCTCGGCCGGAGGCGGGGCGAGCAGCGACGCCACCTCGCCCAGCGGCAGCGGCGACGGCTTGCTCGACAGCCCGACGAAGCCGGTGACGCCCGGGGTGTTCCTGACGACGGCCCAGGACTCGTCGGTCAGCTCCATCCGGACCAGGATGTAGCCCGGCAGCACCTTCTCGTTGACGACCTGCTTCTTGCCGCTCTTGATCTCGGTCACCAGGTGGGTGGGGACCTCGATCTGGAAGATGTAATCCTCCATGTTGAGCGACATGATGCGGCTCTCGAGGTTCGTCTTCACCCGGTTCTCGTATCCGGCGTACGAGTGAATCACGTACCAGTCGCCGGGCTGCATCCGCATCTCGCGCATGAACTCCGCAAGGGCGTCATCCTCGGTCGGCGCCTCGGCGACCGCCTCAGCATCTTCCGCCTCAGCGTCGGTCGGCTCTGCCTCGGCGTCTACTGCCTCGGCGTCTGCTGCCTCAGCGTCTGCTGCCGCAGCGTCTGCTGCCGCAGCATCAATGGACTCAACCGACTCAGCGTCAGTGTCCGCAGCGGCGTCAGCCGCGTCGGCGGGCTCGTCAGCGAACCCGGAAGTCTCGTCGATCACGTCGGCTGCCTCCCCATCCACTGCGCCGGTCGCCACGTCAACATTGCTGTGCAGTTGGGACTCGGACACGGTCACTCACTCTCTTGGTCTGCTGCTCGCTGGGCAAGCTCTCGCTTAGGGCAAGACTCCCCCGGCGAGGAAGCCCCCGTGATCATCGTGCCACGCTAGGTAGACGCAACGCGACTTACGGGTCGTTCCGGATCAGGCGTCAGCCGAAGAACCAGAACATCAGCTTGGTGAACCCGTAGTCCAAGGTCGTGACGATGACGGTCATGAAGATAATGAACGTCAGCGCGACCGCCGTGTAGGTCCCGAGCTCATTGCGAGTCGGCCAAATCACCTTCCGGAGCTCAGCCGCCACCTGCCGGGTGAACAACGCTGGCGAGGTCCGGTCCGGCCTAGCGGCAGCCCCTGACCCACTCCGGTCTCGTGTCTGGGTCGCCATGTCCTCACCTAATACTGAGCTAGACGGATCACCACGCGCGGGCCGACGAGACCCAGCGGGTCCAGCCAATCCGCACTTGCAGGGCAGGAGGGACTCGAACCCCCAACCGCCGGTTTTGGAGACCGGGACTCTACCAATTGAGCTACTGCCCTACGGTTGTAACCACCAGAGTGTATGCCGAACGCACCCCCTTAGTCGAACCAAACCAGCTAACAGCGAAACCAGTTGGTGATCGACGTGCAGGTGATGCCACCATGGAGGCATGCCAACCACGAGAATATCGGCCCGGGTGTCCGCCATCTCCGAATCAGCGACCCTGGCCGTAGACGCAAAAGCCAAGGCGCTGAAGGCGGCCGGCCGGCCGGTGATCGGGTTCGGCGCCGGCGAGCCCGACTTCCCGACCCCCGGCTACATCGTCGAGGCCGGGCAGCGGGCTGCCGCCGACCCCAAGATGCACAAGTACACCCCGGCGGCCGGCCTGCCCGAGCTCAGGCAGGCGATCGCGGTCAAGACCGCCCGCGACTCCGGCTACCAGGTGACGGCCGACCAGGTGCTGGTCACCAACGGCGGCAAGCAGGCCGTCTACCAGACGTTCGCGGCCCTGCTCAACCCCGGTGACGAGGCGCTGCTTCCCGCGCCCTACTGGACCACCTACCCGGAGGCGATCGCGCTCGCGGGCGGCGTGCCGGTGGTCGTGCCGACCGACGAGTCGACCGGTTACCTCGCCTCGGTCGAGCAGCTCGACGCGGCCTGCACCCCGCGGACCAAGCTGCTGGTGTTCGTCTCGCCCTCCAACCCGACCGGCGCGGTCTACCCGCCGGCCCAGGTGAAGGCGATCGGCGAGTGGGCCGCCGCCAAGGGCATCTGGGTGGTCACCGACGAGATCTACGAGCACCTGGTCTACGGCGACGCGAAGTTCTCCTCGATCCCGGTCCAGGCGCCGGAGATCGCCGACCGCTGCGTGGTGCTGAACGGCGTGGCCAAGACCTACGCGATGACCGGCTGGCGGGTCGGCTGGATGATCGGCCCTAAGGACGTGATCAAGGCCGCCGCCAACTACCAGTCGCACGCGACCTCCAACGTGGCCAACGTTTCCCAGATGGCGGCGCTCGCCGCGGTGTCGGGCGATCTGTCCGCCGTGGCCGAGATGCGGTCGGCGTTCGACCGGCGGCGCAAGACCATCGTCCGGATGCTCAACGAGATCCCCGGCGTCCAGTGCCCCGAGCCGCTGGGCGCGTTCTACGCCTACCCGAGCGTGAAGGGCGTGCTCGGCAAGGAGATCCGCGGCAGGCGGCCGCAGACGTCTTCTGAGCTGGCGGCGCTGATTCTCGAGGAGGCGGAGGTGGCGGTGGTTCCCGGCGAGGCGTTCGGCACCAACGGGTACTTCCGGCTGTCGTACGCGATGAGCGACGCGGACCTCGAAGAGGGTGTCAGCCGGATCGGGAAGCTGCTGTCCGAAGCTCATTAGCTGGTACGTGGGGTCGCGGGGCGGTGGGATGCTTCCGCGCGTGGGCACCCCATCCGCCCCGCTTTTCGCTTCCAAACCACGCGTAACAAGCGCAACTGGCAGCGGGCGGGTCTGGGGTCAGGGATAATTGAGCATGCCGCATGATCTGGTGGCTCTTCCCAAGGCTCATCTTCATCTTCATCTGACTGGCGCTATGCGCCACTCGACTATGGTCGAGCTTGCACGGATGCATCGGATAGCGCTGCCGCCGGCGCTGACGGAGGAATGGCCGCCGCAGCTGTCTACCGCTGACGAGCGGGGCTGGTTCCGGTTCCAGCGGTTGTACGACCTGGCCCGGTCTGTCTTGCGGACTCCTGATGATCTGTACCGGCTGGTGCGGGAGATCGCGGAGGACGAGCGGGCGGAGGGGTCGGGCTGGCTTGAGCTGCAGGCCGATCCTTCTGGGTTCGCTGCGATGTACGGCGGGATCACCGCGTTCACCGAGCTGCTGATCGACGCGGCCGAGAAGGCGGCGCGGGCGGCCGACATCGGGATCGGGATCATCGTCGCCGCTAACCGGACCCGGCACCCGATGGACGCGCGGATGATCGCCCGGCTGGCGGCGCAGTTCGCGGGCCAGGGCGTGGTCGGGTTCGGCCTCTCCAACGACGAGCGGCGCGGGCCTGCGGCGGATTTCGCGCCCGCCTTCCGGATCGCGGAGCGGGCCGGGCTGCTGCTCGCACCGCACGCCGGCGAGCTGGTGGGGCCGTCGAGCGTGGCGGCGGCGCTTGACCTGCTGCACGCCAACCGCCTTGGTCACGGCGTCCGCTCGGCGGAGGACCCGTGGCTGCTCGAGCGGCTGGCGGCCGGGGGGATCACCTGCGAGGTCTGCCCGTCCTCGAACGTGGCCCTGGGCGTCGCCTCTGATGCGGAGTCGGTGCCGATCCGGTTGCTGTTCGAGGCGGGGGTGCCGATCGCGCTCGGCGCCGACGACCCCGTTCTGTTCGGCCGCCGCCTGGTCAGGCAGTACGAGATCGCCCGCGACGTGCACGCCTTCACCCCGCCCGAGCTGGCCGGGCTGGCCCGCCAGTCGCTGCACTCGTCGGCCGCGCCGACCGACGTCCGCGCCCGCCTGCTGGCGGGCATCGACGCCTGGCTCGCGGGCTGACCTCTCGCCGGGTGGCCTAGAGGCTGACGCCGATGAGGATCGGCTCCGGGGTCAGGGTGACGCCGTAGGCGGAGCGGACGCCGGAGACGATCTCGCGGGCCAGCGCCAGCAGGTCGGCGGTGGTCGCGCTGCCCGCGTTGACGAGGGCCAGGGTGTGCTTGGAGGAGACCCGGGCCGGGGCGGGGGCGCCGTAGCCCTTGGCGAAGCCCGCGTGCTCGATGAGCCAGGCGGCCGGGACCTTGACCAGGCCCTCGCCCGCGTCGTAGTGCGGCACCGGGCCGGCCGCGCGGGCGGCCGCGGCCGCCTCCACCGCGGCGAAGTCGGCCGCGGTGATGATCGGGTTAGTGAAGAACGAGCCGGCGCTGCGGGTGTCCGGGTCGCCCGGGCTGAGCACCATGCCCTTGCGGGCGCGAATCTTGAGCACGGCCGAACGGGCCTCGGCGACGCTCGCCCGCTCCCCCAGCGCCACGCCGAGCCCGGCCGCCAGCTCGGCGTACTTCACCGGCAGCGACAGCGCCTGCCTCGGCAGTCGGAACGTCACGTCGAGGACGACGTACCGCGCCTGCGTCGACTTGAACAGGCTGGTGCGGTAGGCGAAGCGGCAGTCTTCGTTGCCGAGGGTGAGAATCTGATCTTCCCGCCGGTCGTGCACCCGGACCTGGGTGATGACCTCGGCCACCTCGCGGCCGTAGGCGCCGACGTTCTGGATCGGGGTCGCGCCCGCGCGGCCGGGGATGCCGGACAGCGACTCGAGCCCGGCCAGGCCCTCGGCGACCGTGGCCGCCACCACGTCGTCCCAGTCCTCGCCCGCCGCGACGGTGACCTCGACGGTGCCTTCAGCGGCGTCGGCGTAGTCGATGCCGCGGGTGTTCACGTGGATGACCGTGCCGGGGAAGCCCGCGTCGGCGATGACAAGATTGGAGCCGCCGCCGATGAGCAGCAGCGGCTCGGCGGCGGCGTCAGCCGCCTTGACCGCGTCGATCAGGTCCTGCTCGGTATTCGCGGTCAACAGCGACCTGGCCGGGCCACCGAGGCCGAGCGTGGTGTAGTCGGCCAGCGCCGGGGTCACGGGAGGCGGACGGTGGCGCGGGCGCGGGTCAGCACCTTCGCCCCGCCGGCCTTGACCACGATGTCGACGATCACCTTGTTGTCCGCCAGCTTCTCCAGGACCTTGCCGCTGACCTCGAGGGTCGCGCCCTCATCGTCATCGGGGACCGGGACCATGGCGGAGAAACGGACGCCGAAGTGGGTGACCGCGCCCGGGTCGCCGACCCACTCGGTGACGAACTTCCCGGCCTGCGCCATCGTGTACATGCCGTGCGCGATGACGTTCGGCAGGCCGACCGAGCGGGCGACCCGCTCGTTCCAGTGGATGACGTTGAAGTCGGCGGAGGCGCCGCAGTACTTCACCAGGTCGAGCCGGGTGACGCGGTACGTTCGCTGCTCGATCGGGGTGCCCGGCTCGACGTCGGCGTAGCTGATGGTCATCAGCTTGCACCGCGTTCGACGAGGGTGGACCTGGCCGTGCACACGTGCTCGCCGCCAATGGTGGACAGATCGGTGGACGTCACCATCATCGACACGGCGCCGACGGCCTTGATCGACTCGATCGTGGTGGTCGCGGTCACCAGGTCGCCCGCGTGCAGCGGGCGGGAGTGCGCGAAGCTCTGCTCGCCGTGCACCACCATCGAGTAGTCGAGCCCGAGGCCGGGGTCGTCGTTCGCCTGCCGGGCGGAGGCCATGCTCAGCACCACCGCGAAGGTAGGCGGGGCGATCACGTCCGGATAGCCGGCCCGACGGGCCGCCTCGGCGTCGCGGCAGAGCTCGCTCGGCTCGCCGATCGCGTCGGCGAAATCGGCGATCTTGACCCGGCTGACCTCGTAAGGCTCACCCGGGCCGTACACCCGGCCGACGAAGTCGGTGTTCAGCGCCACGCTCGGATGACCGCGGCTGGACTAGCGGGTCTCGCGGTGCGCCGTGTGGCAGCGGCAGTTCGGGCAGAACTTCTTCAGCTCAAGACGGTCCGGGTCGTTGCGCCGGTTCTTCTTGGTGATGTAGTTGCGGTGCTTGCACTCCTGGCAAGCCAGCGTGATCTTCGGCCGGACGTCGGTGGCAGCCACAGTGAGTGCCTTTCTTAGGGAAAGCTAGGTCGATCAAGGTTACCGGACAAGGAGGGCAAAGCCCCCCAAACACGATTCTGGTAGCGGAGACCGGACTTGAACCGGTGACACAGCGATTATGAGCCGCTTGCTCTGCCTGGCTGAGCTACTCCGCCACGTGAGACGAGACAACAGTACCCGATCCCGTGCCTTGCTGGGTCGCAAGGGGTTGTCCACAGCGCCGGGCGTGTTGTCCACTCCGAAATCCCCTGAGGAGACTGCGGTATCCACATCATCGCAACAAGTTGCGCACAGGTTATCCACAAGGATCAACCGATCGGTTGATCCGGCCCGCCGTTCGGCCGACGGCGGCAATCGGCCGGATCGCGCCCGATCGGGGCCGGATGCCCGTTGCCGGGCCGCGCCCGGGCGGCGACGCTTGACGTATGGCAACGTTGGCAACCGCGCAGGCGGCGCAGGCGGTGAACCTGCAGAAGTCATACGGGGCGGGACAGGCGACGGTGCGCGCCCTGGCCGACGTCAGCGTGACGTGGCAACCCGGCTGATGAGCCGGGTCAGGACGCCCGAGCCGGAAATCCTGAGCCAGCGCGAGCTCGAGGTCCTCGGGCTGGTGGCGGCCGGGACAACCAACCGGGAGGCTGCCGCCCGGCTGTTCATCAGCGAGGCCACGGTCAAGACCCACCTGCTGCACATCTACGCCAAACTGGGCGTGACCGACCGCGCCGCAGCCGTGGCCGAGGGGTTCAACCGCGGCCTGCTCACCCCGGAAAAGCCCGCTCGCCCGTAGCGCGGGCCCGCCGTCCCCAGCCGACCGGCGCTTATCCACACGTTGCCAACAACTTGGGCACAGGTTATCCACAGGCCGAACGGCTTGGTTGACCAATGGACCGCAGTTACGGGACGCTTTTTGCGGTGCACATGACCGAAGCGTTCGCCTCGGCCGTCACCGTGACGGTGCCCATCCTCGCCCTCGCCGCCGGCGCCGAGGCCCGCGCGGTCCGCGACCGGCTGCGCCGGCCGGACAACGAGTGGGAGAAGCAGTTCGAGGCCCATCAGGCCTCGCATGAGTTCGACCCGGCCAAACCCCCGTCCGAGGTGCTCCAGTACTTCAAGGACGTCCCCGGGGTTTCCAAGGCCTACGTCGCCGAGCGGATGCTCGCGGTCGCCAGCGCGATCGTGTGGCTTGTGGTCTTCGTGCTGCTGGCGATCACGGAGCTGCTCAGCCTGGTCTGGCTCGCTCTACCTGTTCGTGCCGGTGCTGCTCCCCCTCGACCTGCTGCCGGACGGGCTGAAGAAGGCGGTGGCGCCCAAGCTCGTGGGCACGGAGGGGCGCGGGTTCGTCAAGGTGCTGCTGAGCGAGCTCGAAGGCGCCCTCGAACGGGCTGCGGACAAGGCAGAAGGCGCGAAGGAGCAGACTCCCGGCGCCCCCGAGGACGGCGAGCCTCCGGCCCCCGCGTAAGCAGGCTGCGCTCTTCGCCTGGATTCCCGTGTTCAACGGGCTTTCGACACCCTCGATTGTCAGACAATCGAGCTAAAATTCGAGTATGAGAACTAAAGAAGAGCTTGATCGTTTGCGCGAGCGACCAATTGCCCTCCGCCGCGAAGGCAAGTCCCGCCGGGAAATCCAGGCGATTCTCGGGTTGATAGACCCCGGCACGCTCAGCGGGTTTCTGCAGGGCGTGCCGCCTGCCGAGTGGACGCGACGTCCGAACGCCAAGGATGATCTCCGCGCCAAGGCGCGCGAACTGCGCACGGAGGGACTGAACTACAACCAGATTGTGGCCCGCCTTGGCGTCTCCAAAAGTTCGGTTTCCCTGTGGGTAAGGGATCTTCCCACCCCAGACGGACTGAGCCGCCAAGAGGTACAGGAGCGCGCAGCGGAGGCATCCCGCCAGTATTGGGCGAGAGAGCGCAAGCTGCGCGCTGCGCACCGTGCGGACAAGCAGGCCGCAGCCGCGGCCGAAATCGGCGAACTCAGCGACCGGGAGGTCATCATCGCTGGCGCCATCGCCTACTGGTGCGAGGGTTCGAAGAGCAAGCCGTACGCCCGAGGCGACCGGGTGATCTTTACCAACAGCGATCCTCGGCTGATCTTGTTCTTCCTCCGCTTCCTGGATGCGGCGGGGATCTCGCGGAGCGACCTCAGATTTTGCATGCAGATCCACGAGAGCGCCGACGTCGCCGCCGCTCAGGGCTTCTGGATCGAAGTGACCGGCAGCAAGGAAGAACAGTTTCTGGAGCCAACCCTCAAGCACCACAACCCCAAGACCACAAGCAAGAACGTCGGCGACGGCTATCGCGGCTGCCTCAGGATCGAGGTTCGCCGCGGCACAAGGCTGTACGGCCGGATCGAAGGTTGGGCTACTGCCGTCATGGCGGGCTAAGCCCTTAGCACCAACTCGGCATCACCGGTATCGTGGGAGTCGCCACAGTCCGGGCGACAACGCCGCCGTCACGGAATGTGACAGCGGTCCGCCATAGGGTAATTGGCAGCCCAACAGTCCTTGGAACTGTTTTGTCCTGGTTCGAGTCCAGGTGGCGGAACAATCATATTTGTCCGTTTCATCCCTACCGCCGCTGTTGGCCGCGTTTACCGGCCGCTCTAGGCGGTAGTTGAGCCCCAGCGCTACCTCCCGCACTCGGACCGCTCCCTGCCAACGACGGTTTTACCTGGGCTTTTGGGAAAGTTCATCTGGGGACCTTGCGCAACCTACGGTGTCGTAGGCTACGGTTACGTAAGCGTACAAGGCGGCGGCCCGCAGGCGCCTTACCCACACAGGGAGATCCATGGCAACGGCAACCAACCTGAGTGTCCCCAAGTCCGATTTTCAAGAGGAACCGGCCTCGCTGACTCAGCGGATCATCACCGGCATCTTCGTCGGCGTTCCGATGCTGGCGCTCATCGCCGCGATCCCGTTCGCCTGGGGATGGGGGCTCGGCTGGCACGACGTCGTGATCGCGGCCGTCTTCTACTGGGTGACCGGGCTTGGCATCACCGTCGGGTACCACCGGTACTTCACCCACGGCTCGTTCAAGGCGAAGACGCCACTGCGGGTCGCGCTGGCGGTCGCCGGCACCATGGCCATGCAGGGCCCGGTGCTCACCTGGGTCTCCGACCACCGGCGGCACCACAAGTACAGCGACAAGGAAGGCGACCCGCACTCGCCGTGGCGGTACGGGAATGACACGAAGGCCCTGGCCAAGGGACTTATGTTCGCGCACCTGCTCTGGCTGTTCGACCCGAACCAGACCTCAGAGGAGAGGTACTCCCCCGACCTGCTCGCCGACAAGAACATCCGTCGGGTGAGCAGCCTGTTTGTGCCGATTGTGGGAGTCTCGCTGCTGCTCCCGGCGCTGATCGGCGGCCTGTGGGGGATGTCGTGGCACGGCGCGATCACCGCGTTCTTCTGGGCCGGCCTGGTCCGCATCACCTTCCTGCACCACGTGACCTGGTCGATCAACTCGATCTGCCACACGTTCGGCAACGAGGACTTCCAGACCCGCGACAAGTCGCGGAACGTCTCCTGGCTCGCCATCGCCTCGTTCGGCGAGTCCTGGCACAACCTGCATCACGCGGACCCGACCTGCGCGCGACACGGCGCGCTGAAGGGCCAGATCGACCAGTCAGCCCGCGTGATCCGGTGGTTCGAGCAGCTTGGCTGGGCTTACGACGTCCGCTGGCCGGACGAGGCCAGGCTTGAGGCCAAGCGCCCAGCGGACGCCACGCGCAGTCTTGGCTCGATGACCAAGCGCAGCGTCAAAACGGTAACCCCCGCAGACAGGGCGGCGGCGTAACCGCGATGATGTTCAGGTGACCGAACAATCCCCCAAACCCAACCGAAAGCGGATGACCGGCCAGCAACGGCGCCAGCAGCTGCTCGACATCGGCAGGCGGCTATTCGCGGAGCGGGGATTCGAGGGCACCTCGATCGAGGAGATCGCGTCCCAGGCGGGCGTCTCCAAGCCAGTCGTCTACGAGCACTTCGGCGGCAAGGAGGGCCTCTACGCGGTCGTCGTGGACCGCGAGGTCGAGCGGCTCTCGTCCATGACCACGGTCCTGTTCGAGGCCCCGCACTCCCGGCCGAAGTTCGAGGCCGCTACCGTCTTGCTGCTCAAGTACATCGAGGACAACGCCGACGGCTTCCGGATCCTGGTCAGAGACTCGAGCCCGGGGGCCGAAGGCGGCACCTACGGCACGCTCCTGGCCGAGATAGCGGGCCAGGTGGAGTACATCATGGCCGACTTCCTCAAGTCCCGCGGCCGGGACCCGAAGCTGGCCCCGATGTACTCCCAGATGATGGTGGGCATGGTCGCGTTCACCGGCCAGTGGTGGCTGGACGCGCGGAAGCCGAAGGTCGAGCAGGTCGCCTCGAACCTGATCGACCTCGCCTGGAACGGCCTCTCCCAGCTCGACGACAAAACCTGACTCACATTGCCGAAAGCGGCTTGCGCGTGTCACGCGCAAGCCGCTTTCCGCGTTCCGGGGCTTACGCCATCGCCCGCTGGTAAGCGCGCGTCCCCCACCACAGCGCGAGCGCCGCGAGCGCGCCCATGACCAGGAACCCGAGGCCGACGGCGCCGGTGGCGACCGATCCGGCCGCCAGTGACCGCGCGGCCTGGACCGCGTAGTACATCGGGTTGAGATGCCCGAGGACCCGCAGCCAGGCCGGGCCGAGCGACAGCGGCAGCAGGATGCCCGCGAGCAGGGTGAGCGGCAGCTGGACGCCGGTGACGACCGCCGCCAGGCCCCCGATCTGCTTCAGGATCAGGCCGAGGGCCGACGACGCGGCCGAGCAGGCCGCGGTGAGCAGCGCCAGCAGCAGGAACAGCAGCGGCAGCCCGGCCCAGTGCAGCCGGAACCCGAACCCGGCCGCGATGGCGGTCACCACCAGGCCGGGCACCGCGAACATGACCACGTCGCGCAGCACCGTGCCAAGCAGCAGGGCCAGCCGGCTGGCGGGCGTCACCCGCAGTCGCTCGAGCACACCCGAGTCAAGCTCCCAGATGACCGGCCAGCCCGCCCCCATCCCCGCGCCGAACGCGACCAGCACCAGCACCCCGGGCACGAACACGTCAAGCACCTGGCCCGGCGGGAAGCCGGGGCCGCCCGCCAGCGACCGCAGCAGCGGCGTGAACAGCGCCAGGTACAGCGCCGGGGTGGTCAGCCCGGTGATGATCCACACCGGCTGACGCAGCGTCTCGAGCAGCTTGCGGCGGAAGAACAGGCCGGTCTGCACGGCGAACGTCATGCCGCCACCTCCTGCGCGGCGGCGCCCGCCGTGTGCCCGGCGCCGGGTGCGCCCGCGTCCCGCAGCGACCGGCCGGTCTCGCGCAGGAACACGTCGTCAAGCGACGGCCGCCCGATCGAGGCCGCCAGCACGCTCACCCGGCGTCCGGCCAGCACCCCGAACACCGCCGCCATCGCGGGCGTCGCGGGCGTCGCGTCCGTCACGGTCAGCCTGATGGCGCCGTTGTCGGTCACGCTCGCCTCGGCCGAGGCGGCGTCGGCCAGCTCCCGCGCCAGCGCGGGCAGGCCGGTCCGGGCGACATCGGGCGTGATCGTGATCGTCCCGGCCGAGTAGCGCCCCTTGAGCTGGTCGGGGGGGCCGAGCGCGATGACGCGCCCGTGATCGACGATCGCCACCCGATCGCACAGCTGGTCGGCCTCGTCCAGGTAGTGCGTGGTGAGGCAGATCGTGGTGCCCGCAGCGCGGAGCCTGCGGAGCTGATCCCACAGGTTGGCCCGGTTCTGCGGGTCGAGGCCGGTGGTCGGCTCGTCGAGGAAGAGCACGCGGGGCTGATGCATGATGCCGAGCGCCACCTCGAGCCTGCGGCGCTGGCCGCCGGAGTAGGTGCGGACGGACCGGTTCACCAGCTCGCCCAGGTCGAAGACCTCGGCCAGCTCGCGGCAGCGACGGGCGGCGTCGGCCGCGCTGAGGCCGTAGAGCCGCCCGGCCAGCAGCAGGTTCTCCCGGCCGGTGGCGGACTTGTCGGCTCCGCCGAGCTGGCTGACGTAGCCGATCCGCCGCCGGACGACGGCCGGCTCGGCCAGCACGTCGGCGCCGGCCACCTGGGCCGTGCCGGCGTCGGCCGGCAGCAGCGTGGTGAGGATGCGCAGGGTCGTGGTCTTCCCCGCGCCGTTCGGCCCGAGCAGGCCGAAGATCTCGCCTGCGGCGATGGTCAGGTCGATGCCGCTGACGGCCGCGACGGTCTGGCCCGCGACGCGGAAGGACTTCCGCAGCCCGCTGACCGCGACTGCGGCCGGGGCCGGGGCCGGGGCCTGGGGTGGGGCTAGGGCCGATGGTGGTGAGGACATGCCGGTACTCCGTTCGTGTGGTGCGCTGAACATCTAGCGCGCCCGACCGGCATATCCTCGAAGATGCCGAGTCCACGGGTGCCGGCCAAGCCGCGCTCATGGATTCCTGCGCGGTCTCCGGGGTTGCCGCCCCGGAGACCGCTTTTTCGCTCTGTCAGCTCATGAAGCCGCCCTCCTCGAGCTGGTCCAGGGTCGGCCACGGGAAGGTGCCGTCCCGCAGTTCGGCCAGCGTGGCGCGCAGCCAGGCAAGCTCGGCTCTGCGCATCGCCTGGGTGTACTCCTCCTCGATGCCGAAGATTCGCACGAAGCCCGGCATGTCCGCCACGAACGCGCGCCGGTAGGCGTCGGATGAGGAAATGCCGGCCTCGAGCCGGGCGGCGCGCTGCTGGAACGCGGCCAGCGTGCGGTCCCGGCCGAGCGAGTAGATGAACATCAGCGGGGCGGCGAAGGCCGGCGCCTCGCCGGGAGGCTCGCTGGCCAGCTCCCACATCCAGACCAGGAGCTCGTCGCGGCCGGCCTCGGTGATGGCGTACACGGTCCGCTCCGGCCGCCGGCCCTCCCTGTTCACGTCGACCGGCTCGATGAAGCCCCGCTCGGCCAGACGCGCAACCGTGTCGTAGACCGACGACTCCCTGATCCTGAACGCCCGGTCGTGGCCCCGCTCGCGCATCCGGGTGCGCATCTCGTAGGGGTGCATCGGCCGCTCGTTCAGCAGGTTCAGCACGGACAGCGCGACCGGCGTCCGCGGCAGCGGGCGCACGCGCTTGGGGCGACTGTCGTTGTTCATGGTCCGATCGCTCAGTCTCGGTATACTCACTCTCGAATACTCAGGACCGAGTATATCTCGACTATATCGCGAGTGGCGATCGGCGGGCAACGCAAATCAGCCGCGATCGGTCCGGTGACCGATGCGGCGCTCGACGCTGGCGGGGCTAAGAGGAGCAGCGACTGCCCGCGCGCAGTTCCTCGACCCGGCCGTACGCGGGCCCGGCGCCGGAGGCGAGCACGACGGCGCGCTGCTCGGGGCGGGCGGTCGGCAGTCCGGCCGCCTGCCACGCCTGGTAGCCGCCGATCACGTCGGTCGCGCGGAGCAGGCCGAGGTCTTGCAGCGCGGCGGCGGCCAGGCTCGAGGTGTAGCCCTCGTTGCAGATCACGATCGGCCGCAGGTCATAGCCCGCGACCCAGGGCAGCCGGGCGTCACCGCCCGGATCCAGCCGCCACTCCAGGTGGTTGCGCTCGATGATCACGGAGCCGGGGACCTCGCCGTGCTCCGCCCGCTGGGCGGCGGGCCGGATGTCGATCAGCGCCGCGCCCGCGCAGAGCTCAGCGAACGCCTGGTCCGGGGTCACCCGGTCGAGCCGTTGACGCGCCGATGCCAGGATCTCGTCGATCGAGCGCGCCCCGGCGGGCCTGCCGTTCACCAGTCACCTGCCCCTTCCGTTCCGGCTACCGCGAGGCCGCCGGAGGTGAGGTTGTACCTGGTCATCGATGATAGCGGGGGCGAGTAGGCGTGCACGCTGACCGCGACCGAGCCGGTCGAGGAGTTCTGCACGTCGTGCACGTAGCGCGGCCCGAAGGCGCGAACGTCGCCTGCGGTCACCCGGGTTGCCCGCGGGGGTTTGCCTCCGCGGCGGGCCGCCACGCTCTCGTCGAGCGCGCCCCACACCACGCCGAACGCGCCGGCCGACGCGCCATGGTCGTGGAATCCGGTCGACTGCCCGGGCAGCCAGCTGATCAGCCACGCCTCGAAGTCATCGGTCATGTGGATGCGCTCGTACCATCGGCCCTCCGGGTCGAGTCGCACCCGGGCCACCCATTCGGCCGGACTCGAGGTCAGGCGCTGCACCTCGGCCGCCAACTGCCCGGGGGTGAGCGGCCCGGGAGTGAGAATCCGCTGCTCAGTGATGATCGTCGGTTGCACGAGACGATCATGGCATCAAATCTCTAGTAACTCAATAGGAATTGTTAGATACAGATCAGACCGTCAGTCATTCCGGATCAGACGGTCAGGCTGTGAACCACGGTGAACACGCGCCGGAAGGGGAAGATGGTGCCGAACGAGCGGGGTTTGTAGACCTGCCGCAGCCGCTCCGCGTACTCGCCAACGAACGCCGCCGCCTCCTCGGGGTCCAGCACCGCCAGCACCGGCCGGAGCGTCGTGCCCTTGGTCCACTCAAGCACCGGATCGGGTCCCGGCAGAACGTGCAGGTAGTCGGTCTCCCAGGCGTCGACCTGAAAACCGGGCCGGGCGAGCAGTTCCAGGTAGTCGGCCGGATCCTCGGCCTGCCGGTTGAGCTCCGCGTCCGTCAGCAGGGCGCGCCAGCGCGGCGCCTGCGCCAGCTCGCGGATGATCACGTGGCTGGGCTGGTCGAAGTTGCCGGGGAGCTGGAACGCGAGCCAGCCGCCGGGGGCGAGCAGCTCGGCCCAGTCCAGCAGCAGCCGCTGGTGGCCCGGCACCCACTGCAGCACGGCGTTGCAGGTGAGCACGTCCAGCGGGCGGTCGGGCCGCCAGTCCCAGACGTCACCGAGCTCGAACTTCAGGTTCGCCGGGCCGGGCGCCAGGTCTCGATTCGCGGTGGCGATCATCTCCGGCGAGTTGTCCACGCCGACGACCGCCGCCTCCGGCCAGCGCTGCGCCAGCACGGCGGTGAGGTTGCCGGGACCGCACCCGAGGTCGGCCACGTAGCCGGGATCGGCCGCGCCGACCTGGGCGGTCAGATCGAAGAACGGGCGAGACCGTTCGCCGCCGAACCTCAGGTACTGCCCCGCATCCCAGATGTCAGCCACGTGCTTCACCGTTCTCTCCATTAAGACAATTAACAACGACATCAAGAATCTTGATGTCGAGACATTGATACATTATCAAGCATCTCGACGTCAAGAGATAGGCTATGCAGATGGGCCGACTGACGGACGAGGAGCAGGCCGACTCGGCGGCTGCGGCGGCCGGGCCGGCCGCCGCGCCGCGCGACGAGGTCGATGACCTGATCGCGGCCTGGCGGCAGCAGCGGCCGGATCTCGACGTAACGCCGCTGCAGGTCCTCAGCCGGGTCTCCCGGCTGGCCAGGCACCTCGACATCGCCCGGCGGGGCGCGTTCGCGGCCCACGACCTCGAGTCGTGGGAGTTCGACGTGCTGTCGGCCCTGCGCCGGGCCGGGCCGCCGTACCAGCTGACGCCGGGGGCGCTGCTGCGCGCCACCCTGGTCACCTCCGGCACCATGACCAACCGGATCGACCGGCTTGCCTCAGCTGGCCTCGTCTACCGCGAGCCCGACCCGAGCGACCGCCGAGGCGTCCTCGTCACGCTGTCGGCGCGCGGCCGGTCGGTCGTCGACGCCGCCCTGACCGACCTTCTCGACCGCGAGCAGGCCCTGCTGGCGGGCCTCAGCGACGACCAGCGGCCGGTCCTGGCCGACCTGCTGCGCACCCTCCTGGTCCCGTTCGACGCCGCCGATCAGTAAGCCGGCGGCTGCCCGGCACCCGACTGCGACACCGGGCCCGGCCGACCCGGCCTGGCCCCCGAATGGCCTAGCCTTGAAGTCGATATGGCGCATCTTCTTGGGGCCGAGGCCCTACATCTTGAGTTCCCGACGAAGGTCGTCTTCGATTCCGTGACGCTGGGGCTGAACGAGGGCGACCGCGTCGGGATCGTGGGCAGGAACGGGGACGGCAAGTCCAGTCTGCTCGCCATGCTGGCCGGGCGGCTGCAGCCCAACGCCGGGCGGGTCACCGTCCGCCGCGGGGTGCGCGTGGGCGTCCTCACCCAGGCCGACGCCCTCGACGACACGCTCACGGTCGAGGGCGCGGTCGTCGGCGACACGCCCGAGCACGTGTGGGCGGGCGACGCCCGCGCCCGTGACGTGATCCGCGGCCTGCTCGCCGATGTGCCGTGGGACGCGCCGGTCGGCACCCTCAGCGGCGGTCAGCGGCGCCGGGTCGAGCTCGCCGGCCTGCTGGCCGGGGAGTGGGACGTGCTGCTGCTCGACGAGCCGACCAACCACCTGGACGTCGAGGCGATCACCTGGCTCGCGGGCCACCTCAGGCGGCGCTGGACGCCGAGCGCCGGCGGGCTGATCGTCGTCACCCACGATCGCTGGTTCCTGGACGAGATCTGCACCGCCACCTGGGAGGTTCACGACCGGATCGTGGAGCCGTTCGAGGGCGGCTACGCGGCCTACATCCTGCAGCGGGTGGAGCGCGACCGGATGGCGGCCTCCTCGGAGGCGAAACGGCAGAACCTCGCGCGCAAGGAGCTCGCCTGGCTGCGCCGCGGCGCGCCGGCCCGCACGTCCAAGCCCAAGTTCCGCATCGACGCGGCCAACGCGCTCATCGCCGACGTGCCGGAGATCCGCGACCGGGCATCGCTGCAGTCGCTCGCCGTCGCGCGGCTCGGCAAGGACGTCGTCGACGTGCTCGACGCCTCGGTCGACTACGACGGCAACCAGGTCCTGCGCGACGTCGAGTGGCGGATCGCGCCGGGCGAGCGGACCGGCGTCCTCGGCGTCAACGGGGCGGGCAAGTCCACCCTGCTCGGCCTCATCGCGGGAACCGTGCAGCCGACCGCGGGCACGGTCAGGCGGGGCAAGACGGTCAGGATCGCCACCCTCGCGCAGCGGATCGGCGAGCTCGAGGATCACCTCGACGAGCCGGTGCGGGAGCTCCTCGGGGGCCTGCGCACCAGCTACACCCTCGGCGCCGGGTCAAAGACCCAGGAGCTGACGCCGGCCCAGCTGCTCGAGCGGCTCGGCTTCTCCACCGCGCAGCTGTCGACCCCGATCCGGGATCTGTCCGGCGGCCAGCAGCGCCGCCTGCAGCTGCTGCTGATCCTGCTCGACCAGCCGAACGTGCTCATCCTCGACGAGCCGACCAACGACCTGGACACCGACATGCTGGCGGTGATCGAGGACCTGCTCGACTCCTGGCCGGGGACGCTGATCGTGGTCTCGCACGACCGCTACTTCCTGGAGCGCGTCACCGACCAGCAGTACGCGATCCTCCGCCACCAACTGCGGCACCTGCCCGGCGGGGTCGAGGAGTACCTCCGGCTGCGGGCCGCTGAAACGGCGGCCGGAATCAGCGGGCTGCCCGCCGCCACCAGGGCCGACGCCACGACGAGCAAGGCCGTCGCGACGAGCAAGGACGCGGACGGGGCGGAGGCTCTGCCCGCGCTGAGCGGCGCCGCGCTGCGGGACGCGCAGAAGGAGGTCGCCTCGGTCGAGCGCCGCATGGCCAAGCTGACCGAGCAGATCAACGACGCCAAGAACGCGCTCGCCACCCACGACCACTCGGACTACCAGGGCCTCAGCAAGCGCATGAAGGAGATCGCCGCGCTCGAGGCCGACGTCGAGGGCCTCGAGGAACGCTGGTTCGAGCTCACCGAGGCACTCGGCTAGAGCGCGGGCATGTCGGCGCTACGAGCGGGCGAGCGCAAACGGGCCGATCAGCCGGCGATCAGCGACGCGCCGGGGGCCGCGCCGGTCGCTTGAGCGACCGTCCGGCACACATCCGCGCTCGACAGGGCGACCGCGAGATCGGCCGCGTGGCGCTGGTCGCGGGCCAGGAAGAAGCAGGTCGGCCCCGAGCCGGACACCAGCGCGCCGAGCGCGCCGAACTCCCTGCCCGCCGCGAGCGTCTTGCGCAGGGCGGGGAACATCGCGAGCGCCGGGGCCTGCAGGTCGTTGCTGAGCGAGGCGCCGACTCGGTTGGGGTCCCCGGCCCGCAGCGCCGCCATCAGCTCGGCGTCGAGCTCCGGCTCCCGGGCGTCCGGTCGCAACCGGTCGAGGGCGGCGTATACGGCCGGAGTGGACAGGTGCCCGTCGGCGAACGCCAGCACCCAGTGGTACCTGGCGGGGGCGGCCAGCGCCGGGCTGAGCTGCTCGCCCCGGCCCCGGCCGACCGCGGTCCCGCCGACCACCGCGAA
>DATCGA010000032.1:0-11768 GCA_036509215.1 Trebonia sp.
CGGCACCAGCCTGTGGCTGACCGTGATGACCCCGGGCTCAAGCCGGGCCGACGTCCGCGGCCGGCAGGCCGCGTGGCTGATCGTGGTCGCGCCCTACACGGTCGCGGTCACGATCGCGTTCACCGCGCTGAGCGGTGAGCACGCGGCCTGGCCGTGGGTGCTGGCGGTCCTTCCGGCCATCCTCGGCGGGGCGGCCGCGCTGGCGCCGTTCTCGTCGCTGATCAGCGTCCAGCCGCTCGACGAGACCGGCGGCCCCACCCCGGCCTACTCACTGAAGGTGCACATCGCCCTGGTGGTCGTCGCGCTCACCGCGCTGGTGCCTATCGCGGTCCTGGTGGCCGGCCAGCTCTGGCACGAGCCGTGGCTGACCTGGGCGGCGGTGCCGGCCGGCCTTGCGACAGGGGCAGCGCTAACGGCGTACCTGGGCGGGCTCGCGGTTACCCGCCTGGCGGGCCGGCAGGTCCGCATCCTGCGAGTGCTGGCCGACGCGGCCCGCTAGGCCGTCTAGGACTGGCCGTCGCGGACTCCCTTCTCGACCTTGTCGCCCAGGTTCTTGTCGACGTTCTTCCAGTACTGGAAGGCGCGCTGCAGGACCGGCTCGGTGACGCCGTTGAGCAGGTGGCCGGTGATGTTGCCGGCCAGCCGGTCGCGGGCGGCGTCGTCCATCACGTCGCGGACGAGGGCGCCCGGCTGGCCCCAGTCGTCGTCTTCCGCGTGCAGTTCGTAGGCGCTGCGCATGATGTCGCCGTCGGCGTACCAGGTGGGCGGGGTGTAGCGCTCGGTGTCCGCGCTCGGGCCGCCCTTGGAGTTGGGCGCGTAGACCGGGTCGGACACGTTCTGCATCCGCATCGCCCCGTCCTTGCTGTAGGAGTGCACGGGCGAGACCGGCGCGTTGACCGGGATCTGCTGGTAGTTCACCCCCAGCCGGGCGCGGTGCGCGTCGGCGTAGGAGAACAGCCGGCCGAGCAGCATCCGGTCCGGGCTGGCGCCGACGCCGGGCACCATGTTGTTGGGCTGGAACGCGGCCTGCTCGATCTCGGTGTGGTTGTCGGTCGCGTTGCGATCGAGGGTCATCCGGCCGACCTCGATCAGCGGGTAGTCGGCGTGCGGCCAGACCTTGGTCATGTCGAACGGGTTGAACCGGTAGGTCTTGGCGTCCTCGAACGGCATGACCTGCACCTTCAGCGTCCAGCTGGGGAACTCCCCGTCCTTGATCGCCTGGAACAGGTCCCGGCGATGGAAGTCGCCGTCGATGCCGGCCATCGCGTCGGCCTCGGCCTGGGTGAAGAACTCGTTGCCCTGCTCGGAGATGAAGTGGTACTTGAGCCAGACTTCCTGGCCGCCGGCGTTGATCCAGCTGTAGGTCTGGGAGCCGTAGCCGTTCATGTGCCGCCAGGTCCGCGGGATGCCCCGGTCGCCCATCAGGTAGGTGACCTGATGCGCGGACTCCGGGGAGAGGCTCCAGAAGTCCCACTGCATGTCGTTGTCGCGCAGCCCGTTGTCGGCGCGGCGCTTCTGGGAGCGGATGAAGTGCTGGAACTTCATCGGGTCCTTGATGAAGAAGATTGGGGTGTTGTTGCCGACGAGGTCATAGTTGCCCTCGGTGGTGTAGAACTTGACCGCGAACCCGCGGGGGTCCCGCCAGGTGTCGGGGGACCCCCGCTCCCCCGCCACAGTGGAGAACCGGACGACCAGGCGGGTCGTGGTGCCGGGCTGGAACACCGCCGCCTTGGTGAACTGGCTGACGTCGTTCGTCACCTCGAACCGGCCGAACGCGCCGCTGCCCTTTGCGTGCGGCTGCCGCTCCGGGATCCGCTCCCGGTTGAACTGGGCCATCTGCTCGATCAGGTAACTGTCCTGCAGCAGGATCGGGCCACCAGGGCCGACGGTCAGCGAGTGCTCGTCGCTCTCGACCGGGATGCCGGCATCCGTGGTGGTTGGCTTGGACTGGTCGGTGGTCATGCGCGCACCTCCCTCATGGATGGAACCCGGGCCGTGCGGAACCCGGGGTCCCGTTACCTCCCCAGCACCATCCGTCCAAACCAGTTCCTCCCCAGCGTCTCGCGTTCCATGCATCGCAACTAATAGTTATGGTTATGCGCAACTGGTTGCCAACTCATGAAAATTTTATCGATCAAGTGGCCGCCATCGCCCGGCGGCCACTTGATCCGACAGACGGGTTACGCGAAGAGGTCGCCGACCTCAGCGGCGGTGAGGGAACGGTCCAGCCAGGTGGTTAGCGTGTCGAGGTCGGCGCACGAGACGATCCGCTCACGCGAGTCGTCATCGACGGTGACCTCGCGCTTGTCGAGGATCCGCAGGATTGCCCGAGCTTGGCCCGCAGCCTCGCCTTGAGCGCGGCCCTCAACGCGTCCCTCAACGCGGCCCTCAACGCGGCCCTCAACGCGGCCCTCTTCGATGCCCTGCCGACGGAACTCCGACACGTACGGGATGAGCTGCTTGGCCATCAGGTCCCTCCACTTCTGCTGGCCGGCTGTTTCACTGAGGCCGGCTTCGGTTATCTCGATGAGTGTCAGGGCGGTGTCCCTGTCGGTCGCTTTCAGCGCGCCGGCCAGTGCCTCAAGTATTGCACTGACCTTTGAACTGCGACCGTGCGCGAGAGCGGAGAAGACGGCGAAGGTGACATCGCCTCCTGCCTCCGCTAGGTCCGTCACGGCCGGCACATTGTCCGGCCCAAGTACGACGGGGTGCACGAGCATGCAGGTCAGATCCGGCAACCCGATCACGATCGGCTGCCTGGCCCACCTGGCCGTGTACTCCTTGTTGCACACGACCAGGAGCACCACCGGGCACTCGTATTTGTCGTGCAGGTAGGCGATGTAGTACGGCCATCGCCTGAGTTTGGCCTCATCGGGGTCCGTCTGGGACTCGATGATCAGGACGTACCGGCCGGCCGGGTCGTCAATGAGCCACTCGGCCATGAGCACCGAGTCGGCCCGCCGTTCTAGCGGCTTGACGGTTGAGAGGTCGTTGCTGAGCACTGTCACCTGTTGGGGTTCCTGAACGACGATGCCGAGAATGTGCGCTGCGGCGCGCGCGAACAGGGTCTCGTCTTGCAGGAAAATGCGGTGCAGTGCCTCGTGCTGGGAAGTTGGAGGCATGGCAGGAATGTACAGGCAGACAATACAAGATCGCAAATTATATGCAATCATATGCGCAACTTGTTGCCACTTAACGAATATGTTATTGAAAATTAGACGATCGCTAGTCAGGATTAGGCGGAGCGACGGTCCGTTCGATAAGCCGGTTTGGAACTTTTGCCTTGTTGGGCTAGCCCTTGCCGAGGGCCAGGGCCGACAGCAGCTCGTAGCCGACGTGGGCGGCGGCGATGCCGGTGATCTGGGCGTGGTCGTAGGCCGGGGCGACCTCCACGATGTCCGCGCCGACCAGGTTGAGGGTGGCGAACGAGCGGAGCACGGCGAGGAGCTCGCGGCTGGTCAGCCCGCCCGCCTCGGGAGTGCCGGTGCCGGGCGCGAAGGCGGGGTCGAGCACGTCGATGTCCACGCTCACGTAGACCGGGCGGTCGCCGACGCGGGCCGCGATCCGCTCGATCACGCCGAGGCTGCCGAGGTGCTCGAGCTCGGTCGCGGGCACGATCTGGAAGCCGACCGCGCCGTCCCCGACCAGGTCGTCGGCGTCGTAGAGGGGCCCCCTGATGCCGACGTGCAGGCACCCCTCGGGGTCGAGCAGGCCCTCCTCGAACGCCCGCCGGAACGGGGTCCCGTGCGTGTACGGGGCGCCGAAGTAGGTGTCCCAGGTGTCCAGGTGGGCGTCGAAGTGGACGACCGCGACCGGGCCGTGGGCGGCGTGCACGGCCCGCAGCAGCGGGAGCGCGATCGTGTGGTCGCCGCCCAGGGTCAGCACCCGGGGCGCCCGCTCGAGCAGGTCGCGGGCGCCGCGCTCGATGGCGACGATGGCCTCGCCGATGTCGAACGGGTTGACGCCGAGGTCGCCCGCGTCCGCCACCTGGCGGACGGCGAACGGCGACACTCGCAGGGCCGGGTTGTACGGGCGCAGCAGCCGGGACGATTCCCTGATGTGACCGGGGCCGAAGCGGGCGCCGGGCCGGTAGCTGACCCCGGTGTCGAACGGGACGCCGAGGATCGCGACGTCGGTCCTCGGCACGTCGGACAGCCGCGGCAGCCGGGCGAACGTCGGCTCGCCGCCGTACCTCGGCACGACCGTGGCGTCGACCTGGCCGACGATCCCGTCGACGGTGACGCGCGGCTCGGTCCAGGGCAGCGGCGCGCGCCCGGGCTGGCGGTCGGGCTGGCCCTGCGGCTTGCTCTCAGGCACTCGTTGAACTCCCGCTGATCGTCTGCAGTTCGCGATCGCTGGCCTCGATAGCGGCGCGCTCCGGGGCCAGGTCCAGCGACCGGGACGCTACCAGATAGACCAGACCGGACACGACCAGGCCGACCAGCCACGAGTAGTCGACGCCGTGGGCCAGGTGCGCGGGCACGTACCCCTCGTAGGACAGGCCGAACAGCGGCGGCAGCACCATGAACGGGATCATGGCCGCGAACCCGACGCCGTAGGCGGTCAGCCCGCGCCAGCCCCACGTGCCGTACACCCCGTCGGGCTTGAAGATGTCGGTGATCGCGTAGTGGCCGCGGCGGACGAAGAAGAAGTCCACCAGGTTCAGCGCCGTCCACGGCACCAGCAGGTAGAGCATCAGCGTGAGCGAGTCCAGGACCGTGTTCTCGGCGGTCGCGTTGCCGCTGCTGGAGATGGCCGCGCCGGCCGCGTACCAGATGATCGCGAGCACCACGATGGTGACGACCCGCCAGGTGCGGTTGACGCGGATCGGGCGGAACGAGTCGATGCCGGTCAGCACCGTCAGCATGGCCCCGTAGGCGTTCATGCCCATGGTCGCGAGCAGCGCGGTGGCGGACAGGAACGCGGTGACCGTGCCGAGCGGGGCGGCCACGTTGTCGCCCACCTGCACCAGCCCGGACAGGCCGTCGGTGACGCCCAGCCGGGTCGCGAGCCACGCGCCCAGCGCGATCAGCCAGATCGCGGAGCCGGAGGCGCCGAAGAACACCGCCGCGATGATCCCGCGCGGCGAGGTGCTGCGCGGCATGTACCGGGTGTAGTCCGAGACGTAGGGGGCGTAGGTGATGTTGTAGGCGGCCGCGGTGGCGAACTGGGCCATGAACGCGGCGAAGAGGAAGCCGCCGGGGTGCTGCGGCGTGTGACCGCCGGCGTGCCCGATGAGGATCGCCACCGAGATGATCAGGTAGCACGGGAGGGAGATGACGAGCAGGAACCGGAACACCCGGTGCACCCAGTCGTGGCCGAAGATCGCCAGCAGCGCCGCGATCACCGCCGTGGCCGCCGCGACCCAGCCCGACGACCAGCCGAACGCGCCGTTGAGGCCGCTCGACATCAGGATCTGGTCGGCCACGTTGAACGCCATGTAGGTGAAGAGCGCGGCCACGATGGCGACGATCACGCCGCGATAGCCGAGCTGCGCGCGAGACTGGATGACCTGCGGCAGGCCGAAGACCGGTCCCTGGGTGGCGTGGAAGGCCATGAACAGCGTGCCGAAGGCGATGCCGGCGACGCCGGCCAGGATGGACCAGCCGAGCGAGAGGCCGAGCGCGGGGCCGACGAAGCCGATCGGGATCGTGAAGTACTGGAAGTTGCCGAGGAACCAGAGCATCGACTGCAGCCACGGCCGCCCGTGCCGCTCGGCGTCGGGAATCCAGTCGATCGAGTGCACCTCGATCTGGCCGATCAGGCCGTTGCCGCTGCCTGCCTCGTCGGCCCGCGTCTCGCTGGCTGTCGTCATCTGGCCTTCTCCCACATAGCACCTGCCTATGCCCCGATATAGTGGGGGATGAGTTTCCTGCTAGTCAACCCTTGTTTCCTGAATTAATACGGATGTTTCATGGATGACGCACGTGTCGGCGCCCAGCTGCGCGCGGCCCGGCTGGCTGCGCGCAAGTCGATGGCCGAGGTCGCGGAGGAGGCCGGGCTGACCAAGGGGTTCCTGTCCAAGCTGGAGCGGGACCTGGCCAACGTCTCGGTCGCCTCGCTGATCCGGCTGTGCGACGCGCTCGGAGTCTCGGTCGGCTCGCTCTTCCAGCCGTCGAAGGGCGAGGTGGTCCGGGCCGGCGAGCGGCCGACGATCAGCTTCGGCGGCAAGGGGATGGCGGAGTACCTCCTCACGCCGGCTCACGAGCGGCGCATGCAGGCGATCTTGTCCGACATCGCGCCCGGTGGCGGCAGCGGCGACGAGCAGTATGCGCTCCCGGCCGACGTGGAGCTGGTGTTCATCATGGCCGGGCGGCTCGAGATCACCATCGACGAGGAGATCGTCGTCCTCGAGGAGGGGGACGCGTTCACGTTCACGGCGAGCGCCAGGCACGCCTTCCGGGCGATCGACCAGTCGGGGCCGACCCGGGTGCTGTGGGTGGTCTCCCCCGCGCTGCCGGACACGACCCGCTATCCGTGATGATGACCGCCTAGTCAGGCGCCGGGCCACCGGGGCCGCACGACCAGGGCGGGATCGGCGTGCTTGAATCGGGTCATGGTCGAGCGGGTCGTGGTGGCGGCGGACAAGTTCAAGGGCAGCCTGTCGGCCGAGGACGTGACCGCCCGGGTGGCGGCCGGGCTGGCCCGGGCCGGGTTCGGCGGCGAGGTCGTGCCGGTGCCGGTGGCCGACGGCGGGGACGGAACGGTCGCGGCCGCGGTGTCGGCGGGCTACCGCCAGGTCGACATCGGGGTCCGGGGGCCGGTCGGCCGGGCCGTCACCGCCTCGTTCGCGCTGCTCGACGGGACCGCGGTGATCGAGGCGGCGCAGGCGTGCGGGCTGACGCTGCTGCCGCCGGGCGAGCTCGCGCCGCTGACCGCGACCAGCCGCGGCGTCGGCGAGCTGATCCTGGCGGCCACCCGGATGGGGGCCAAACGGATCGTGCTCGGGGTGGGCGGGGTGGCCACCACCGACGGCGGGGCCGGCCTGGCCCAGGCGCTGGGGGCCGAGCTGACGGACGAGTCCGGGCGGCCGCTGCCGCCCGGCGGGGCGGCGCTCGGCCGGCTGGCGTCGCTCGAGCTGCCGCGGCTGGACGCCCTGTCCGGGGTGGAGTTCTGGCTCGCCTCCGACGTGGACAACCCGCTGCTCGGCGCCGCCGGCGCGGCCGCGGTGTACGGACCGCAGAAGGGCGCCTCCGACGACGACGTGCGGGTGCTCGAGGCCGGGCTGGCGCGGTGGGCCGACCTGGCCGAGTCGGCGGTCGCCGCCTCGCGAGTCGACCCCGGCGCCGGGTCTGCCTCGCCGACCCGGGTGGCGGACGCGGCGGGGGCGGGCGCGGCCGGCGGGCTCGGGTTCGCGGCCCTGCTCTTCCTCGGCGCGCGGATGCGGCCGGGCATCGAGCTGCTGCTCGAGCTGGCCTCGTTCGGCGAGCGGCTGGACGGGGCGCGGCTGGTGATCACCGGCGAGGGGTCCCTCGACGCGCAGACGCTGCACGGCAAGGCCCCGGTCGGCGTGGCCCGCGCCGCCGCCGCGCACACGCCGCCGGTCCCGGTGGTGGCGGTGGCGGGGCGGTGCACGCTGTCGCCGGATGAGCTCAGGGCGGTGGGGATCTCCGCCGCCTACGCCGTCACCGATATTGAGTCTGACCCCGACCGGTGCATGACCAACGCGGGCCCGTTGGTGGAGCGGCTGGCCGAGCGCATCGCCGCCGACTGGCTCGGAACCAACGTCAACGCAATGTAACTAACCGACTCCGCTCAGATACCGACTCCGCTACTCTGAATCCCACGCTCGCCCGGGGGGTTGAGTGAACTCACACTCAACCGGGGGGTGGAGTGACTGAGTCCGCGTCGGCCGCGGCCGTGCGCTTCGACGAGGCCGCTCAGCGCGCGCAGCGACGGCTGCGGGACGCCGACGGCGCGCTCGGCAGCCTGTTTCCCGAGTCGCGGCAGGCGGCATCGCGCTCGTCGGGCCGGCTCCTGCTGCTGGTCGCGGCGCAGGTCGCGGCGGTTGCGCTCGGCGCGTTGGCGCTGCTGTTCCGGGTTCCCGGCCTGCCGTCCTGGGACACCATCTACGGCGAGGACTACTGGGAGTTCTTCCGGCAGGCGCTGCAGCAGCCGTGGCACGTGTTCCTGGTCTACAACGGCTACGAGCAGCTTGTCCCGCGCGTGCTCGCGCAGTTCGCGGCCTATTTTCCGCTGCCCGAGGTGACCCGGTTCTTCACCGTGTCCGGCGCGGTCGTGGCCGCCGCCTGCGGGCTGTTCGTCTTTCACGCGAGCGCAGGCCATGTCAGGTCGGCGGGGCTGCGGGCGCTGCTCGGCCTCGCCGTGGTGCTGCTGCCGACCGCGCCGATGGAGATCGCCGACAGCGGGGTCAACACCCCGTGGTACCTGCTGCTGGCTGTCTTCTGGGCGCTGCTGTGGCGGCCGCGGACGCCGGCCGGGATGGCGGTGGCGGCGTTCGTGGCCTTCGCCGCGGCCTCGAGCAACAGCGTGAACGCGCTGTTCGTCCCCATGGCGGCGGCGCGCCTGTACGCGCTGCGCCGCCCTCGGGAGCACGCGGCGACCGCAGGCTGGGCGGCGGGCTGCCTGGTGCAGATACCGGAGATCCTGCCGAGCTACTGGTCCGGCAAGTCGCGCCTGGCCGACAAGGCGGGGCCGTTCGGCCACTCGCTGGCCTTCTACGCCCACGACGTGGTGCTGCCGTCGCTCGGCTGGCACCTGGCGCTCGCACTGCAGTGGCTGGCCGGACGGGACGGCGCCACGGTGATGGTGGCGATCCCGCTAGCCGTCGCGATCGGCGCGATGCTCGTCACCCAGCCGCCGAACCGGCTCTTCGTGGTGAACGCCCTGCTGGCCGGCTTCTTCTTCTCGATGTTCGGCACGACCTTGACCCCGCACCTGGCCGCCCAGACGGTGTCGGCGGAGAACGAGCCCGGCTCCCGCTACACGACGCTGCCCATCTTCCTGATCGAGTGCATCGCGGTGATCGGGGTCGATTACGTCCTGCGGCAGCGGTCGAACGGCGTCCATCGCCGCCGCGGCGTCGGCCTGCGGCCGGCCTGGGTGGTCGGCGGGCTGATCGTCATCCTGGTGGCCAACTGGGCGGCCGACTTCCGCTATGCGGGCATCCGCAGCAACGCGTCCTGGGACTGGGGGCCGATCGCGGCCGAGTGGGAGCACGCCTGCGAGCATTCGCGGTCGGGCGTGATCGCGGAGAGGGCCGGCCCGGATCGCTACTCCCTCCCCTGCTACCACATAGCTCGCTACCGCGCGGCCCGCGTCGGCCGCCAAACGGAAAACGTTCTTAAGTAACCGATATGCGCACCGTCGCGCGTCGATAGCCTGGGTACCGGGTCCTGCCGCACCGTGTCCGCGCAACGCTGCCCGCGCGCCGTGGTCGGGGCCCAGCAGAAAATGGGAACGCGAAGGCCTGCGAAGGGATCCCCGACCATGTCGGAGCAGCCTGCCAGCCAGTACGCGGAATTGCTCCGGCAGCTTCGGGCCGAACGGGGACTGACCCAAGAGGAGCTCGCCGCGGCCGCCGGGATCAGCCCGCGCACGGTGAGCGATCTCGAGCGTGGTATCAACCAGACTCCGCGCCGGGCCACCGCCGAGCTGCTGGCCGATGCGCTGGAGCTTTCCGCACCGCAGCGCGAGCAGTTCATGGCGGCCGCCCGCCGCAGGCCCGCAGCGCCGCCCGGCCCCGCCCTCGGCGGGGCGGGCACCCCCCCAGACGCCAACTCGGCCGGCTCGGCCGCCGACGCGGACGGCTTCGCGGGCGACGCGGACGCCTCGAACGTGGTGTGGATCGAGTCGGCCGCCAGCGCGGCGTTCGTCGACCGCGAGGAGGAGCTCGGCGCGCTGCGGGAGGCGTGGTCGAGCGCGAAGGCGGGCCATCGGGTGCTGACGCTGATCGCCGGGGAGCCGGGGATCGGGAAGACGGCGCTGACGGCCGAGCTAGCCCGGCTGGTGAGCGAGGACGGCGGCCTGGTGCTATACGGGCGCTGGGACGAGCATGTGCCCGCCCCTTACCAGGCGTTCCGCGAGGCTCTCAATGACTACGCGCGGGCCTGCCCGGACGCGCTGCTGCGACACGACCTGGCCGGGCTGGCGGAGGAGATCGCCCGGCTCTGCCCCGAGCCCGCGCACCGGGTCGGGGCCTCGGCCGCGCCTGCGGCGGCGGCCCAGACCGAGCGCTTCCGGCTGTTCGAGTCGATCGACACGTGGATCGGGCGGATCGCGGCCCGCCGTCCGGTGCTGCTGGTCCTCGACGACCTGCAATGGGCGGACCAGCCGTCGTTCTTCCTGCTTCCGCACCTGATGCGGGCGAGGCGCTCGACGCCGCTGCTGACCGTGGCCATGTACCGCGATCTGGGGCCGGAGCGGAGCGAGTTCTCGGCCGCCCTGCCCTCGCTGACCCGCGACATCGACTGCCGCCGGGTGTCGCTGCGCGGGCTTGAGCATCACGCCGTCACCACCCTGCTCGAGGACGCGGTCGGCCGGCCATTCAGGGAGCGCGAGTCGGGGATGGTGGCCGAGCTTGAGTGGGAGACCGCCGGCAACCCCTTCTTCCTGCTCGAGATGGCCAGGCACCTGTCGGAGGTCGGCGCGTTCGACCGGGACGTGGTCCGGCTCGGCGAGACCCCGGCCGAGATCCCGCAATCCATCCGCGACATGGTCCGGTCGCGGCTGCGCCGGCTGACGCCCGGCTGCGTGGAGACGCTCGCGGTCGCCGCGCTGATCGGCGAGCGGTTCGAGGCCGGCCTGCTGGCGTCGGCGGCGTCGCTGACCGACGCCCAGACCGTCGACCGCCTGGAAGAGGCGGCGCGGGCGGGGCTGATCGCGGAGATCGACGACGAGCCCGATCACTGGCGGTTCTCCCACTCGCTGACCCGGCGGGTGACCTCCGAGGAGCTGAGCCGGGGCCGCCGGTCGGTGTTTCACCAGCGGATCGGCGACAAGCTTGAGTACCGCCCCGGTGTCGCCGCGGCCGAGCTCGCGCATCACTTCGGCGCGGCCGCCAACCGGGGCTCGGCGCAGAAGGCGGTGCGGTACGGCCGCCTGGCCGGGCAGCGCGCCCTCGAGGAGGTCGCGGCCGAGGTCGCGGTGCGGCACTTCAGGAAGGCGCTTGAGCTCCTCGACCGCTTCGGCCCCGAGGACCAGGGGCTCCGCTGCGAGCTGCTGCTCGACCTGGCGGGCGCGCACGACCGGGCCGGAGAGTACGCCTACCGGGACGAGCGGTTCGCCGAGGCGGCCGACACCGCCCGCCGCCACGGGAGCGACGACCTGTTCGCACGGGCGGCGCTCGGGTACGGCGGCGTGCTGCCCGCGTCAGTCCGCCCCGACCTGCGCGCGCAGGCGCTCCTGGAGGAGGCGCTCACGCGACTGGACTCCCGCGACGACGCGACTCGGGCGACGATCCTGGCCCGCCTCGCGCACTGGCTGCACAACGTGCGCCCCTATCCTGAGCGGCTGGAGCTCAGCGACCGTTCGGTGGCGATGGCGCGCCGCGCGCAGGACCGGCGGACGCTGGCCACCGTCCTGCTGCACCGGTGCTGGGCGCTCGACGGGCCAGGCGACGTCGGCGATTCGGCCACCGTGGCGGGCGAGATTCTCAAGATCGGGGCCGAGCTCGGCGACCCGGCGCTGACGCTCGAGGGGCTGCGCATCCAGCTGGCCGCGCAGTTCGAGAACGGTCGGCACGCCGCCGCCGTGCAGACGGCCAAGGAGATGAAGACGCTCGCGGAAGCGGCGGGCCACCCGGAGTT
>DATCGA010000033.1:0-5877 GCA_036509215.1 Trebonia sp.
CCCGCCGGTCGAAGACCAGGGAATCGTAGTAGAACCGGCGGGCCAGCTCGATCGGGGAGTGCTCGGCGAACCACGGGGCGGCCTCCGGGCGCTCCGACTCCGGCAGCGGCGGCTCCTCGTTCCAGGTCCGGCCCCAGAACCACTGGGCCCGGGTGAGGATCATCGGGAACCCGCCGCCGGCGTGGCTGAAGGATATCTTCAGCCGCGGGTACTTCTCAGCGACACCCCCCGAGATGATCGCGGCGGCGCCGAGCGATGCCTCCGCGCCGACGCCGAACGTCGCCGCGGCGGCGCCAGGCACCCGGTCCGACGGGGCCGGCATGCCGTGGATGAAGACGGCCGTGCCGAGGCGCTCGCACTCGGCCCAGAAACCGTCGAACCGGGCCTCGTGCAGCGACGCGCCGTCGATGTTGGAGGCGATCTCCACCCCCGCCAGGCCGAGCTTGCCGAGCTCGGTCAGCTCGGCGGTGGCCAGGTCCGGGTCCTGCAGCGGGATCGTCCCCAGCCCGTAGAACCTGGCCGGGTAGGCGGCGACCAGGCCCGCGATGTACTCGTTGGTGACCCGGCACAGGTCAAGCCCGGTCTTGGCCGGCGATCGGTAGTTGAGCAGGGCGGGGAACGGCGAGAGCAGCTCCGCGTCGAGGCCGGAGGCGGCTGACGCCTCCAGCCGCGCCTCGGCGTCGAACCAGACCTTCTTGGCCGGGAACCGCATCGGGCCGTTGACGAGCAGCCTGGTCGACTCGTCGGGGCCGTTCTCGACGGCCGGCCAGCCGGCCGGGTCGCAGTCGGCCGGGGCCGGCCCGAAGTCACCGGGAAAGATATGCGCGTGCGTGTCAATGATCGGCATCGGTCTTAGCTATCTCCTTAGAGGCCCGGCATGACGGCGACGTGGATCCCGTCCTCGCCGTCGATCTCACCCGCCAGCAGCTTGATCGCGTGCTCGACGTCGTCAAGCCCGAACTTGTGGGTCTGCATCTTCTCGAGCGGGAACTGGCCCGACTCGATCAGCTTGATCGCGTCGGTGTAGGCGGCGGCGTCGACCGAGAACGCGCCCTTCACGGTGAGCGCCTTGTTGATCAGCATGTCGGTCGGGATCGGAATGTCCTTGTGGCCCTTCAGCCCGGCCAGCACGATCGTCCCGCCCCAGCGGACCGCGTTGATCGCGTCGAGGATCGGCTGCTGCGCCATCGGGGTGAGGTCCAGCACCACGTCGACGCCGTCACCGCCGGTCAGCTCGCGGACCCGCTCGACGGTGTCCTCCTCGTCCACGTTGATGGTGTGATCGGCGCCGAACTCGCGCGCGAGCTCGAGCTTCTTGGCGTCGCGGGCCAGCCCGGTGGCGATGATCAGCCCCGCGCCGACGTACTTGGAGGCGAGGATGGCGGCCAGGCCGCGCTGGCCCGCCCCGAGCACCAGCACGGAAGAGCCCAGGTGCACCCCGCCGTACTGCAGCGCCCAGCGCACGCCCGCCCCGAGCGGGTTGTACATGACCGCGATCTCGGCCGGGATGTCGCCGCGGACCGGGTGCACGATCGAGTTCGGGTGCAGGTGCATGTACTCGGCATAGCCGCCGTAGAGCCCCAGGCCGCGCTCGGGCGGGTTGTAGCCGCCGTGGCTGCCGGCCTTGTTCTTGCACTGCATGTACCCCCCGGCCAGGCACAGGTCGCAGGACCGGCAGGGGATGAGGATCTCCACCGCCACCCGGTCGCCGACCGAGACGCCCCAGCGGGCGGCGGTCGCCGGCGCGATCTCCTCGATGATGCCGAGGGGCTCGTGACCGGGGATCATCGGCAGCCCGCGGGTGCCCATCGCCCCCTTGTACTGCTCCACGTCGCTGCCGCAGATGCCGCAGGCCTCGACCCGCAGCAGCGCACCGTCGTCGGGGCCGATGACCGGGCGGGGGAACTCGCGCAACTCCATCTGCCGCGGTCCGGTCTGGACGACCGCGCGAACCATGTCAGCCATGCTGTGTGCTTCCTTGCTTGGGCTAGACAACAGTGCTCGGCCGGCGGATTTGGTGCAGGTCATAACCCGTTCCCCCGGCCTCGGGAAGACGATATATGACACTTGGCGCGACGGGAAGCGCGTGATATGAAATCTAATATCCGGGCAGCCGTGATCGAGGTTGTCATGAGTACGGCCACAAAACAACCGGCAGAAAATATGTAGGGCCGCACCTTGGAGGCGGCAGTTATGGCGTCCCCATAATTTTTGACCGCCGGCATGAGGGCCGGGCCAAGCTCACCGGGCCCACCGTGAAGAGATGCCCGGTTGACGAGATGAACGACGGCTACGCCGGCCTTGTGGATGGTAGAACCTCCGCAGCGGTAGTTAGCAAGACAAAGGAAGGTCGGAGTGTCCATGCCGAACGCGATCCTGGACCCCACGGGGACCGTCACGACCAGCGCCGCCCGGCCGGCGGCGGCGAGAGCCCCCCGGCGCGCCAGCCTCAACGGGGCACGGGTGGGACTGCTCATCAACACCAAGACGAACGCGCGGCCCTTCCTCGAAGAGGTCGGCCGCCTGCTCACCGAGCAGTACGGCGTCACCGTCACCAAGCGGACCAAGACAAACTTCGCGGTGCCGGAGCCCGAGGACATCATCAAGGAGCTGGCGCAGGAGTCGGACGTCGTGGTGACCGGCGTCGGCGACTGCGGATCGTGCAGCGCTGCCGCGGCCGCCGACGGCGTGGTGCTCGAGGCGGCGGGCGTGCCGGTCGCGGTGATCGTCACCGACTCGTTCCGCGCGACCGCCGACGCGATGGCCTCGCTCCGCGGCGCCCCCGGCTATAAGTACGCCGTCACCGCGCACCCGGTCGCGGTGCTCGAGCAGGACCAGGTCAAGGCCCGCGCCGCCCAGGTGCTGGACGACGTGGTGGCGCTCCTGACGCAGAAGGGCACCGCCGGCGAATGACGGCAGACAACACGGCGGGGGCCGCCGCGGCCCCCGCCGCCCCCGCTCCCGACCCCGACCCCGACGAGGCGCAGCGCGCCATCGAGTACTGCTACGAGCAGGGCTGGTCCGACGGGCTCCCGCTCGTCCCGGCCTCCAAGCCGCTGGTCGAGGAGTTCCTCGCCACCACCGACAAGGACCCCGGCGAGATCATCGGCTCCCTTGAGCAATTGGGCCGGGACTGCACCGTCTACCTGGCGGCGGTCAACGCCGCGATGGCCGGCTGCAGGCCCGAGTACTTCCCAGTCGTGCTGGCCGCGTTCGAGGCGCTGATGCGCGAGCGGGCCGCGCGCGGCGGCGGCTTCCAGTCCACCAGCGGACCCGCCCCGCTGATCGTGGTCAACGGCCCGATCAGGCAGCAGCTCGGGTTCAACACCGCGGGCGGCGCGTTCGGCCCCGGCTTCCGCCCGAACATGACGATCCCGCGGGCGATCGGGCTCATGGTGCGCAACGCGTTCGGGATCCACCCGCACGTGTTCGAGCAGGCCACCCAGGGCGTCCCCGGCCGCTGGTCGATCTGCATCGCGGAGAACGAGGAAGAGTCCCCGTGGGAGCCGCTCGCCGCCGACGGTGGCGTGACCGGCGGCGTCAGCGCCGTGTCGGCCACCCTCACCCGCACGATGGAGTTCGTCGATAACCGGCACGCGCCCGACCCGGAGGACGTGCTGCGCGACTTCCAGGACACGATCTCGCGGATCGGCTCGCAGATCTTTCCCAAGAGCGCGGTCGCGCTGGTGCTCTGCCCCGAGCATGCGCAGATGTTCGCCTCGGCCGGCCTGGCCAAGGCCGACGTGCAGAATTGGCTGCTCGAGCGGTCCGGCCGCACGGTCGGCGAGTTCCGCCGGGCGGGCAAGGCCGAGGTGACCTCGCGGCGGTTCGGCCCGCCCGGCGCCGCGGGCGCGGGCCACGACGACGGCCCGCCGCGCGCCGACGAGGAGTTCCACCCGATTCTCAGCGGCCCGCAGTCGATCCCGATTATCGTCGCCGGCGCCAAGAACGCGGCCATCTCGATGGTGGTGCGTATTTTCGGCGAGTGGTCGGGCACGTCCGTCCCGGTAGGGGAGAAGAAATGAACTACGCAGAACGAGCCGTCGCCCTCAGCTCAGCGCTCGAGGCGGACGGCTACCACATGGCCATCGGGGAGGCCGACGCCAAGCTCTCGGTCGTCATCACCGCCGGTCCCGACGCCTGCGAGGACTGCCTGGTGCCGAAGGACCTGATGCGCGGCATGCTCAGCAACGAGCTCGGGGTCGACGCCGCGCTGATCGACATCACCTACCCGGCCGACCGGCCGGGCCACGCGGGCGGGGCGGGCCATTGACGACCCGGGTCGCGCTGATCACCGGCTGCGGCAAGCGGGACGGGATGGGGCGCGCCGTCGCCCTCACCCTCGCCGCCGCCGGCACCGCCGTGGTGGTGACCGATAAGCAGGCCACCGGCGTGCTCAACCGCCGCCAGGAGGTCGTCGGGGTCGCCGACGACGGCTGGCGGGGCGTCGACTCGCTGGTCGAGGAGATCACCGGGCTCGGCGGCGCCGCCCTCGCCCTGCTCGGCGACATCTCGGTCGAGCAGGACGCCCAGCGGATGGTGGACGCCGCCGCCGCCTGGCGGGGCCGGCTCGACATCCTGGTGAACGGCGCGGCCGCACCGCAGGGGGCCGACCGGGCCGACATCGAGGATGTGCCGATCGACGTCTGGGACTTCGTGCTCGGCATCAACCTGCGCGGCACCTACCTGATGTCGCGGTTCGCGGTGCCGCACATGCGGGCGCAGCGGTGGGGCCGGATCATCAACATCTCCTCCCAGGCCGGCCAGGTCTCGGTGGCGATGTCGACCGCGTACTCGACCTCGAAGGCGGGCGTGCTCGGCTTCACCCGGGCGCTGTCGGCCGACGTCGCGCCGTGGGGGATCACCTGCAACGCGATCTCGCCGGGGATGGTGGCGACCTCCCGCTCGATGCTCTCGCTCGACCCCAACCTGGACGTCGACGCCGAGGTCAAGCGGCGCGGCGCCATGCTGGCGGTCGGGAGGTCCGGGTACCCCGAGGACATCGCGGCGGCGGTGTCTTATTTGGCATCGGACGGGGCGGGCTACATGACCGGCCAGACCCTCGTGCTTGACGGCGGCGGGTCGGGGTCGATGTTCGCCAAGAAACCGCCTGCCGAAGCGTAAGTAAAGAGGTAAAGAGAGGACGGGCCATGTCGACGAGGACGGCGCCGCCGTTTCGGGCTGATCATGTGGGGAGCCTGCTGCGGCCGCAGTGGCTCCACGCCGCGCGCGATGCGCGCACGGCCGGCACGATCTCGGCCGAGGAACTGCGGGCGGTCGAGGACCGGGCGGTCCGCGAGGCGGTGGCCCTGCAGCAGGAGGCCGGGCTGCAGTCGGTCACCGACGGGGAGTTCCGGCGGGCGACCTGGCACATGGACTTCGTGTACCAGATCGGCGGGATCTCCAAGGCGCCGGGGAGCCTGCTGTCGACCTTCCACAACGAGGGCGGCGACATCACGTTCACGCCAGACGCGATCCTGGTGGACCGGCGGGTCACGATGGACACAACGATCTTCGGCCAGGACTTCGCGTTCCTGCAGTCGATCGCCGGCCACTCCGTGCCCAAGCTGACGATCCCGGCCCCGTCGATGGTGCACTACCGGTCCGGCATCCGGGCCGTCGCCGACGAGTCCGTCTACCCGGACGCCGAGCGGTTCTGGTCCGACCTGTCCGCCGCCTACGCCGAGGAGGTCCGCCGGCTCTCCGAACAGGGCTGCACCTACCTGCAGCTCGACGACACGTCGCTGGCGTACCTGAACGACCCCGCCCAGCGGGCGTACGTGGCCGAGCGGGGCGAGGACGCCGACAGCATGCACCTGCGGTACATCGCCCTCACCAACGGCGCGATCTCCGCCCGGCCCGACGGCATGGCGGTCA
>DATCGA010000034.1:0-7328 GCA_036509215.1 Trebonia sp.
ACAGGGATGGCGGGTGGCGCGAATCTTTAGGAAAAGCAAAAAAGGCGAAGTCACGGTCCGTTCGAGATAAAGTTTTTGAATTTGTTGACTATTTGGAAACGACGTTAACCGTTCATCTAGTCGCGGCCCGACGTTAACCGCGGGTACAAGTGTTTGACCTGGTATTTGTTTCCACGCGATTGGACGGAGCGTGCCAGTGCCAGACATCAGCCGACGACGCCTGCTGCAGGGAGCCGGAACCGCAGCCGCGGCGGCCTTCGCGGCGGGGCGGGAGCATTCGCGACATCAAGCACCTGGTGATCCTCATGCAGGAGAACCGCTCATTCGACCACTACTTCGGGACGCTGCCGAATGTGCGCGGCTTCTCCGACCCGAATGCGATCACGCTCTCCTCCGGGCAGAAGGTCTGGTACCAGCCGGACACACTGAACCCGGACGGGTACACCGGGTCCATTTCGGTGATCTCGACGGCGACCAACACCGTTTCCGACACGATCAGCGGCGGCGGCCAGGCCACCGCGCTCAACTCGGCGATCACCGACATCGCCTTCGGCCCGCTTCCTAGGGGTTACGGATCCGGCTGGGGCGCCCCCGCTACGGCGTCCCGGCCGGGCCTGTCTGGTGCGACTTGGGGCGACCGGCTCACGGCCAAGGAGGACAAAGGTACCCTAACCAGCATGAATCACCCGCAGGAGATCACCCCGGAGTACGCCGAGCGCCTGGTAACGCTGTGCACCATGATCAGCGACGTCGATCGGGAAGGCATGGCCTTCCTCGTTGGCCACATGGCCTCGAAGAACATCGACCTTGCGATCGAGGCGTACGGCGCCCTTATGACGACGGCACTGCCGTCGGAAAACTCGTGAATTTGCGGGATCCGGCGCTTATTTCACCTGCTTGACGGCGCAGTCGGGACTGCATGGGCGCAGTCCCGCCCCGTCCCAGCCGCGCCTGATGAATAGCGTGGCCAGCCTCGCGGCCTGCGCGCAGCGGCTGGATGTCACGTGCCGCAGGCCAAGGCGTATCGTCTGCACGTCGTCGCGGAACAGGTTGTCGCTGTCGCGGTCGGCGTCGCGCCATTTCTGCTCGGGCGGATGGGTTAGCCGGCCGTCGATCTCGACGCACAGTTTGAACGCCTCGTAGAAGTTGTCGAGGAAGCGGGCTCCGCTGTCGAGCTCGCGACGGGCCTGGCGCCTGGCCTGCGGGAGGCCATGCGCGCGTTCGACGTCTCGGACGTAGCGAAGCTCGATCGGCGACATGACGCCGTCGGCCACGTCGGTGAGCGCTTCGGCGAGCCAGGGGCGGCGGCGCATGCGCTTCCGGCCGACAAGGGCGGCGTTGAGCATCCCGCTATTTACGAGATCTCGGCCGATCGCCTTCGTGAGCCAGGCAAAGGCGTCATCGGTGGTTTTCGCGGACTCGATGAGGTCCAGGACGGTCTCGGCGATCGGGGTGCGCGGCAGTTGCCAGGGCGGGAGGGGCTCGCTGGTCACGTTTCGCGACCGGTGGATGATCACGCCCCGGATCGGGCCGCGCCTGGCGGGATCGTGGCTGGCGGGCACGGTGATGTGGATCTTCGCTGCGGGCTTGTCGAGGAGCTGGTGGACCTCTGCCGCCGTCTCATAGCTGAGGACGGCACCGGGCCCCGCCCGCAGCAACGCCGCCCAAAGCACGGCCTCCCGCGGTGGCACCCCGGTGAACGTCGCGTAGGTGCCTCGGTGCAGCCGCTGCCAGGCTCCCGACTTGGTCCGTCGCACGACCGCCGTCTGGGACACGCCGAGGCGGACCGCTTGCCGATGGCCGACAATGCGAGATTGGAAGTCGAGCAGCTCAGGCCAGGTGATGGGTCGCGGCTTTGCCATACGTCTAAGACTGCCTGTTCGTCCCTATGATCGCCACAAAATATGACCATCCGTTTAGTAACGACTACTATGTGCCACTATTCGTGGTCGCCAGAAATTACTGTGCGACAAAACATTCGGAAAGCGTATTGAAACGTCGCACAATAAGTTGATCTTGCCGCGCGGGGGAATACGGGAGTGGCTGGTGGGGTGGGGGTTGGGATTTGGCCGGGCCGTGGTGGGTTGCCGCCTTGGATGGCTTTCTGTGGACGGGCTAGGTGCTGCGCGGCGAGGTGGCTGCGCCGGTTGGCTGCGCCGGTTGGCTGGGCAGTGCGGCTAGGTGGTGCGGCTAGGTGGTGCGGAGCGCTCTTTGTGACGGGTGAATGGAGCGGTTCTAGGGGCGGGCGGTGAGCTGGGCCGGGCGGCAGCTAGGGGCGGGCGGATAGGAGGTCGGCTAGGACTTCGCGGCGAAGGAGCTTGCCGGTGGGGGTGTGCGGGAGGGAGTCGCGGAAGACGATGAGGGAGGGGGTCTTGGCGCCCCTGAGGCGCGAGCGGACCCAGGCCTGGAGTTCGCCGGCGTCGGTGGGATGGCCGGGGCGGGCGACGATGACGGCGGCGATGTCCTGGCCCCACTGCTCGTCGGGGATGCCGACGACGGCGGCCTCGGCCACGGCGGGGTGATCGAGGAGCACGTCCTCGATCTCGGCCGGGGCGAGGTTCTCGCCGCCGCGGATGATCGTGTCGTCGGAGCGGCCCTCGATGAACAGGTAGCCGTCGGCGTCGATCCAGCCTCGGTCGCGGGTCGCCAGCCAGCCGTCGGCGTCGACCCCGCTGGCGGTGCCCCGGTACTCACCCGAGACCTGGTCGCCGCGGACGTGCACGTCGCCGATGCCGCCGGCCGGCATCACGGTTCCGTCGAACGCGCGGACCTGCGCCTCGATTCCCGGCAGGAGCTTGCCGACCGAGCCGAGCCTGGCCTTGGCGACCGGGTCACCGCTGAGCGCGGCCCGGTGGTCGTCGGGGCCGAGCACGGCGATGGTCGAGCTGGTCTCGGTCAGGCCGTAGGCGTTGACGAAGTCGACGTGGGGGAACAGGCGGGTGGCGCGCTCGAGGACGGGGGCGGGCATCTTCGCCCCGCCGTAGGCGAGGTTGGTAAGGGTGGGGACGGCCGGGTCTGTGGTGGTGGTGGGGGTGAGGGTACTTCCGGTGCTGGCCGTGGGGGTGGGGGTGGGGGTGGTGAGGTGCTCGGTTAGGCGGGCGAGCATGGTGGGGACTAGGAGGGCGTGGGTTACGTGCTCGGTCCGGACCGAGTCGAGCCAGGCTCCGGGGGTGAAGGATTCCAGGTAGACGATCCGGCGGCCCGCGTAGACGTTGCTGAGCAGGTTGGAGACGCCCGCGATGTGGTACGGCGGGACGCTGACGAGCATGGTTTCCGTATCGGCGGCGGCGCAGAACTCGACGCTGCCGAGCAGGTACGAGGTCAGGTGCTTGTGCCGGAGGACCGCGGCCTTGGGGGCGGAGGTGGTGCCGCTGGTGTAGAGCAGGATGGCGGTCGCGTCCTGGTCGTCCTCCCAGGGGGCCACGTCGGCGCCTGGCCGGGCGCAGGCTGCGTCCCAGGCGCGGGTGGTAAGGACGGGCCCGCTGGTCGGCGGCTCGGCGTCGGAGACGACGAGCGCGCCCGGGTGCCGGCCGAGGATCTCGGCCAGCTGGTCGCGTCCGAGGCGGTAGTTGAGCGGGACCAGCGGGATGCCCGCCCAGGCGGCGGCGAACAGGGCCTGGGCGAAGGCGTTGCCGCTGACGCCGAGGTAGACCAGCTCGGTGGCGCCGCGCTCGCGCAGCGCCCCGGCGCCGGCCCGGGCCCGGTCGAGCAGGTCCTGGTAGCTGAGCGGGGCGGCGTCTTCGGCGGTGGAGCGGAGGCGGCCGACCGCGACCCGGTCGGGGTTGCCGGACGCGGCCATGTCCAGCAGCGTGACGATGTTCAACGAGTCGGTCCCTGTCCTTCGCTCAGTCCGACGCCGGCAGGGGCTTGGCGGTCTTGAGCGTGAGCGCGCGGCCGTCGGCGGCGGGGACCGCGCTGCCAGGCTTTGTGCAGAGCAGCTCGAGGCCGGTCGGCTCGTCGATATAGCGCTTGCCGAGCTGCGCGCCCTCGCCGGGGGCCGGCTTGGGCGGGGCGGGCGTGCCCTCCGCTGCGGGCTCGGACGTCATTGCGGATCCGCCGCAGGTCAGCTCCACCGGCTGGTCCGGAGCGCGGACAACGATGACCTCGGTCCCGCAGGCCTGGCTGCGCAGGCGCTTACCGGCCGCTATTTCCGTCATGGGCGTGGGTCCTCCTGATGCTCGGCGGCCGCGGTCGTCGATGTGGGGCGGGGTTGGCGGTGGGGTGTCAGCCGGGGAAATGGTAGAGCGTGCGGGCGTTGAGCTCCACGATCTTGCGCGCCTCGTCGTCGGGCACGTCGGCCAAGGCGTCGGTGAGCAGCTTGCGGGTGTGCGGCCAGTTCGAGTCGGAGTGCGGGTAGTCGCTCTCGAACATGATGTTGTCGACGCCGATCCGGTGCCGCTGCTCGATGCCGGACTGGTCGGCGATGAAGCAGCCGTAGATGTGCTCGCGGAACAGCTCGGACGGGAGCTTGTCGCCGTTGATCTTGCACCAGTACTTGTGGCGGCCCCACGAGTAGTCCGTCCGCTCCAGGATGTACGGGATCCAGCCGATGCCGCCCTCGGACAGCGCGACCTTCAGCTTCGGGAACTTGTAGAACATCGGGGAGAAGAGCAGGTCGACGGTGGCGTTCATCGAGTTGACGCCGAACAGCGCGATGCTGATGAAGAAGTCGCCGTCCGGCGCCTGGCCGAGCGGCATCCCGCCGGAGCCGAAGTGCATCGACAGCGGGAGCTCGGCCTCCTCGCACGCGCGCAGGATGGGATCCCAGTGGTCGGTGTGGTACGAGGGCAGGCCGAGCTTGTGCGGCGCCTCGATGAACGAGATCGACTTGGCGCCCTTGGCCGCGGTCCGCTCGATCTCCCTGACCGACGCCTCGACGTCCCAGAACGGCACCATCATCAGCGGGATCTGCCGATCGGGGGCGTAGGCGCACCACTCGTCGAGGATGAAGTCGTTGTAGGCGCTGATGCAGATCTTGGCGAAGTCCTTGTCCTTGGCGGCGAAGAAGGTGCTGCCCGCGAAGCCGCCGAAGTTGGGGAAGCAGAGCTGCGCCCAGACACCCTCGACGTCCATGTCCTTGATCCGGTCGCCGATGTCGTGGCAGCCCGGGAGCATGTCGTCGTAGCTGCGCGGGTCCATCCCGAACTCCCTCGGGTGCTTGCCCGCGACCGCGTTGAGGGCAAAGTTGCCCGACTGCTTGCCCTCGTACAGCCAGGTGTCGTTGCCGTCGGGCAGCTTCACGATGTGAGGGGCGGCGTCTGCGTATTTAGCGGGTAGACGGTCGAGCCAGACCAGAGGATGCTCGATTACATGATCGTCGACGGAGATGATCTTGGCGTCGGCTGGCAGCATGCGACGTCCCTTCTGCCGTGGGGCACCGATGAGATTTCCGTTGCCATCCAGGTCACATTAGCTGATCATTATGGTAGAACCAGATTCTCATGAGATGCAACGCTTAGTTCCGCTCCCATGGAGGTAGCAGATATGTTCCAGCGCTCATCCCTCAGCGTCGTGGCCGTTTTGGCCGTCGGCGGCGCCCTCATCGCTGGGTGCAGCAGTAGTTCTTCGAGCTCGTCAAGCGCTCCGGCGTCCGCGGCCGCCGCCAGCACGCCGGCTTCCTCCCCGGCCGCCTCGGCCGCCGCCACCGGCGTTTCCGTAGCGGACTGCAAGATCATCAGCCCGATTAGCGCCGGGGTCATCGGCACGCTGACGCCGCTGCAGACCGAGTCGACGGCCAAGGCCACGGCTGGCATCAAGGCGTACATCGCCAAGCTCTCCGCTGACGAGGCCAAGCTGACCTCCGCCGCGGGCAAGGCCGCCCTCGGCTCGTTCATTTCGTCGCTGGAAAAGTCCCTGACCGAGAGCCAGTCCGCAGCGACCGGCACCCTGACCACCGCGATTGGCGGCCTCTCGACCGCGTGCGCCAGCTAGCACGTTAAGCGCCGGCGCCGGCCGGCTCCCCGCCTGATCAGGGGAGTCGACCGGCGCCGGCAACTAGACTCCGGGCATGGCCTCAGCCCCGGCAACCACGATCAAGCGCGAGTCGGTGGAGGTGCGGACGCGCCGTCTGGCCGCCGCCCGCCGACGGGCGACCGCTCTCCTCGGGGCGGTCACGGTGCTGTTCGTGGTCGTAACCGCGATCGGCGCCCACGGGACCTTCCTTACTTATCTGCAGGCCGGCGCCGAGGCGGCGATGGTCGGCGGGGTCGCCGACTGGTTCGCGGTCACGGCCCTGTTCCGTCATCCGCTTGGCCTGCCGATACCGCATACGGCGGTGATCGTCGAGCGCAAGGACCAGTTCGCCGCCACCCTGGGCCAGTTCGTGCAGGAGAACTTCCTCAACGGGGACGTGCTGGCCGAGCGGATCGGCTCGGCCCAGATCGCCTCCCGGGTGGCCGGCTGGCTGACCGACCCCGATAACGCCGCCCGGTTCGCCGGCCACGCCGCCGACATGGTCGTCCGGGCGGCCGACGGCCTGCGCGACGAGGACGTCCAGCGGGCGCTCACGGCCGAGCTGACCCGGGCGGCCGACTCGATCGAGGTCGCGCCGCTGGCCGGGCGGATCGTCGGGATCATCATCGCCCAGGGCCACCACACCGAGGTGTTCAACACGATCGTGAGCGGCGCCGACCACTATCTGGCCGAGCATCACGAGGAGCTGCGCGAGCGGTTCGAGTCCGAGGCGCCCCGCTGGGTGCCTGACATGGTGTACGGGCGGGCCTTCGACCGGCTCTACGACCGCCTGCGCGAGCGCCTGCCGGCGATGGCGGCCGATCCCGAGGACGAGACCCGCAAGCAGTTCGAGGAGTGGATCGCCGGGCTCCCCGAGCGCCTTCAGACCTCGCCCGACCTGCGCGAGCGGGGGGAGCGGATCAAGCGCGACGTGCTCGGCAGCACGGTGCTGCGGGACTGGTCGTCGTCGCTGTGGAAGAACGTCAAGGAGACGCTGCGGATCCAGGCGGCTGACCCGGAGTCCGAGTTGCGCCGCCGGCTGGCGGCCGCGCTCAGCGCGGGCGGCCGGCGCCTCGGCTCGGACCCGAAATTGCAGGAGAGCCTCGAGCGGGTGGTCGAGTCGGCCGCCCGGTCGCTGGCCGACCAGTTCCACGACGAGCTGGCGGGCCTGGTCACCGGCACCATCCAGCGCTGGGACGCCGAGCAGACCTCGAGCCAGCTCGAGCTGCTGCTCGGACGCGACCTGCAGTTCATCCGGATCAACGGCACCGTGGTCGGGGCCGGGGTGGGGCTGGCGCTGCACGCGATCGCGATGGCACTGGCCTAGCGTCCTGAGGTCGGTGGGGTTGCGGTGGATGGGGGTGGGGTTGCGGTGG